>JAGWVB010000021.1 GCA_018971105.1 Burkholderiales bacterium
GCCCGGCGACGCGACCGGCGCGGCCGGCGCGTCGAGCGCGAGCGCGAGGTCGACCGCGGCGCCCGCGTCCGACCCGCCGGGCCGCAGGACTTCGGTCAGCGCCAGCGTCGCATCGGCCGCGGCGGCGGCCAGCGGCCGCCCGTCGAGCAGGGCCTGCAGGTCGGCGAGCAGCGCCGCCGCATCGCGGTAGCGCGCGCCGGGTTGCTTGGCCGCCGCGCGCTCGACGATGCGGCACAGGTCCTCGGGGACGCCGGGCACGCGCGCGCGCAGGTCGGGCAGCGGCCGCTGCAGATGGCCGACGAGCATCGCGGCCGCGTGCGCGTCCGCGTATGGCGACTTGCCGGTGAGCAGGCAGAACAGCGTGCAGCCCAGCGCATAGACATCCGACAGCGGGGTGGCCGGCTCGCCGCGGCATTGCTCGGGCGACATGTAGGCCGGCGTGCCGAGCATCATGCCGGTCTGCGTCAGGTCCGACGGCGACGCATGCAGCCGCGCGAGCCCGAAATCGACCAGCTTGACCTTGCCCGCGTCGCTGCGCATCAGGTTCGAGGGCTTGACGTCGCGGTGCACGAGCCCCGCCGCGTGGGCCGCGGCGAGCCCGGCGGCGGCATCGCGCGCCGCCGTCGCCGCGTCGCGCCAGGGCAGCGGGCCCTGCTGCTTGAGCGCCTGCGCGAGGTCGCCGCCGCCCAGCCATTCCATCACGATGTAGATGCGCCCGTCCTGCTGGCCGGCCTGGTAGACGAGGGCGACATTGGGGTGCAGCACCTGCGCCGCGCTGCGCGCCTCGCGCAGGAAGCGCTGCACGAGGTCGGCGTCGCCGGCATCGTCGGGGTGCAGCAGCTTGATCGCCACCGGCCGCTCGAGGTCGACGTCGAAGGCGCGGTGGACGACGCCCATGGCACCGGCGCCGACCTGCTGCAGCAGCTGGTATTGAGCTAGCCTTTTGATGGGGTCGACGGACATCGCGGCGCGAGTCTACGACGCCCGTCGCGCCGCGCCCCGCGGCCGCCGCGAGCGCGCGCCCGCGGCCGTCGATATCATGCGCCCGCCCTCCTTGCGCGCCGGACCGCGGCGCCCCCGACCCGCCCATGTTCGCCCTCCCCCTGTCCCGCTGGCTGCAGGCGCGCGGCATCCATTACGCCTGGATCGTCGCCGCCGTCGCCTTCCTGACGATGCTCACGGCCGCGGCGACGATCGGGCTGCCGGGCGCGTTCCTGCAACCGCTGGCGCGCGAGTTCGGCTGGGACATCGGCCAGATGTCGTCGGCACTGGCCGTGCGTTTCGCGCTCTTCGGCCTGCTGGGACCCTTCGCCGCCGTGCTGATGGCGCGCTACGGGCTGCGCCGCATCATCGGCGCGGCGATGCTGCTGATCGCCACCGGCCTCGCGCTGGCCACGCGCATGCATGCGCTGTGGCAGTTCCAGCTCCTGTGGGGCGTGGTGCTGGGCATCGGCTCGGGGCTGACGGCACTCGTGCTCGGCGCCACCGTCGCCAACCAATGGTTCGAGCGCCGGCGCGGCCTCGTGATGGGGCTGCTGACGGCGAGCACGGCGACCGGCCAGCTCGTCTTCCTGCCGCTCGCGGCCTGGCTCATCGAGCACCATGGCTGGCGCGTCGCGGTGCTGCCGACGCTGGCGATGTGCGCGCTCGTGATCACGCTCGCCGCCATGCTGGTGCGCAGCCGGCCCGAGGAGATCGGCCTGCGACCCTATGGCGCCGACGCCGCGGCGCCGCCGCCCGCGGCCTCGACGCCGCCGCGCCGTCCGCGCATGGGCGATCCGGTCACCGCGCTCGTCGAGGCGCTGCGCAACCCGATGTTCTGGCTCCTCGCCGGCACCTTCTTCGTCTGCGGGCTGTCGACGAACGGGCTCATCCAGACCCACTTCATCTCGCTGTGCGCCGACTACGGCCTGGCGCCGGTGCCGGCGGCCTCGGTGCTGGCGATGATCGGCGCCTTCGACTTCGTCGGCACCATCGCGTCGGGCTGGCTCACCGACCGCTACGCCGCGCGCCGGCTGCTGTTCTGGTACTACGGGCTGCGCGGCCTGTCGCTGCTGTGGCTGCCGCATTCGGACTTCACGCTCTATGGCCTGTCGCTGTTCGCGATGTTCTACGGCCTGGACTGGGTCGCGACGGTGCCGCCGACGATGCGGCTGGCGAACCAGTCGTTCGAGCGCGCGCGCGTGCCGATGATCTTCGGCTGGGTGTTCGCCGCGCACCAGCTCGGCGGCGCCGTGGCCGCCTATGGCGGCGGCCTGTCGCGCACCGTGCTGGCCTCGTACAGCCCGGCGCTGTACACGGCCGGCGTGGCCTGCCTGTGCGCCGCGGTCTCGATGCTGGTGGTGCGGCCGCGGCGGCCGGATGCCGTGGCGGGCGCGGCGCCCGCGGCGACCCGTCCGGCCTGCTGATCCGGTGGCACGGCGCGCCACGCGCCGCCACCGCGGCGGCGCCCGTGAAATTTGAGACGTTCCTCTACCCGCGGGTCTTGCTATTGCTGCAGCGCAGCACTACTCTAGGGTTAACCCTAGGTCATTATCCGGACCCGGGGGCAAACGAGGCCACATCATGTCCAAGTTGATCGAACTGCTGAAATCGCTCATCCCCGCCGACGACCCCGACGAGGCCTACCTGGCCGGGTCGGCCGACATCTACGAACTCGAGCGCCGGGTCGAGGAGCTCGAGCGCCGCCGCGGCGGCCCGGCCCAGCCCGCGACGTGGCGCTGAGGAGCCGGTGATGGAATGCCCGCAGATCGCAGCCGCCTCGCTGGCGCGCGGTTGGTGCGTGCTGCCCTTCGACGTCGCGCGCGACCAGCGCGCCGCGGCCGTGCAGGCCGGCCTGCTGCAGCCCTCGATGCTCGCCGACCGCGAGTTCGCACGCGCACTCGACGCGCTCGAGCACTGGCTGCTCGGGCCGCTGGCGCGCCGCAACTGACGCCGCGCGGCGCGCTCAGGCCGGCGCCCGGTCGCCGACCCTGAACTGCGCCGCCGCCTGCGCCAGCTGTTGCGCCTGCTCCTGCAGCGACGACGCGGCCGCCGCGCTCTGCTCGACGAGGGCGGCGTTGCGCTGCGTCATCTGGTCGAGTTCGGCCACCGAACGCGTCACCTGGCCGATGCCGCCGGCCTGCTCGGAGGTCGCGCTGCTGATCTCGCCGATGATGTCGGAGACGCGCTGCACCGAGGCCACGATCTCGCCCATCGTCGAACCCGCCTCGGCCACCAGCCTGGCGCCCGCCTCGACCTTGTCGACGCTGGTGCCGATGAGCGTCTTGATCTCGCGCGCCGCGTCGGCCGAGCGGTGCGCGAGGCTGCGCACCTCGCTCGCGACGACGGCGAAGCCGCGCCCCTGCTCGCCCGCGCGCGCCGCCTCGACGGCGGCGTTGAGGGCCAGGATGTTGGTCTGGAAGGCGATGCCGTCGATGACGCCGATGATGTCGGCGATGCGCTTGGAGCTGCCGTTGATCTCGTCCATCGTCGTCACGACCTCGGCCACGACGCTGCCGCCGCGGGCGGCGACCGCGGCCGCCGCGCCGGCGAGCCGGTTCGCCTGGCGCGCCGACTCGGCCGATAGGCCGACGATGCCCGAGAGCTGCTCCATCGACGACGAGGCCTGCTGCAGATTCGCCGCGGCCTGCTCGGTGCGCGCGCTCAGGTCCTGGTTGCCCTGCGCGACCTCTCCGCTGGCCAGGCGGATGGTCTCGGCGCTGCCGAGCACATGACCGACCATGCGCGCGAGCGAGCCCTGCATCTCGCGCAGCGATTCGAGCAGCGCGGCGGCCTCGTCGCGGCCCTGGATCTCGATCAGCTGCGTCAGGTCGCCATCGGCGATGGCGCGCGCCAGCGCCTGGGCCTGGGCGATCGGCGCGACGATGCTGCGCGTCAGCCGCCACGCCAGCAGCAGCGCCAGCAGCAGCGCGAGGACGCCGCCGCCGGCCATCGCCTCGATGCCCAGCCTGGCCGTGCGCTCGGCACGGGCCTGGGTGCGGTTCATGTTCCGGCGCTGGCTCGCGATCAGCTGCTCGACCACGTCGGAATAGGCCTGCGCGGCCGGGAACATGCGGTCGTAGAGGTCGGCGGTGATGTCCTCGCCCGCCTGCTGGCGCGCCAGCAGCGACTTGCGCAGCGCCTGGTAGGTGTCGCGCTGCTTCGAGATCGACGCCAGCAAGGCGCGATCGGAATCCGAGGTCGCGATCTCGCTCATGCGCTTCAGGCGCACGCTCTGGGCCGCGACGACCTGCTGGATCTCGCGCTCGAGCTGGCTCTTGATGCGCGCGTCGGTGGCGAAGAACAGGACCCAGGAGCGCGCGGTGTTGGACTCGATCGCACGCCCCCAGCGCTCGGACAGCGCGAGCCGCTCGGCGTCGACGGTGCCCAGTCGGGTCGAGATGTCGCGCACCGAGGCGATGCGGTTGATGCCGTAGCCCAGCGCCAGGGCGCACAGCATGACGATCACGCCGAAACCCAGGGCCAGACGCGGGCCCAGACGCAGCGTTGCCAATGACATGTCGCGATACTCCGATGGATCGGGACCCCGGCTCGCGATGAGCGCGCTGCGGACTGTTCCCTGGTCTGGGTTATCGGTCGATGCAGGCGATCGTTGAGCGGTCGCTGCGAATTCAGTTTCCGCATCCTCGGTTACCCGGGGCCGCGCGGCGCGGGCCGCGCGCCGGCGCGCACTCAGCGCGCCGCGGCCCAGCGCGCGACGATGGCGTGCAGCGCGTCGAGTCCGTCGCTGAGCGCGGCGGGCCCGGGCTGCAGGATGAGCGAGGACTTGATCTCGTGCAGTTCGCCGTCGCGCACGGCCGGGACCCGGTCCCAGCCCGGCCGCGCGGCGACATGCTCGGGCCTGAACTTCTTGCCGCACCAGCTGCCGATGATGATGTCGGGCGCGGCGCGCACGATCTCCAGCGGGTCGGCGACGATGCGGTCGCGGCCCAGGCTCGCGGCGGCGCGCTGCGGGAAGATGTCGTCGCCGCCGGCGATCGCCATCAGCTCGCTGACCCAGCGGATGGCCGAGATCGGCGGCTCGTCCCATTCCTCGAAATAGATGCGCGGCCGGCGCGGCAGCGCGGCGGCGGCGCGCGCGACCGCGTCGAGATGCGCCTGCAGCCGCTCGACATAGGCCGTGGCGCGCTCGGCCGCGCCGACCAGGGCGCCGAGCCGCAGCAGATAGCCCAGGATCTGGTCCACCGAGCGGTGGTTGCTGATCCAGACCTCGACCCCGCGCCTGATGAGCGCCTGCGCGATGTCGGCCTGCATGTCGGAGAAGCCGATCGCGAGCTCGGGTTCGAGCTCGAGGATGCGCTCGATCTTCGCGCTCGTGAAGGCCGAGATGCGCGGCTTGTCCCGGCGCGCGCGCGGCGGCCGCACGGTGTAGCCCGAGATGCCGACGATGCGGTGCTCCTCGCCGAGCGCGTACAGCGCCTCGGTCGATTCCTCGGTCATGCAGACGATGCGTGTCGGGTAGGCCGCGGCCATCAGGGTTCCTGTCGCAGGTAATAGCGCTCGCCCGGCCCGAGTGCGACCTCGGGCGGCGCGGCCGCGGCGCCGAACCCCAGGCGTTCGAGCAGGCGGATCGAACGCGCATTGTCGGCCTCGACCTGGGCGCGGAACTCATCGATGCGATGCGCGTTGCGCAGATGCACGAGCATCGCCGCCGTCGCCTCGGACGCGTAGCCACGGCCCCAGGACCCGGGTTCGAGGACATAGGCGATCCAGGCCCGGCGCCGCGCGATCAGCGTCGCCTGCACATAGCCGATCGGCGCGGCGCCCTGCGGCGCGACGATCCAGTTGCACCAGACCTCGCTGCCGTCGGCGGGGCCGCCGGAACATCGGCGCGCGTAGACGGCGCGCAGCGCCTCGACCGACGCCGGCGCGGATAGGTCGAGATAGCGGTAGATCGCGGCCTGCGCGAGCACGCCGTACATCGCCTCGGCATGCTCGATGGCCAGCGGCTCGAGCGCGAGCCGCGGCGTCGACAGCGCGGGCTCAGCCGCGGCCATCGCGCGCGGCCGCCAGCCGACGCAGGGATTCGGCATTGAGTTCGCGCGTCGTCGCGCCCCAGCCGCGCGTCATGCGGTCGATCTCGGCGCGCACGCGCAGGGCGGTGGCGGCATCGCCCTGGGCGCGGGCCCAGATCTCGTATTCGACCCAGGCCGCGAAAGTGCCGTAACGCGAGGTCACCGCCTCGAATCCGGCACGCGCCGCCGCCGCGCGACCGGCGCCGGCGAGCGCGACGGCGTGCAGCAGCGCAACCTCCTCGGCCCTGAACATCGGGTTGCGCTGGCGCAGCGATTCGATCTGCGCCAGCGCCTCGCCGTGGCGGCCGCAGGCGAGATAGGCGCGCGCGGCGCCGTAGCCGATCTCGAGGTCGGACGCGAAGGGCCCGCGCAGGCAGTCCTCGTAGAGCTGCGCCGCCTCCTGCGCCTGCCCGGCGTCGAGCAACGCCGCCGCGAGCCGCATCTGGTGCTGCGCCGTGGGCTGCTCGGCGTAGAGCGCGCGCGCCTCGCGCAGCGCGCCGCCGGGGTCGATCGCCTGCACCGCCGCCGTCATCGCGCGCCGCGCGCCGCGCTGCAGTCCCGAGCGCGGCAGGATCACCGCGACCCCGTAGACCAGGCTGCCCAGCAGGGGGAAGAAGAACAGGATCAGCAACCAGTACAGCGGCTGCCCGGTGCGCACGGCGTGCACGGCACAGATCAGCGCCAGGATGATGTGCAGGCTCAGTCCTGCGATTTCCATGAAGACTCCTGGGCATGCGCGCGCGAACGAGGGATCGCCATTTGACCACCGCATGTGCCGGGTCGACGGGGTGCCCTTGGACCGTGGGCCCCGGCGCCGATGGGGTTCGAGGCGATCGTCGCTATCGCGCCAGGGGGCGGTGCGGCGATCGGGGATCGGCACGCGCTGATGGGCTGGTACGAGCGCGCGCCGGGACGCGCTGCCGGCAACTGGGTTCACGCAGCGCCGGACGCAAGCGATCCAGAAACCCGCATCGGACGGGGACTGCGACGTGGCCGGCGCCGGCGTCACGACACTGGCCCCCGCGCTCACCAGGAAACGCCGGGCCGCTCCCAAGTTTGCTTGACCCCCTCGGGGGGCCTGAGGCATAGCGGCAGGTCTGGGGGCGCTCAGAACAGCCCCTCGGGCAGCCACAGCGAAATCGACGGCACGTAGGTCACCAGTACCAGGAAGCCCAGCAGCAGCAGCGTCCAGGGCAGCGCCGCGCGCGCCACGGCGACGATGGGCATCTTCGTGATCCCCGCGGTGACGAACAGGTTCAGCCCCACGGGCGGGGTCACCATGCCGATCTCCAGGTTCACGACCATGATGATGCCCAGGTGCACCGGGTCGATGCCGAGCCGGCTCGCGATCGGGAACAGGATGGGCGCCAGGATCAGGATGATGCCGGTGGGCTCCATGAACATCCCCGCCGCCAGCAGCAGCCCGTTGACGATGACGAGGAACTGCCAGGCCGGCATGCCGGCGCCGACGATGGCCTCGGCGATCTGCTGGGGGATGCGCTCGGTCGTCAGCACATGCGCGAACAGCAGCGCGTTGGCGACGATGAACATCAGCATCACCGTCACCTTGCCGGCCTCGACCAGCACGCCGGGGACCTGCTTGAAGCCGAGGTCGCGGTAGACGAAGAGCGCGATCGCGAAGGCATAGACGGCGGCCACCGCGGCCGCCTCGGTGGGCGTGAAGATGCCGCCGTAGATGCCGCCGAGGATGATGACGACGAGCAGCAGGCCCCACAGCGATTCGCGCCCCGAGCGCCACACCTCGGCCAGCGTCGCACGCGGCTGGCGCGGCAGGTCGAGGTGACGGGCGCGCCCGTAGATCGCCGCCATCAGCAGCAGCCCGAGCAGCAGGCCGGGCACGACGCCGGCCATGAACAGCTTGCCGACCGAGGTCTCGGTGGCGGCGCCGTAGACGACCATCACAATCGAAGGCGGGATCAGGATGCCCAGCGTGCCGGCATTGCAGACGACGCCGGCGGCGAAAGGCTGCGGGTAGCCGGCGCGCACCATGCCGGCGATGACGATGCCGCCGACGGCGACGACGGTGGCCGGCGACGAGCCCGAGACCGCGGCGAAGAGCATGCAGGCCAGCACCGAGGCCATCGCCAGGCCGCCGTGCAGATGGCCGACGCAGGCGTTGGCGAAGCGGATCATGCGCCGCGCCACGCCGCCCGTGGTCATGAAGGCGCCGCCGAGGATGAAGAACGGGATCGCCAGCAGCGTGTAATGCTCGCTCGTCTCGTAGATCTTCAGCGCCAGCGAGGCCGGCGAATCGGGCGCGAAGGCGAGGATGGTCAGCAGCGACGACAGCCCCAGCGACACCGCCACCGGCATCCCCAGCGCCATGAAGACGACGAGCAGCGCGAACAGCGTGGCGACCGTCATGGCGTGCCGCCGCCTCGCGCGGCCTCCCCGGTCTCTTCGGCCTCCTCGGCCGCCAGGTCGCGGTGCCGGAGCGCGTCCTCGGCCTCGTCGCCGAGCAGGCTGGCGCGCTCGCCGCGCAGCAGCCGCAGCCCGATCTGGCCGAAGCGCAGCGCCAGCAGCGCGTAGCCCAGCGGCAGCACCAGGCGCGGGATCCAGCTCGGGACCGGGAGGTCCTGCATCAGGATGCCGACATCGTGGATCTTGACGACGTACTGCGTCGCGCCCCAGGCGACGATGAGCGCGTAGGCGATGCACAGCGCGCTGGCCAGCAGCGCCGCCGCGCGCGCCGCGCGCGCCCCGAGCTTGCGCACCACGATGTCGACGCCGATATGCGCGCCGATGCGCACGCCGTACGCCATGCCGACGAAGATCAGCCACGCGAACATCACGCCGGTGGCCTCCAGCGCCCAGGTGTAGCTGTAGCCGAAGACATAGCGTGCGACGACCTGGGCGAAGGTCAGCAGCGTCATCGCCGCCATCAGCAGCGCGATCAGCCCTTCCTCGAGGCGCTCGAGCCAGCGCATGGCGCGAGCGGATCAGTGCCCGCCGGGCCGCCCCAAGGGCACTGGCGCCCCCTCGGGGGGCAGCGAGCGAAGCGAGCTTGGGGGCTTCATTTCAGGTGTTGGACTTCTGCGCCGCCGCGATCAGGTCGCCGCCGATCTCGCCCTGGAACCTGCGCCACACCGGCTCCATCGCCTTGCGCCAGGCGGCGATGTCGTCCCGGCCCAGCTTGTGCACCCGGGCCTTGCCGGCCTCGACGATGCGCTGGCGGTCGGCCTCGTTGAGTTCGTGCGCGAGCCGGTTGCCATGCGCGGTGGCCTCGGCCATCGCCGCGGCGAGGCCGGCGCGGATGTCGGCGGGCAGGCCGTCCCACCATTTCGCGTTCGTCACGACCATGTAGTCGATGACGCCATGGTTGGTCTCGGCGATCGACTTCTGCACCTCGTAGTACTTCTGCGAATGGATGTTCGACCAGGTGTTCTCCTGGCCGTCGACGACGCCGGTCTGCAGCGCCTGGTAGACCTCGGCGAAGGCCAGCTTCTGCGGGTTCGCGCCGAGGGCGCGGAACTGCGCCTCGAGCACGTCCGAGGCCTGGATGCGGAATTTCAGGCCCTTGACGTCCTCGGGCCGCAGCAGGCGCTCGCGGTTGTCGGAGAGCTGCTTCATGCCGTTGTGCCAGTAGGCCAGGCCGCGCAGCCCGCGCCCGGTCATCGATTCGAGCAGCGCCCGGCCATGGGGGCTGGACTGGAAGCGGTCGACCGCGGCCATGTCGTCGAACAGGAAGGGCAGGTCGAAGACCTGGATCTTCTTCGTGTAGCGGTCGAACTTCGACAGCGAGGGCGCGATGAGATGGACATCGCCCAGCAGCACGGCTTCGAGTTCCTTGGCGTCGCCGAAGAGCTGCGAGCTCGGGAACACCTGCACCTGGACCCGGCCCGGGAACGTCTTCTCGACCAGTTCCTTGAACTTCAGTGCCGCCTGCCCCTTGGGCGTCTTCTCGGCCACGACATGGCTGAACTTGATGACCCGGGGCGCTTGCGCGGCCACGCCCAGCGGCCAGGCGGCGCTGACCGCGGCAGCGGCGGCCAGGGTGCGACCGAAGCGACGACGCGTATGAATCATGCTGGATCTCCGAGGGCTGGTGGAGACGCCGGTCTCCGACGGCGAGGCCGGCATTCCAAATCCGACATCGTGAATCAGTGTAAAGCGCAAGTGAACTAAAGATTCTCGATGTCCGAAAGGCCTCGGGGATTTAGGACCGGTGGCGATCGCAGCCCGGGCGAGCCGGAATCGCCGGGGCTCCCGCCGTCGCATTGGGAATAACCCTCAATCGGGCGATCAGCGCGCAGGACGGGCGATGATCGCCCCGAGGGGCCGACTCGGCCTTGTCGAATCGATCGGCCGGCGTCAACGTCCCGATCGCGACGCACAGCCGTCCTGTCGTCGCGCATCTGGACCGAGCCGATGAAACAGGAATTTTCGCTAGCGCACCTGACGGTGCTGGGCTGCCCCCCGCCCGAGATGATCTATATCGCGGCGCGCGCCGGCTACGACTACGTCAGCATCCGCCCGATCTACATGGGGCTGCCGGGCGAGCCGAATTACGCCCTCGCCGACAACCCGCAGATGCTGCGCCAGACCAAGCGCGCGCTGGCCGCCACGGGGGTGCGCGTGCACGACATCGAACTCGCGCGCGTCTACGAGGGCCTGCATCCGACCAAATACCTGCCGGCGATGGAGGTCGCGGCCGAACTCGGCGCCAAGGCCGTGCTGTCGAGCATCTGGGGCGGCGAGCGCGATTTCTATCTCGAGAAGTTCGCCCGCATCTGCGACCTGGCGCAACCGTTCGGGCTCACGGTCGATCTCGAATACGTGCCCATCGCCGCCGTCGCCAACCTGGCCCAGGCGGTCGACGTGCTGCGCCAGGTCGACCGCAGCAACGCCGGGCTGATGATCGACATGCACCATTTCCACCGCGCGCGCGACAACCCGGCCGACCTCGACGGGCTGCCGCGCGAATGGTTCCATTTCGCCCACCTGTGCGACGCCCAGCCCGAGATCCCGACCGACCGCGGCGAGATGATCCGCATCCTGCGCGAGGCGCGGCAGTATGCGGGCGAAGGCGGCATCGACATCGCGGCCATCCTGGCCCACCTGCCGCCCTGCGTCTATTCGATCGAATCGCCGAACAAGGAACTGCACGAGGAGATCGGCTACGCCGAGCATGCGACGCGCTGCCTCGAATCGCTCAAGGCCTATCTGGCGCGCCACGCCGCGCCCGGCGGCCAGCCCGCCGCGCCGGCGCCGCGCGCCGCCGTCGGCAGCCTGTGAGACGATTTGCGCGCCCCCGCAACTCCACCCGCCCACGGCATCGAATCCCCCATGAAGCATCCCGCCAAGAAGACCATCGACACGCGCGGCAAGCGCCTCGGCGGCGAGACGCCGCTGCTGTGCACGCCGCTCGTCGGCCGCAGCGCCGAGCGCGTGCTCGCCGAGGCCGCCGGCGTCCTGCGCGGCAAGCCCGACATCATCGAATGGCGCGTCGATTTCTTCGAGGCCATCGCCGACACGGCGGCGGTGATCGAGGTCGCGCAGTCGCTGCGTCGGCTCGTCGGCACGCTGCCCGTCATCTTCACGCGCCGTTCGAGCCGCGAGGGCGGCGAGCGCATCGCGCTCGACGACGAGGGCGTGGTCGCGCTCTACGACACGGTGGCCGCGAGCCGGCTCGTCGACTTCATCGATTTCGAGATGGGCAACGCCGCCGACCAGGTCGCCCGCGTGCGCGAGAGCACGCGCCGCCACGGCGTGCGGCTGATCCTCTCGCACCACAACTTCAGCTACACGCCGGATGTCGATTTCCTCGTGCGCCTGTTCCTCGAGGCCGAGCGCCTGGGCGCCGATGTCGCCAAGGTCGCGGTGATGCCGCGCGACCGCGCCGACGTGCTGACGCTGCTCACCGCGACCGAGCGCGCCGATGCCAAGTCGCACATCCCGCTCATCAGCATGTCGATGGGCCCGCTGGGTTCGGTGACGCGCATGATCGGCGGCCTCTTCGGCTCCGGCCTGACCTTCGCCGTCGGCGAGGCGGCCTCGGCGCCGGGCCAGATCCCGATCGGCGACCTCGTCGCGGTGTTCGACATCATCCGGCGCGCCCGCGGCGGCGAGATGTTCTGATGCCCGGACCGACGCGCATCGCGGTCGCCGGCGCCGGCGTTATCGGCCGCGCCCATGTCGGCGTGCTGCAGCGCAGCCCGCCCTGCACCTTGAGCGCGATCGTCGACCCCGCGCCCGCGGCGCAGGCCGTCGCCGCGGCCGCCGGCGTGCCGCTGTACGCGTCGATCGCCGAGCTGTTCGCCGCCGACCGGCCCGACGGCCTCGTCATCGCGACGCCCAATGCGCTGCATGTGCCGCAGGCGCTGGAGGCGATCGCCGGCGGCGTCGCCGTGCTGCTCGAGAAGCCGATCGCGCCGACGGTCGCCGAGGCCAGGCCGCTCGTGCGCGCCGTCGACGAGGCGGGCGCGCGCCTGCTCATCGGCCACCACCGCGCGCACAGCCCGATCATGGCCAAGGCGCGCGCGGTCGTCGCCTCGGGCCGGCTCGGCCGCCTCGTCGCGGTGACCGGCAGCGCGACCTTCTACAAGCCCGACGCCTATTTCGAGAGCAGCCCCTGGCGGCGCGAGATCGGCGGCGGGCCCATCCTGCTCAACCTCATCCACGAGATCCACAACCTGCGCATGCTCTGCGGCGAGATCGAGGCCGTGCAGGCGACGGCCTCGCGCGCGACGCGCGGCCATGCGGTCGAGGACACGGTGGCGATCACGCTGCGCTTCGCCGGCGGCGCGCTCGGCAGCTTCATGCTCTCGGACTGCGCGGCCAGCGCGCGCAGCTGGGAGCAGACCTCGCGCGAGAACCCGGCCTACGCGAGCTGCGACGACGAGGACTGCTACCTCGTCGCCGGCACCGACGGCAGCCTGGCCGTGCCGACGCTGCGGCTCAAGACCTACCCGCGCGCGGCCGACCGCTCCTGGTTCAAGCCGTTCGAGCTCGGCGTCGTCGGCGTCGTGCGCGACGACCCGCTGCTGCACCAGATGGCGCATTTCGGCGCCGTCGTGCGCGGCGAGGCGGCGCCGCTGGTGAGCGCGCGCGACGGCCTGGCCAATCTGCGCGTCACCGAAGCCATCGCCGAGGCCGCCGCGAGCGGCCGCACGGTCGAGATCCCCCCCTAGAGAAAGCGCCCGATGAAGATCCTCATGCTGCACGGCATCAACCACAACATGTTCGGCAAGCGCGACCCCAAGCAATACGGGACGATCACGCTGGCCGAGATCGATTCGCGGCTGCAGTCGCTGGGCCGCCAGCTCGGCGCCGAGGTCGAGAGCTTCCAGACCAACAGCGAAGGCGCGATGTGCGAGCGCATCCACCAGGCCTACGCCGACAAGGTCGACGCGGTGCTGATCAACGCCGGCGCCTGGACCCACTACAGCTACGGCATCCGCGATGCGCTCGCGATCCTGACGGTGCCGGTGGTCGAGCTGCACATGTCCAACATCCATGCCCGCGAGGCCTTCCGCCATGTCTCGGTATTCGCCGAGATCGTGCGCGGCCAGATCTGCGGCTTCGGCGTCGACAGCTACCTGCTGGCGCTGCGCGCCGCGGTCTCGGCGGTCGAGAACGGCTGAGCGCTGCGATGATCACGGGCAGGACCGAATTCATCGCCCACATCGGCTGGCCGACCCATGCCTTCAAGGCGCCGATGATCTACAACCCGTATTTCGAGCGCGCCGGCGTCGACTGCGTCGTCGTGCCGATGGGCTGCCAGGGCGCCAACTACGCCGCCTTCCTGCGCTCGGTGTTCACGCTCGAGAACATCCGCGGCGCGCTGATCACGATGCCGCACAAGGTCTCGACGGTGGCGCTGCTCGACGTCGCGACGCCGACGGTGCGCATCGCCGGCTCGTGCAACGCCGTGCGGCGCGACGAACAGGGCCGCCTCGTCGGCGACCTGTTCGACGGCGAGGGCTTCGTGCGCGGCATCCACCGCAAGGGCTGCGCCACCGAGGGCATCGCGGCGCTCGTCGTCGGTGCCGGCGGCGTCGGCTCGGCGATCGCGGCCTCGCTGGCCGCCGCCGGCATCGGCGCGATCACGCTCCACGACGCGCACGAGGCTTCGGCGGTGGCGCTGGGCGAGCGGCTCGCGGCGCATTACCCGGCGCTGAAGGTCGCCGTCGGCAGCAACGACCCCGCCGGCCACGACCTCGTCGTCAACGCCACGCCGATGGGCATGGACGACGGCGACCCGCTGCCGATGGATGTCTCGCGCATCGCGCCGTCGACCTTCGTCGGCGAGGTCGTGATGAAGCAGGAGATGACGGCCTTCCTGCGCGCCGCGCGCGATCGCGGCTGCCGCTACCAGATCGGCTCGGACATGCTGTTCGAGCAGATCCCGGCCTATCTCGAATTCTTCGGCCTGCCGACGACGACGCCCGAGGCCTTGCGCGAAGTCGCGCGCCTGCGGTACTAGGCAGCGCGATGCGCCGCTCGATCGCCACCGTCTCGCTCTCGGGCATGCTGCGCGAGAAGGTCGAGGCCATCGCCGCGGCCGGCTTCGACGCCTTCGAGTTGTTCGAGAACGACCTGCTGCAGTTCAGCGGCAGCCCGCGCGACGTGCGGGCGCTGGCCGCCGACCTCGGGCTGGCGATCGACATGTTCCAGCCCTTCCGCGATTTCGACGGCGCGCGCCTGGAGCAGGTGCAGCGCAGCCTCGACCGCGCCGAACGCAAGTTCGACCTCATGGGCGAACTCGGCACCGATCTGCTGCTCGTGTGCTCGAACGTCCAGCCCGAGGCCAGCGGCGACATCGAGCAGCTGGCCGAGCAATACGCGATGCTCGCCGAGCGCGCGCAGCGCCGCGGCCTGCGCATCGCCTACGAGGCGCTGGCCTGGGGCCGGCAGATCAAGCTGTACGCCCAGGCCTGGGCCGTCGTGCAGCGCGTCAACCGGCCCAATTTCGGCCTCACGCTGGACAGCTTCCACACGCTGGCGCTGCGCGACGACCCGGCGGGCATCGCGCGCATCCCGGCCGCCAGGATCTTCTATGTCCAGCTCGCCGACGCGCCCTGGGTGCAGACCGACGTGCTCAGCCACAGCCGGCATTTCCGCTGCTTCCCGGGCCAGGGCGAATTCGACGTCACCGGCTTCCTCGGCGCCGTGCTCGATGCCGGCTACCGCGGGACGATCTCGCTCGAGGTCTTCAACGACGAGTTCCGCTCGGCGCCGGCGCGCGCGAATGCCGGCGACGCGATGCGCTCGCTGCTCTGGCTCGAGGAGCAGGTGCGGCTGACGCGGCCTCCGCCGCCGTCACCGCCGGCCGCCGCCGCGCTGTTCGAGGCGCCGCCGGCGCCGCGCCTGGCGGGCTGGTCGTTCATCGAATTCGCCGTCGACCCGCAGGCCGCCGATCGACTCGCGGCCCTGCTCGTCGCGCTCGGGTTCGCGCTGCACGGCCGCCACCGCACGCGCGGCATCGACCTCTACGCGCTGGGCGAGGTGCGGCTGCTGCTGAACCAGGAGCCCGATTCCTATGCGCGCTCCTATTTCGAGATCCACGGCGCCTCGGCCTGCGCGCTGGCGCTGACGACCGCCGACGCCTGCGCCGCGATCGAGCGTGCGCGCGCGCTCGGCTGCGCGACGCTGGGCGGCTGCGACGGCGCGAACGAGCTCTCGGTGCCCTCGGTCACGGCGCCCGACGGCAGCCTGGTGTATTTCTGCGCACCCGCCGCCGGCCGGGCGCAGGCTTTCGAGGCCGATTTCGAACCCGTGGCCGCGGCGGCGACCCCGGCGCCCGCGGGCGGCGCGCGCATCGACCATGTCGTGCGCGCCGTGCCGGCGGGCCAGATCAACCCCTGGGTGCTGTTCCAGCGCGCCGTGCTCGGCCTCGTGCCGCGGCGCCAGGTCGTGCTGCATGATCCCTACGGCGTGCTGCGCAGCCGCGAGATCGAATCCGACGACGGCGCGGTGCGCACTTCGCTCATCGTCTCCGAGCGCGACAACACGGTCGTCTCGCGCTCGGTCTCGCGCTTCTTCGGCGCCGGCGTGCAGCAGATCGCGATCGCCGTCGACGACATCTTCGCCACCCTGGCCGAGCTGCACCGCCGCGGCGCGCCGATGCTGCCGGTGCCGGCGAACTACCACGACGACCTGCAGGCGCGCTACGACCTCGACCCGGCGCTGCTCGAGTCGCTGCGCCGGCACGGCCTGCTCTACGAGCGCGACGAGCGCGGCGGCGAATTCCTGCACGCCTATGCGGCGCCGTTCGACGCGCGCTTCGAATTCGAGTTCGTGCAGCGCCGCGGCGGCTACGATCATTACGGCGCGACGAACTCGCCCGTGCGCCTGGCGGCGCTGGCCGAGCATCTCCACCGCGACTGACGCGGGCGGCCGCGGGGCTCAGATCCCGGCGTACCAGGCGTAGCCGCTGTGGTCTTCCCAGTAGCCGCCGCCGCCACCGCGGATCGCGGCATAGGACTCGACGAGCTCGATCCGCATCAGGTATTTCGCCTGCTTGTAGCCGAGCTGGCGCTCGACGCGCAGGCGCAGCGGCGCGCCGTTGGTCACCGGCAGCGCCTGGCCGTTGAGCCCGTAGGCGAGGATGGTCTGCGGGTGGTAGGCATCGTCCATGTCGATGCTCTCGTAATAGGGCGCGGCGCTCTCGCCGCTGCCGAAGCTGTCGGCGCAATGGAAGACGAGGAAGCGCGCGCGCGGCAGCGGCCGCACGAGATCGAGCACGCGCGCCAGCGGCACGCCCGTCCATTGCCCGATCGCGCTCCAGCCCTCGACGCAGTCGTGGCGCGTGATCTGCGTGCGCGCCGGCATCAGCCGCAGCTGCGCCAGCGACAGCGATGCCGGCTGCGCGACCAGGCCGTCGACGGCCAGCCGCCAGGCGGCGAAGCCGCCGGCCACCAGGTCGCGGTAGGCCGGGTCGCCGGGATCGACATTGCCGTTGCCGCGGAAACCGGGCGAGAGGTCGGCGACGCTGAACTCCTGCGCCATCGAGCGCCGGCCGCCGAGCAGCTTGTGCACGCCGCGGTTGAGCGTCGAGGCGCTCGCGAGCAGGCCTTCGACGCGGCTGTCGACGCGCTCGCAACCGCCCAGCAGCAGCGCGCCGGCGCCGGCCGCGGCGCCCAGCAGCAGGCGGCGGCGTTGGTCGGGTTCATTCATGGTGCACCGTGATGCGATAGCGGCCCGTGATCATCGAGCGCAGGTGGTTCCACAGCCCGCTGACGATGACCTCGAAGACATGGATGCCGACGAAGCCGACGAGCAGCCAGGCGACGAGGAAATGGATGGTGCGCGCCGACTGGCGCCCGCCGAGCCAGTCGACCCAGCCCGGCCGCAGCGAGTCGAGCCAGGGCGACATCGCCCAGCCGCAAAGGATGATCAGGGGCAGCAGGCCGAAGATGACGACGAGATAGGCGAACTTCTGCAGCACGTTGTAGTTGCGCGCCTCCTCGCCCTGCGGGTGGCGGAAGCGCAGATGGTCGACGATCGAGCGCCCGAAGCCGCGCAGGTCGGCGCGCGTCGGCCAGAGGTCGCGCCGCAGATGGCCGCTGGCCAGCGCATGGCCGACATAGGCCAGGCCGTTGAGCACGAAGACCCAGGCGAAGAAGAAATGCCACAGCCGCGCCTCGGCCAGCGAATACGAGCCCGGCAGCGTCATCCAGGACGGAAACGCGACGGCGTTGGGCATCCCGTCCGGACCCCGGGACAGGCCGAGCCAGCCCGTGGTGTCGAAATTGCGGCCCAGCACCTGGGTCACGCCGCTGGTGTGCGCGCCGCTCGTCATGGTGCCGATCATCAGCAGCGAATGGCGGCCGGCGACATACGACGAGGCGCCCCAGTCGAGCGCGGGATGCGCGTTGAAGATCATGAGCCCGCTCATCAGCAGCACGGTGAGCGAGACGACGTTGATCCAGTGCATCAATCGCACCGGCAGGCTGTGGCGCCGGTAGAGGTAGCTCGTGGGGGCGGCAGCGGTCAATGCGGTCTCCGTCGGCAGGGTGCCGCAAGGCGCGCCGGGGGGCGCCATTCGACGGCCTCGCATGCTAACCCGGAGTCGCTGTAAATGCTGGACGGAAGTCCGGGTGCGCCCGCCCCGCCACCCGGCAGGCCGGCCGCGGCGATACCTTCGGAACGGCCACCTATCCTCAAGTCGACGGCGCAACGGCCGATAGGCACTCAGGGTCGGAAACCGCGACGCGGCATCGCCGCGGCGCCGACCCGCTCGACCCTCGACGCTGGAAACCATGATCAACGACGCCGCGGTGGTGCCATACGAATCCCTGCTGGCCCAGGAACGGGCCGCGCGCCAGGCTGCCGAGGCCGCGCTGGAGGCGACGCGCCGGGAACTCTTCGACACGAATGTCGAGCTGCAGACGCTCATCGTCGGCCTCGACGAGGCGGTGGCCAAGCGCACCGCCGAGATGCTGGCCGCGCGCGACCGCGCGATCGCCGCCGACTCGGCCAAGAGCGCCTTCCTGGCCAATATGAGCCACGAGATCCGCACCCCCCTGACGAGCATCATCGGCTTCGCCGAACTGATGCTCGACCAGCGCCGGCTGACCTCGATCGGCCGCGGCGAGGCGCTGTCGACGATCCTGCGCAACGCGCGCCACCTGCTCGAGCTCATCAGCGACATCCTCGACCTCTCGAAGATCGAGGCCGACGGGCTCGAACTCGATGTCCAGGACGTCGACCTGCCGGGGCTGCTGGCCGAGATCGAATCGATGCTCGGGCCGCGCGCGCGAGAGAAGGGCCTGCAATTCGACGTCTGCCCGCAGCTGCCGCTGCCGCGTTCGATCCGCGGCGACAAGGTGCGGCTGAAGCAGATCATCGTCAACTTCTGCAGCAATTCGATCAAGTTCACCGAGTCGGGCACGGTGCAGATCGAGGTCATCCACGACCGCGCCACGCGGCGTCTCGAGATCGCCGTCGTCGACACCGGCATCGGCATGACCGAAGGCCAGATCGCGCGCCTGTTCCAGCCCTTCACCCAGGCCGATGTCTCGACGACGCGGCGCTTCGGCGGCACCGGCCTGGGCCTGTACATCAGCCGCCAGCTCGCCGAGCTGATGGGGGCGACGATCGAGGTGCGGTCGGCCGCCGGCCAGGGCAGCCGCTTCGCGCTGTGCCTGACGCTGGACGACGGCCCGACCGGGCCGCTGGTGCACGAAGCGGTCGAGTTCTCGCGCGGCACCGAGCTGTTCCGACCCGACGACCAGGACTGGGTGCCGGCGCTGCGCGGCCGCGTCCTGCTGGCCGAGGACGGCCCGCACAACCAGCGCCTGATCGGGGCCCTGATCGAGGCCACCGGCGCCGAGCTGACGCTGGTCGACAACGGCGAGTCCGCCTTCCAGGAGGCGCTGGGCGGCGAGTTCGACCTCGTGCTGATGGACATCCAGATGCCGGTGATGGACGGGCTGACCGCGATCCGCCTGCTGCGCGAGGCCGGCTACGCGAGCCCGGTCGTCGCCCTCACCGCCAACGTCATGCGCTCCGACATCGAGAGCTATCGCCAGGCGGGCTGCAACGATGCGCTGGGCAAGCCGATCGACCGCCGCCGCATGTACGGCGTGCTCGCGCGCCACCTCGCCGCGGCCGTCGGCGAGGTCGAGCAGCCGCTGCAGGTCGGCGACAAGATCGACGCCGTCGTCTCGCGCCTGGCCGGGGAGTTCCGCGACGAGCTGCCGCAGCGCATCGCGACGCTCGAGCTGCTGCTGGCGCGCCGCGAATGGCCGCGCCTGCGCAGCGAGGTGCACGCGATCAAGGGCGTCGCCGGCTCGATCGGCTACCCGCAGCTGACGCGGCTGGCGCAGCCGGCCGAGCTGGCCATCATCGACCAGCGCTACGAAGAGGCCGAATTGCAATGCGCGCTGCTGCTCGACGCGGCGCGCGCGATCGTGGAGTGCCCGTCATGTTGAACCCGGCAGCCGCCGACGCCGCGGCCCCGGCGGCGCAGGAGAGCCGCTGCGACGTGCTCATCGTCGACGACAGCGGCGCCTCGCGCGAGATCCTCGCGTCGCTGCTGCGCCAGGTCGACGCCGGCCTGCAGATCCGCCAGGCGCGCGATGCCGCGCAGGCCCTGGGCGCCTGGCTCGAGCTGTTCCCGCGCGCCACCTTCCTCGACATCGACATGCCCGATCAGGACGGGCTGACGCTGCTCAAGACGCTGCGCCGCTCGCGCCCCGACGCCTTCGTCGTGATGGTCTCCGGCTACAGCTCGGCCGACAACGTGCGCCAGGCGCTGGCCATGGGCGCCAACGGCTTCGTCGTCAAGCCCTACAAGCCGCAGCGCATCGTCGACATGCTCGACCGCTACCAGGCGCTGACCGGGCGCAAGCTGGGCGCCCGCGGCTGATCGCGACGAACCGCTGGCGGACCCCGGCGCCGAGGTCTTAGACTCCGCTGCCGCCTGTCGCGGCGCCGAACCGAAGGACCCCCCGATGACCGCCATCGCCCGCCGCCGCCTGCTGCTGATCCCGCTCGCGCTCGCGTCCATCCTCGCCCTGTCCGGCGCCGCGCACGCGGCGCCCAGCGCGGCCAGGCACGTCGTGTTCCAGGTCAGCGAAGCCAACCCGCAGAGCTGGAACCTGACGCTGAACAATGCCCACAACGTCCAGGCCCAGCTCGGCCCGCAGGCGCGCATCGAGATCGTCGCCTACGGCCCCGGCATCCGCATGCTCAAGCTCGAATCGCCGGTCGCCGCGCGCATCGCCGAGGCGCTCGGCGACCATGTCCAGGTCAATGCCTGCCAGGCGACGATGAAGGCCCAGCAGCTGACCCAGGCCGACATGCTGCCCGGCATCGGCTACGTGCCCTCGGGCGTGGTCGAGCTGATGAAGAAGCAGAGCGAGGGCTACGCCTACATCCGGCCGTAGCCGGCGGCGGCGATCAGCTGTCGCGGTCGCCGAACAGGCTGCCGAGCACCGACCCGACGACCCCGCCCGCGATCGCGCCGCCCAGCCCCGCCGACGAGCCGCCGATGCCGGCGCCGACCGTGGTCGCCGACGCGCCGTCGCGGTTGAAGTACGGCGACAGCGCGTGCGCCAGGTTGGGCATCGTCAGCGTCTGCAGCCAGATCTTGCCGGGGCCGGTGAGGCGCGCGATGAACAGGCCGTCGCCGCCGAAGATCATGTTCTTCAGCCCCGGGATGAGCGTGATGTCGAACTGCACCGAGCTCTCGAACATCCCGATATGCCCCGGGTGGACGTTGAGCGACTCGCCCGGCGCGAGGTCGTAGCTGACGACCTCGCCGCCGAGTTCGACCCAGGCGCGCGCCCGGCCGGCGAGCTTCTGCAGGATCATCCCCTCGCCGCCGAAGATGCCGGCGCCGAGCGAGCGCTGGAAGCCGATCGACAGCTCCACGCCCTCGGTGCCGCAGAGGAAACCGTGGCGGTGCACGAGATAGCTGCGGCCGGCGTCGACCTGCAGCTCCATGATCGAGCCCGGCACCTTGGCCGCGAAGGCGACCATGCCCTGGCCGGCGCCGACGTGGTACTCGTTCATGAACAGCCCGCCGCCCGAGACCGCGCGCCCGAGCGCGCCCCACAGCCCCTTGGACCCCGCCGTCAGCGCCGTCGTCGTCAGCACGACATTGGGCGACATCCAGGAGAACTGACCCGGTTCGGAGACGATGCGGTCGCCCGCTTCGAGGCCGATTTCGAGCACGGGCAGCGTGGTGCCGTTGATGCGCGACTTCATCGTTCAATTCCTTGGTAGTGGAATGGAATCAGTCTAGCGCCGATGGCGCGTTTGCGGGGCGCCGCGCGACGTCGATCCATGCTGCATCGCAATATGGTTGCTCGTCGGCGGGTAGGATAGGCGCGCCCCGAACGCGGCCCGGCCTGGCCGGCGGCCCGGAACACGGCACCTTCAGGACTCGGCGCCCCGGTGCCCGCAGCAAGCATGAATTGGTTGATGACCCTGGGCGGCGCGCTGACCGGTTTCCTGGTCGGACTCACCGGCGTCGGCGGCGGCTCGCTGATGACGCCGCTGCTGATGCTGGCCTTCGGCGTCGCGCCGCTGACCGCCGTCGGCACCGATCTCTGGTTCGCCGCCACGACCAAGCTTGTCGCCGCCGGCCTGCACCGCGGCCACGGCACCATCGACTGGCCGATCGTGCGCCGGCTCTGGCTCGGCAGCCTGAGCGCCTCGGCGGCCACGCTGGCCTGGATGAAGCTGCGGCCGGTGGACCAGTCCTCGGTGCATCTGATGACGGTGTCGATCGCGGTCGCGCTGCTGATCACCGCCTTCGGCATCCTGTTCCAGCGGCGGCTGCACGGCCTGGGCAGCCGCCTGCGCGAGGTCGACCAGGTCCGTTTCCGCAGGCTGCAGCCGGGACTCACCGTGGCTGCGGGGGTCGTGCTCGGCGTGCTGGTGACGCTGACCTCGGTCGGCGCCGGCGCCATCGGCACCGTCGCGCTGGTCTACCTCTACCCGCGGCGCCTGACGCCGCCGCGGCTCATCGCCACCGACATCGTGCATGCGATCCCGCTCGCGCTGTTCGCCGGCGCCGGCCACCTGATGCTGGGCGACGTCCAGCTCGGCCTGCTCGGCAACCTGCTGCTGGGTTCGATCCCGGGCGTGATCCTGGGCACGCGGCTCTCGACGCGGCTGCCGCACCAGGGGCTGCGCGCGCTGCTGGCGCTGCTGCTGCTGGCGCTCGGTGCGCACCTGCTGCTGCGCTGAGCGGCGCCGCGGCGGCGGCGACTGGAGTATCTTTGGCGCCCCCGAGAACCTCCAGGAGTCCCCCGATGAAGCTCTATTACAGCCCCGGCGCCTGCTCGCTCAGCCCGCACATCGTGCTGCGCGAGAGCGGCCTGCCCTTCGACCTCGTGCAGGCCAGCACCAAGACGCACAAGCTGCCCGACGGCAGCGACTACTACGCCGTGAACCCGAAGGGCTACGTGCCGCTGCTCGAACTCGACGACGGCCAGCGCCTGTCCGAAGGCCCGGCGATCGTCCAGTACGTCGCCGACCTGGCCCCGGCCCGGCAGCTCGCGCCGGCGGCCGGCACGATGGACCGCTACCGCCTGATGGAATGGCTGAACTTCATCTCCACCGAATTGCACAAGGGCTTCTCGCCGCTGTTCAACCCGGCCACGCCCGAAGACGCCAAGCCGATGTTCCACCAGCGCGTGAGCGACCGGCTGGCCTGGGTCGACACCCAGCTCGAGGGCCGCGAGTGGCTCGTCGGCAGCCATTTCACCGGCGCCGACGCCTATCTGTTCGTCGTCTCGGGCTGGGGCGGCTACGTCGGCGTCGACATCTCGAAGCTGCAGCGCCTCGTCGCCTACCGCGAGCGCATCGCCGCGCGCCCGGCGGTGCAGGCGGCGATGAAGGCCGAAGGGCTGCTGAAATAGCCGCGCTCAGCGCGCCGGCTCGGCGGGGCGGATGACGATCACATTCGAGGTCGGAAAGGGGATCTCGATCCCCTCCTCGCCGAAGCGCTGCTTGATGCGCTCGAGCAGGTCGGCCTTGATGCGACCCGCGGCGTCGACATCGGCACACCAGACCTGCAGCGCGAGGTCCACGCTCGACGCGCCGAGCGCGACCACCGGGCACGCGAACGGCGGTTTGGCTTCGCCCTGGGCGCCGGCGAGTTCGAGCAGCAGGGCCCGCGCGCGGGCGACATCGGCGCCGTAGCCGATGCTCACCGGCACGGTCGCGATCAGGCGCGACTCGACGGCCGAGAGGTTGACGATGACCTGCCCCGCGATGACGCTGTTGGGCAGCAGCACGCGCCGGTTGTCGGCCGTCTTGAGCGCCGTGTAGCCGAGCGAGATCAGCTCGACGGCGCCGGTCTCGATGCCGGCCGGACCGGCGACCTCGATGCGGTCGCCGACGCGGAACGGCCGGTAGGCGAGCAGCGCGAAGCCGGCGACGAGATTGCCCAGCGTGTTCTGCGCCGCCATGCCGACGACGATCGAGACCACGCTCACGCCCGCCAGCAGCGCGGTGCCGAGCGCGCGCAGCGGCGGGATCAGGTGCGCGTAGAGCACGAACGCGAAGATCCAGATGCCGGCGCTGCCCAGGCCGCGCGTGAATTTCAGCGCCGTCGTGTCGAGGTGCTCCGCCTCGTCGCGCGCGACCCGGGCCTGGATCGCGCGCCGCAGCGCGAGGGCGGCGACGCGGGCCAGCAGCGCGAACAGCGCCAGGTAGACGAGCGCGCCGAAGACGCTGTCCGGGTTGACATGGTCGGCGAAGTAGCGATCGGTCGCCGCGCTGGCGCCGGCGAGGGAGGACATATCGGGCATGTTCGGTCGACTCCGTCAGGCCGCCCGGCGAGGTGCGGCGGGCGGTTTTTAACACGCCGGGCCAGCGCGGCGTCCTCCCGACGCGGGCCGCCGCTGCGCCCCTCCTCGTCGCGCGACGTCGACGATTTTCCCGGCCGGCGCCGCGGCCCGCCGCTGCAGGCCCGCGTGCGACACTGAGGCCGCCGCGCGTCCGTTCGACCCGCCGCCCCCCCATGCCCCGCTGCGTCGCCCTCTTCCGCGGCATCAACGTCGGCCCGGCCCAGCGCCTGGCGATGGCCGATCTGCGCGCCCTGTTCGTCGACCTCGGCTACGCCGGGGTGCGCACGCTGCTCAACAGCGGCAACGTGATCTTCGACGCGCCGCGCGGGACCGCGGCGGCGCATGGCGCGCGCATCCGCGCCGCGGTGGCGCAGCGACTCGGCGTCGACGCGCTCGTGGTCGTCAAGTCGGCGGCGCAGATCGGCACCATCCTGCGCGCCTGCCGGCTCGAGGCGCGGCTGACGGACCCGACGCATCTGCTGGTGCTGCTCGGCGAGGACCCGCAGGCGCTGCACGGCATCGCGGCGATCGACGGCCGCGTGCAGGTCGGAGCCGAGGCGGCCTATCTGTGGTGCGAGGGCGGCGTGCTCGCCGGCAGGACCGGTGCCGATGCGCTGCGCGGCCAGGGCGGCAGCGCGACGACGCGCAACTGGGCCACGCTGGAGAAGATCCAGGTGCTGATGGAGGAAGGTCGCTGACGCGGATGCGGCGTCAATTTCCTTGCACAACACCGGATCTCGGGCACGAATCGATGACGACGATGCTCGGCGTCGCGTCGAATTGAAGAACGCGCCAGGAAAACCCGGATTACGCGCCAATCCGTGTCGACAGGAGCAATTGGAGAATGCCGGTGGTCCCCATGGAAGTGTCGACGCGATAGCGGCCCTGTTCAATGCGAACAGTCCAGAGCAGACGATCGTTCTTGTTGCATCCAAAGACCCCGAATGCGCCGGCTTGGGCCGCCTTTTGCACGGAAGCCGAGAACTCGGGGCCCATCGCCTTCCGCTGCAGGCTCAGCATCAGCTGAGTCGAAATCTCCAGCCCCCGGGGTCCTTCGGAATCCGATGGGCGGACCCAGGATCCACCCTTGGCTTCGCAAAAGATTTTCAAGCGGGCGGATGGAACGTACAGATCCGAGGATTGGCCCGGCTTGAACCACGCCTCGAAGAGCGGCTTGCCCGAATCCATCTTTCCAAACGTGATGGCAGCGCGCAGGAAGCCATTGACATCCGTGTCCGAGAATCTCGCCGCATCTTCCTGCGTCGATGGAACGGCACAACCCGTGAGAGACAACAGAGGCAGACAAGCAAACAGGCTCTTCAACTTCGGGAAGTCAGCAGTAGCGACTTTGGATCCGGCGACACCCATGCAGGCCCCCGATGGAATTCGCGATTCAATATGATGTCGCAGATCCAGGACAGCGCGCGCCATCACCCCTCCTGACAACGTCGGAGCATGGCCTCAGGCCCCGAAAGCGGTCCGGGCCTCATGCGCCGGATCCGATGGGCCGCTGTGCTTCAGTCGCCCCTTGGAAACGATCGGGCGCGCCGCGGTGGCATGCCTTGAATCGCCAATACCCGACGACTGGGCTGGATGCCGATCGACCGCATTCGCAAGTGACGGGAATGGACTCAGGGCTCGGGAGCGGGGCGGAGATTCGAAACTGAGCGATATCCTGCACGGCGCGGCCCAGGGCGCACATCGACCCGCAAAGCCGCAGCGTTGCACAGCCCCAGCCGCGAGCAGCCCGCCTCAGGTCGCCTGCCGCACCCTCCGCCTCGGCGCCGCCCCGTCCCCGGCCAGCATCAGCGGCGTCTGCGCCTTCACCTCCTTGAGCACGATGCTCGAGCGCAGGTGCGTCACGCCGGGCAGCTTGAACAGCGTCTCGTGCAGCAGCTGCTCGTAGCGCTGGATGCCGCTGCAATGCACCGTGAGCACGTAATCCGACTGCCCGGTGGTCGAGACGCAGGCGACGATGGGCGGGCACGCCTGCACGGCGCGCTCGAAACGCTGCACGAGGTCCTCGCTGTGCTGGCCGAGGTTGACCTCGACAAGCACGCTCAGGCCCAGCCCCACCTGCTCGCGGTCGACCAGCGCCGTGTAGCCGCGGATCACGCCCGCCTCCTCCATCTCGCGGATGCGCTTCCAGCAGGGCGTGGCCGAGAGGCCGACGCGCTCGGCCAGCTGCTGGATGGTCTGGCGCGCATCGCGCTGCAGCTCGTCGAGGAGGCGCAGGCCGTAAGCGTCGATCGAAATTTCCTTCTTCGTTGTCATCGATTTCGAGATCGATCATCTCCGTTCTCTCGCAATCCCTATCGTATTCGAGAAGACATTACTCGCGTCCCGGAACAACAATCCTGCGATGGACAGTCCGAACGCCACCCTGGCCGCCCTTGCCCGCCCCGACTACCGCCTTGCCGACGCGCTCTGGGCGCCCTCGGGCACGGTCTACCTCACCGGCACCCAGGCGCTCGTGCGGCTGATGCTGATGCAGCGCGCCCGCGACGCCAGCGCCGGCCTCGCGACCCAGGGCTTCGTCAGCGGCTACCGCGGCTCGCCGCTGGGCATGGTCGACCAGGCGATCTGGAAGGCCGGCGCGCGTTTCGGCGACGCCGGCATCCGCTTCGTGCCGGCGATCAACGAGGAACTGGCCGCGACCCAGGTGCTGGGCACGCAGCGCGTCGAGAGCGACCCCGAGCGCACCGTCGCCGGCGTGTTCGCGATGTGGTACGGCAAGGGCCCCGGCGTCGACCGCGCCGGCGATGCGATCAAGCATGGCAATGCCTACGGTTCGTCGCCGCATGGCGGCGTGCTCGTCGTCGCCGGCGACGACCATGGCTGCGTCTCGTCGTCGATGCCGCACCAGAGCGAGCAGGCGTTCCAGGCGTGGCAGATGCCGATCGTCGCGCCGGCGAATGTCGCCGAGATGCTCGAATTCGGACTCTACGGCTGGGCGCTGTCGCGCTACTCGGGCTGCTGGGTCGGTTTCACGGCGCTGTCCGAGGTCGTCGAGAGCGCCGGCACCGTCGACCTCGACGCGATCCACGCCGCCGCCGCCGGCTGGGCCGATGCGGCGACCGTGGCCGAGATCAGCGGCCACCGCGCACCGGCCGACGGCCTGCATTACCGCTGGCCCGACCTGCCGTCGCTGCGGATTGAGTCGCGGCTGGCCGACAAGCTGGCGGCGGTGGCGGCTTTCGCCGGCGTGAATTCGATCGACCGCCTCGTCATCGCCGCGCCGCGCGCGCGCGTCGGCATCGTCACCTGCGGCAAGGCGCATTACGACCTGATGGAGGTGCTGCGCCGGCTCGCGATCACGCCGGCGATGCTCGCCGATGTCGGCGTGCGGCTGTACAAGGTCGGGCTCTCATTTCCGCTCGAGCGCCGGCGCATGGCGGCCTTCGCCGAGGGGCTGCAGGAGATCCTCGTCATCGAGGAAAAGGGGCCGGTGGTCGAGAACCAGCTGCGCGAGATCTATTACAACGCCCCGATCCGCCCCGTCATCGTCGGCAAGCGCGACGCCGAGGGCGCGCCGCTGGTGTCGGCTCTGGGCGAGCTGCGGCCGTCGAAGCTGATCGAGATCGTCGCCCATTGGCTCGAGCGCCATGACCCGCGCCACGCCGGCCTCGGCGAACATCTGCAGCATGTGCGCGACTTCACCGCGCCGGCGCTGCTGTCCAACGCCGGCGACGCCGTCAAGCGCGTGCCGTATTTCTGCGCCGGCTGCCCGCACAACACCTCGACGCGCGTGCCCGAGGGCTCGACGGCGCGCGCCGGCATCGGCTGCCATTTCATGGCCAACTGGATGGACCGCAGCACGGCCGGGCTGATCCAGATGGGCGGCGAAGGCGTCGACTGGGTCTCGCATTCGATGTACACGAAGACGCCGCATGTGTTCCAGAACCTCGGCGACGGCACCTATTACCACTCGGGCTATCTCGCGATCCGCCAGGCCGTGGCGGCGAACGCGACGCTGACCTACAAGATCCTGTTCAACGACGCCGTCGCGATGACCGGCGGCCAGCCGGTCGACGGCCAGATCTCGGTCGACGCGATCGCGCGCCAGGTCGAGAGCGAGGGCGTGCGGCGCGTCGTCGTCGTCAGCGACGACATCGCCAAATACGACGCCATCAAGCAGCGCTTCCCCGCCGGCACCGAATTCCACGACCGCGCCGAACTCGATGCCGTGCAGCGGCGGCTGCGCGAGATCGCCGGCGTCACGGTGCTGATCTACGAGCAGACCTGCGCCGCCGAGAAGCGGCGCCGGCGCAAGCAGGGCGAGCTCGCCGAAGCGCCCAGGCGCATCTTCATCAACGAGGCCGTCTGCGAGGGCTGCGGCGATTGCAGCGTGCAGAGCAACTGCGTCGCCGTGCTCCCGCACGAGACGGCCTTCGGCCGCAAGCGCCGCATCGACCAGACTGCGTGCAACCAGGATTACAGCTGCGCGCTCGGCTTCTGCCCGAGCTTCGTCAGCGTGCGCGGCGGCGCGCTGCGCCGGCGCAGCGGCATCGCCGCCGGGGCCAAGGAAGCGCTGCTGTCGCTTGTGGCCGCGCTGCCGCAACCCCCGGCGCTTGACTGGGACGCGCCCTGGGACCTGCTCGTCACGGGGGTCGGCGGCACCGGCGTCGTCACCGTCGGCGCCGTCGTCGCGATGGCCGCGCATCTGGAAGCGAAATCGGCCAGCGTGCTCGACTTCATGGGCTTCGCGCAGAAGGGCGGATCGGTGCTGAGCTTCGTGCGCATCGCCGACCGGCCCGAGCGCCTGAACCAGGTCCGCATCGACACCCAGCAGGCCGATGCGGTGCTGGCCTGCGACCTCGTCGTCGGCGCCTCGGCCGAGGCGCTGCAGGCGGTGCGCCATGGCCGCACGCGCATCCTCGCCAACACCCACGGCATCCCGGTCGCCGAATCGCTGCGCAACCCCGATGCCGAGCTGATGGAGGACGAGCTGCTGGCGAAGATGCGCTTCGTCGCCGGCGCCGACCGCGTCGAGACCTTCGACGCCCAGGATCTGGCCGAGGAGTTCCTCGGCGGCACGCAGACGGCCAATGTGCTGGCTCTGGGCTGCGCCTGGCAGCGCGGGCTCGTGCCGCTGTCGCTGGCGGCGATGGAGCAGGCGCTGCGGCTGAACGGCGTCGCCATCGAGGCGAATCTGCTGGCGTTTTCGATCGGGCGGCTGGCGGTCGGCGATGCGGCGGCGCTGCGCTCGCTGCGCGCCGGCGCCGGCGGGGCCGCCGGCGAGTCCGCCGACGAGACGCTGGCCGCGCTGCTCGAGCGCGCCCGCGTGCACCTGACCGGCTACCAGGACGCCGCCTGGGCGCGCCGCTACGAG
>JAGWVB010000275.1 GCA_018971105.1 Burkholderiales bacterium
GGCCGCGGCCTCGGTGCCGGCGCCGGCGTTGCCGAAGCGCCCGCGCCACCAGGCGGCGACGCGTGCGGCGAGGCCGGGGCGCTGCGGGTCGGCGCTCAGCGTCGCGGCGTTCATGCGGCAGCCTGCGTCCGGCGGCACCGCGCCGCGGCGCGCGGCAAGCCGCGCGGCAGGTCGAAGCCGCCGGACAGGGCGGGTAGTGCGGCGGACTTCATGGCGGGGGGCGTCGGTGCGTGGTCGGACAACGGGTACAGGGATCTTCGGAACGCGCACCCCCCCGGCGCATACAAGCCCTTCCCTAGCCGACGGTCGGAAACTACCTACCGCTACGTACTGGGCGCGCCGGACCCGCCCCGGCGCGCAGCGTCGCGCGGCCATGGCCCGGGCGCGGACCTCATTTGAAGTGCCGGCGCCACTGACCTTAGGCCAGCTTTAGCGATTTCTTCAGGACTTAATCCACGCCCGCATCCACAGTTCCGGCCATGGCGACGCGCGGCCACCGGCCGCTGCCGAACCGCCGCCCGACCGGAGGAACCCCATGATGAATGCCGTACTCGCCTACCGCGAACCCAGGCCCGCCCCGGCCGTCGCGCCCGCCGCGCTGGCGCTGGCGCTGCTCGACGAGATCGACTGCGGGCTCATCGTCTGCGACGCGCTGGGCCGGATCACCCATGCCAACCGCGCCGCGCAGCGCGAGCTGGCGGCGGCGCAGCTGCTGGCCGAGGTCGACGACCGGCTGTGCCGGGTCGGCGCCGGGCAGGCCGAACTGGAAGAGGCGCTGCGCCTGGCGGCGCAGCGCGGCCGGCGCCATCTGCTGCGCATCGACCGCGGCGGCGACCGGCTGCTGGTCTCGGTGATGCCGTTCGAGGTCGGCGGCCACGGCGCGGCGCAGGTGCTGGTGATGCTGGGCCGGCGCCATCCCTGCTCCGACCTCGGCCTGGAGATGCTGGCCAGCAGCTACGGGCTCACGCTGAGCGAGCGCCGCGTGCTCGCCGGCCTCGTGCGCGCCGTCGCGCCGCGCCAGATCGCGGCCGACCATGGCGTGGCGCTGAGCACGGTGCGCACGCAGATCTCGTCCATCCGCGCCAAGCTCGGCGCCGGCAACATCGAGGGCCTGCTGCTGCGCGCGGCCGAGGTGCCGCCGGTGGCGAGCGCGCTGCGCATGGGCTGCAGCGCGCCGCGGCCCGAGCTGCGCGCGGCCTGAGCGGCTCGAGCTGCCGCGTCGCGGCATGACAGCCGCGGTGCGCTTTGCTAGAGTCCGCGCGCTTCCATTGCAACGGGCCGGAGGTCGCATGGCATCCAAGAAGAGCAAGGACAAGTCGCAGCGGATCGGCGCCGAGGACGGCTGGATCGTCGGCAAGCTGGTCGACATCGAGGGCCTCGCCTGCAGCGGGGAACGCGGTGTGCCGGGCATCGAGACCCGGGGCGGACAGGTCGAGCCGCTGCCGTCCAAGGGGATGCTGCGCGTCTATTTCCGCCTCGACAAGGACGGCAAGGCGAAGAAGAAGGGGGAAGGGCAGATGGAACGCCTGGCGCAATTTCTCGAACACCACGCCTTGACGATTCAATCGGTGGCGATGGCCGAATCGTTCCCGCCCAAGCCGCCGACGCCGCAGGATGTACCGTCCCGGCCGCCGAAGACGCCGCCGAAGACGCCGCCGAAGACGCCGCCGAAGACGCCGCCGAAGACGCCGCCGAAGACGCCGCCGAAGACGCCGGCCCGCAAGGCGCCCGCCAAGAAGGCCGCGCCGAAGCAGGCCTAGCGCGACCTTGCCGCCGCGCCCTGGCCTGCGCAGCCGGCCGGCGCGTGCGACGGTGGCGCTGGCGCGCCGGCTCATGCCGGTGCTCGGGATCTCGCGCGTCACCGACATCACGCGGCTCGACCGCCTCGGCCTGCCGGTGGCCGCCAGCGTGCGGCCGCGCGGGCTCACGCTGCGCGTCCATGCGGGCAAGGGCCTGCACCTCGACGATGCGCGCGCCGGCGCGCTGATGGAGGCGGTCGAATACGCGGTGGCCGAGCGCGCCAGCGCCGGCGGCGCCGAATACGGGGCGACGCTCGCGCAATGGGCGGCCCAGCTGCCCCATGGGCTGAAGGCCGAGGATTTCGCGCCGCGGCTGGACGCGGTGCTGGCGCCGCGGCGCCGCATCGGCCTCGTGCGCTGCGAGGAACTGGGCTGCCGGCGCAGCCTGCTGGTGCCGGCCGAGCTCGCGCTCATGCCCGATGCCTACGCCGCGCCGGCGGCGCTGTTCGGCGCGTCGACGAACGGGCTGGCCTCGGGCAACACGCTCGAGGAGGCGACGCTGCATGGACTGCTCGAGGTGCTCGAGCGCGACGCACGGGCGCTGAACGCCGCGCGCGATCGCTCGGCGCGGCTGGCCAACGCGCGGCTGCCGCCGCCCTTCGCGGCCTGGGCCGCGGCCTGGCGCCGGGCCGGCATCGAGCTCATCGTGCGCCAGCTGCCGAACGATTTCGAACTGCCCTGCTTCGAGGCCCATCTGTGGGAACCGGCGAGTCCCGATGTCAACCTCGCCGCCGGCGCCGGGCTGCACCCGGACCGCGGGGTCGCGCTCGCGCGTGCCGTGAGCGAGGCGGCGCAGTCGCGCCTGAGCCTCATCCACGGCGGGCGCGACGACATCACCGGCTTCTATGCCAAGTACCGCCGCGCCGACCAGTCGGCGCGCCACGACGCCGAGCAGCGTCTCGTGGCCGGGCTCGCCGATGTCGCCGCGAGCGTCGATTTCGCCGCCGTGCCGGGTTTCGAATGCCGTCCGGTACGCGCCACGCTGGCCTGGCTGCGCGCGCGCCTGGCCGAGCGCGGCTTCCCCTGCGTGCTGCGGCACCGCATGCGGCCGCGCGGGATCGACCTGCTGGGCTTCGAGGTCGTCAAGATCGTCGTGCCGCGCTGCGAATCGCTGCTCGGCGCCGCCGTCTGCATGGGCCCGCGCCTGCGCGCCCGGGTGCTGGGGCGTGGCTGAGCGGCGCCCCGCGCTGACGCTCTACGCCGGCCCGTCGGCGCATGGGCTGGCGCCGGCGCGGCTGCAGCGCGGCGGCGTCGATCGGCGCGGGCCGGTGCGGCGCGGCGACATCGCGGCCCAGGTCGCGACGCAGGCGCCCGGCGTGCTCGTGATCTGCGACGGCGTGTTCCAGGCCGAGCCCGCGGTGTCGCATGCCGAGATCGTCGCCGCCCTCGACGCCGGCTGGCAGGTCTGGGGCGTCTCGAGCCTCGGCGCCATCCGCGCCCACGAGCTGCGGCGCGAGGGCATGCGCGGCCATGGCTGGGTGCATGCCCAGTTCGCGCGCCGCGCCGATTTCCGCGACGACGAGCTGGCGCTGCTGCACCTGGGCGAGCCGCCTTATCTGCCGCTGACCGAGGCGCTCGTCAACCTGCGCTACGCGCTGGCGCGGCGCGGCGACGCGCTCGGCATCCCGGCGCGCGCGCAGCGCCGCCTCGTCGCCGCGCTGCGCGAACTCTGGTTCGGCGCGCGCAGCGTCGAGAAGATGCACGAGATCATGGTCGGCGCGGCGGCGATCGAGGCCGCGCCGGCGCGCCGGCTGCTGGCCTGGATGGCCGCGCACCGGATCAAGACGATCGACCTCGACGCCCTGCTGCGCGAGCGCCCCTGGGCGCGCTGACACCGGGGCGCCGACGCGCGCGATCCGCCGACCGCGTCCGGCCGCGGCTCAGGGCGCGAGCGCGCGCTTGAGCATGTCGGCGGTCGACATCGCGGCGCCCAGGCGCATCCATTCCTCGCGCCGCTCGGCGCCCAGCGTCTGCTGCAGCCGGGCCAGGGTCTCGTCGATCAGGGCCGCCTCGGCGGGGTCGGAATGGCGGTTGCGCTCGCGCTTGATGTGCTGGCTGCGCCCCATCATCAGCGCCGCGTCCTCGTCGCGGCCGGCGCGCGCCGCGGCCCAGGCGAAGATGTCGAGGATCAGGTGCGCGGCACTGGGCAGCGCGCGCAGCATCACGGCCGCCGCCGCGCGTGCCTCGTCGACGCGCCCCAGCCGCACCAGCGCCAGCGCCTGGTTGTGGCAGATCATCCCGCGCACGCGCGGCCGCTGCTCGCCGGCCGCGAGCATCGCCTGCGCGGTCTCGACCGCCTCCTCGTAGCGCCGGGCGACGATCAGGGCGTCGGTGATGTTGACGCGGCACACCGCCGCCAGGTAGTCGAATCCCGAATGCTCGACCACGCGCAGCAGGCGCTGCAGGGCTTCGAAACTGCGGTCGCCGAGCAGCTGCAGCGAGATCGTGATCTCGGCCGCCAGGCGCGCGCGCAGCGGCAGCGCGGCGGCATCGATGCGCTGCAGCCGCTCCAGGCAGGCCTGGGCCTGCGGCATCATCCCCGGCCGGCCGCGGTAGGTCCGGATCAGCTGCGTCAGCGTCTCGTGGCAGCCGGTGATGTCGCCCAGGGCCTCGAAGTCGCCGAGCGCGCGCAGCCCGAGCTGGGTCGCGAGCTCGCGGCTGCCTTCGCGGAACTGGGTCCAGGCCAGGCCGAGGCAGGCCGGCGCGCGCAGCGGCGGCGGCGCCTGCTCGATCAGGTCGAGCGGGATCTCCAGGCGCGCGAGCTCGGAGCTCGCGGGCCCGAAGTCCTCGATCGGCGCCAGCGCCGCGACGAGCCGCGCCGCGAGCGCGGCGTCGCGGTTCGCGGTGGCCCAGTTCAGCGCCGCGATCACGTTGCGCCGCTCGGGCATGTACTTCGCCGCCCAGTCGTCGTCGCGGCATTGTTCGAGGTCGCGGCGCGCGGTGTCGAACCAGTCGGCGACGACCTCGGCGTGGCGCCGGTGCACGGCCGCCGTCTCGCCCGCCTCGTCCAGGCGCAGGCGCGCGAAGTCGCGCGCGCTTTCCAGCAGGTGCAGGCGGTCCGGACCCGCCGAATCGCTGGCCGGGCCGCGCTGCACAAGCGAGCGGTCGGCCAGCGCCGTGAGCGCGTCCAGCATCTGCCAGCGGTCGAGCACCGTGCCGTCGGGTGCCGCGGCGCAGCACAGCTGCTGCGCGAGCTGGGCCGTGTAGCCGCCCAGGAAGGGCTCGAGGCGCCGGAACACGGCCTGCTCGATCGGCGCCAGCAGGCCGTAGCTCCATTCGTAGGTCTGCAGCAGCGTGTGGTGGCGCGCCGGGGCGTCGCGCGTGCCGGCGCGCAGGCGCAGGCGCTGGTCGAGCTGCTCGTGCACGCCGCGCAGGCCCAGCGTCGGCACATGCGCGGCGGCCATCTCGATCGCCAGCGGCAGGCCGTCGAGCTGGCGGCAGATGTCGATCGCCGTCGCGAGGCCCGCGGCGTCGAGCTCGAACTGGCGGTCGGCGGCGCGCGTGCGCCGGCACAGCAGCGTCAGCGCGCCGCTTTGCAGCGCCTGTTCGAGCCCGGCTTCGGGGTCGGGCAGGTCGAGCGGGCCGAGCCGGTAGACGCTCTCCTCGCCCAGGTGCAGCCGCTCCTGCGAGGTCGCGAGCCAGCGCAGCCCGCCGGCGCGCCGCAGCAGCGGCCCGAGGAAGGCGACGACATCGTCGACGAGGTGCTCGCAGTTGTCGAGCACGACCAGCGCCTCGAGCCGTTCGAGCGTGAGGTAGAGGTCCTCGGGCGATTCGCCGCGCTCGCCCGCCGTCACGCCCAGCGCCTTGGCCACGAGCGGCATCAGCGGCGCGCCGCGGCGCACCGCGGCGAGGTCGATCCAGTGCGCGCCGTCGCGCCAGCGCGGGCCC
>JAGWVB010000276.1 GCA_018971105.1 Burkholderiales bacterium
AGTTCCTCGCCTCGCACCCGATCAAAGGCAGTTGCAGCCCCCTTGCTGGCGAGCAACGACTTCACGTTGTCTGCCAGTTCATCGAAGTACGCCGATTCTTCGGACGAAAGTTTGACGGCCGAGTGCAGAACATCGGCAACGACGCCAATGCGCGGCGTTGGCTTCTTGCCGGCAGAGGGGTCATCCGCGTCATCGTCGCGATGCAAGTCGCCCTTGTGCCACAGGTCGAGCGCGGCACCGAAGCGCATCGCGGCGTTGCGCAGTGCATCCCCGATGCGTTCCTTCATCGCATCACCGCCGCTCTTGCCCTGCGCGTCACCGTATCCCAGGCGCGTCACGCCGCACACGGTGAGCCTGATCCACAGGCCGCCGTTCTGGTCGAGTGCTGGCAGGCCGGCAGCGTCGAGCGACAGCGGCTCCCACGCCCACAAGGCATCTGCGTCGAGCAGCCGGTCGGTGAGCGCGGCGTGGCCCACGTAGTCCAGATGGACGGCGGGCAGGCCGTGCCAGCCGCCGCACTCGTTGCACCGGCCCTTGGGTGCATCTTTGCTTTTGGGCTTCGGCAGCTTGCTGATCTGGTGCGCCGGGAATGGCGCACGCAGCAGCGCCAGGCCGGTCGAAGAAGTGTCTGTCGTCATGGCTGACCTCAGTAGTTGCCCGGAATCTTCGGCCCGGTGTTCGCCGCGATTTCGTTGCGCTGGTACTCGTCGCCTTCGTCCGGCTGTTCCTCTGACATGCACGCTACGAATGACTCGAATTCGTCGTACTCCCACGGCCACGAATCATCGACCTCGGCACAGACGCGCGGCTCGGTGATGAGCCGGCGAATTGGGGTGTGCATGTGCTTCATGGCGCGGCCTCCGCAATGTCCGCGCAGTCGATTGCCTTGAACTGCGCGGGTGTCGGAATCGTCAGCGGCTCCGTGGCGTACAGAGTGATCCTGTGGATGTGGCCGAGGCGAGAGGTGATCGTCAATTCGTTCGTGCAAAACGATCCGAACTTGCGCACGACATGCTCGATGCCGACGACGTTGTGAATGCCAGTGGTGGTGCTCATGTTGCTTTCCTTTGCTTGCGTGAGTTGATCGGCGCGACGTTTTGCTTCGGCGTCGCTTGCGCTGCTCTCACGCGAGCGAACAGCGCGCGAATGTCGGTGCGGCAGGCCGGTGTGTACGGCATGCCGCGTAATAGGCTCTGCGTGGGTTCGGTGCGCTTGATCGTCATGACAACCTCGCTTTGAGCATGGCGTCTGCCATTTCGGGTCTACGGATTACGGTGTGGAAGGGACTGAGCGATGACTGAGTGCCATCGTGTGGAAACCCTCGAAACAGCCACCACAGACCAAGGTGCGTTTCCGTTCGTGGCCGCGCACCAGAACGGCGACGTGCGGAAGAGTCTCCTTCGTCCGGCCAAGCTCGACGCCGCAGCTCTGACAGCGCCCGTCCTGCTCCTTGACCAAGAGGCGCAGCGGCAGGTCCGGCGCCTTGAACGCGGTCGCCAGTCGCCAGGGCTGTTCCTCCGGCCTCACCTTCTTGCCGAACAGCAACCGGGCACGCAGCACCTCGAACGAGTAGCCGCGCCCCTGGCGGTTGATGGTCTTGGCAACGCCGTTCAGCGCCTCGGTGTAGGCGTTGCTGATGGGGTTGTCGAAGTAGGCCAGGATTTCCGTCCGCCAGTTCTTCATGGCGGTCAGGAGCACCTTGAAGTCCGCCTTGAGGTTGGCCGGCACCCGGGCCGCGAAGGCGTCGTAGGCCGCCACGGCTTCCGCCTTGGGCAGGTCGTAGATGTCGTAGAACGCCTCTTTCAGCCCGTGCGCCGCGGCCAGCTCGGGCTCGTTCGCCAACCACATGTCCAGGTTGAAGCGGGCCTTCACGCCCAGCTTGGCCATCCGCATGTTCAGCGTTGCCTTCGACCGGAGCCACTCCCGCCGCTCCCCGGCCTTGCGCAGCTTCTGCAACCGGATGCGAACGCGCTCCATGCAGTAGCTGGCCGTCCGGACGACGTGGAATTTGTCGATGACCACCGGCACGCCGGGGAGCATCTGGCGCGCCACGTCCCGATACGGCCGCCACATGTCGATGGCCACGCCCCGAACGTGACTTCGGTCGCGGTAGTGGTTCAGCCAGGTAGTGAGCGTGCCCTTGTCCCGGTCGGCCAGCATCTCGACCGGCTTCCGGGCGTCGATGTCCGTCAGCACCAAGCGCATCTTCCCGTCGATTTGCGTCTCGTCGATGCCCAGCCAGGCCGGCAGGCTGGGGCGATAGGACGCTTCCAGCCGGCTGATGTACTCCCCGGCCAGGTTGCGGACGGTCTTGTCGTCGCAGCCAACGTCCTCGCCGATGCGCATGAAGGTGTCGCGAAGGCACAACGACTCGATGTAGCGGGCGCACCGCTCGGTCATCCGGCGCTCGGGCTGGATGCCGCCCAGCGGCTGCAGGAACGTCTCGGAGCACTCCCGGCAGCGGTATCGCTGGACCTTGGCCCTGAGCCGGGCTGGGCGCCCGCGAATGGGGATGTCCAGATAGGTCACCGGCTTGGTGCCGTGCCGGTAGAGATGGCCAATGACGCCGCACTTCTGGCAGGCCGTAGGCTGAACCGTGTACTCGGCGTCGAGCACGTCGGTCCCATCTTCGGTGGTCTTGCCCAGAACGGACCAGCCCGGGAGGTCGAGGATGTCGGTCATCCCCGGATTGTCGTGTGGAATTTCTCAGTCCCCGCAGAGGCAGCCCGGCGCTTCCGTCTCCTCGGGGTCGAACATGTCCCGCTGGTCCCGCACGAAGATGGCAATCTGCTTGTAGCTCGGCCGGCCAGCTCGGAAGCGACATCCAGCTCCCGTCGCGACTTGCTCGGCCCGAAGTTCCTGCTCGGCCCACCACGGGTCGTGCTCCTCCTTCTCCAAGGAAACCACCGTCCCGAGCGTCTTCAAGAAGCAGCGAGTGCAGTTGCCGTGCGCAGTCTTGCCGCCGATGTTGGGCAGTTCCAGGTCGAAGGGCTGAGCCTGCCAGAAGGCACCAACCTCCTGGGCCGAGACGAAGGCATCGGCCAACGGGATGCGGACGTACTCGTCCTTGGTCTCGGGGTGAGGGTTGAATCGGAAGGAGGCGACCCGCTTCGGCTCGTCTGCACGGATGCCGAGCATGGTCTCCCACTCGGTCCACCCAAGCACCTGCCGGATGTAGCGGTGCATGGTTCGCGTCTTCATCTCCGAGCTGCAGTAGCGAGACACCGGGTTCGGAAGGATACCGCCTCGGTCGTGAATGACCGCCTCGAACGGCTCCCCGTTGAGGCTGGCCGTGTCGAACGTCACAACCTCGAACTGGCCGCCTTCCCGATATTCCAACAGCGTGATGGGGACGCTCCATTCCTGCGAGATGCGGGCACCGAACCGAAGAGAGGCCTTGTTCTCCTTCCCGGTGTTGCAGGCCAGCACCACCGTCTCCGGTGGCAACCGGCCGCCATTCGCCGCCAGCACGCGCTTCAACATGAAGGCGCTGGAACGTCCAAAGCTGAAACTGAGGCAGGTTGGGCCGTCTATCTTGAAGGGGTCGTACATGCCAGCTTTCCACACGAATTTCCGTTCTTTGATTATGGAGCATCATGGTCATTTCCACACGCTATTCCGCAGAGCCGATAATGGGTAACGAAACGAAAGGACAGTGATGAGCGACTTTCTGATTTACGCAGCCCGCCTGCAAGACGCTGGTGTGTGCAGTTTGTGGGTGAGCCTGGGAAGCGACAAGGAGGGCACGCGGTTGATGCACGTAAGTCCCGACGGCACAACGCCTCCCGAACTGGCAGCGCGCTATCCGACCCGCACCTTTGAACTGTGCGGCACCGACCGCGTTCTAGAGCGCGTGAAAGATGACATGCTCTACAGCGCAGGTGGCGTGACGCCCGAGAAGACACTGGCGGCGATTGCCGAGCACCCGCTGCTACGCGATGATCTGTGCGCCTTCCTGGCCGACTGGGCGCTGGCGCAGATGCCAACCGACGAGGAGGTAGCGGCCTGCGAACTAACCGCCGAAGACGAGGAGGCCGGCAGACGCATGGCGGATAAGGTGAAAGCATGGATTCACGGCATGAACATTGAGCGCAGGCGCGAAAACCGCTCCCGCAAAGACGCTGCTCTATAGGTGGCAATTCGCATGAAAACGTCGATTCGTTGCGGGAGCGATTTGCAATGCTTCATAGGGAAGAATGGCAAAAACGTAGAGGGGTTAACAGCCCCCCGCGGGTTCGAATCCCGCTCTCTCCGCCACCTATGAAAACCGCCTGTTTTTGTAGCACCGCTCCCGCAATCGCTCCCGCATCCTTTGAAACCGCTCCCGCAACTGAAAGGACGATGATGGACAAGACGCTCGGCCAGATTGCCTGCGAGGCCATATCAGGGCCTGATGGCTGGGATTCCTGCGCGTCTATCCCGGAGCTACGCGCAATGTGGGAGACTGCTGCGCAGGCGGTTGCTGCCTCTGAACGCGAACGCTGCGCAGCCCTACTCGATGCCGAGCACGAGCAGCGCAAGCATCTGGACAACCATGCGGCGTACTTCGCACGGATGATCCGAGAGCGAAATAGCGACTCTCCGGAACAACCTGTGGAAAACGAAATGGCTCTTGAACAAATTCAGATTGACGGCGACGCTGCTCGCGTTGAGGTCCGGAAGGTGTGGCCAGCCGCAACTTCCACCTATGTCAGCGCGACGGCTGCTGAGGTGTACGACGCGGCTACCGGGGTCGTTCTCGGACGGGTAGAATGCAGCGAATTTTCCGTGGAGCGCGCGTGGGTCGAGGCGGCCCGTTCCACACAGAAATCCGAATAGCCGAAATAGCGTGGGGTGAATCATCCGCCCGAGGCCGCGAGCAAGCGCGGTGGGCAAGTCGATCAGTGCAGCGCCAGGACGGCGCGTGCGGTATTGACGGGTGCGGGCGATGTGGCTACATTTCGCGCTATCGTAGCCCGAACCCGGAGACGTGTGAGCAGCTGGCGTGCGCCTGCCAGCGGGTTGGCGTGATGCTCACCGGGCCAGCGAAGGAAGCCACCCTGATCCGGTGGCTTTCGACTTTCAGCCCGGCGCGTTGACCTGCACCGGCACCGCTGCGCTCACGTTGCGCTGATCGCCGACGTAGGACACTTCACCGCCGATCCGCACGCCGGCATAGAGGGTGTCGGCGAGCCACTCCGAACAGCCCAGCTCGAGGCACGCGGCGCGCAGCATGTTGTCTGCGTCGTCGCGGCTCACGGTCGGGTTGCTGTAGGCGGCATCGTGGAACACGGCCGCGATCCGGTACAGGCCCGTGAACGGACTGCCGAGCAGGCTCCACAACTCTTGCGGGATGCTGGCGCCATCGGTCACGAACCCGGTCGGCACCTCCCACACGCGCCCGGCCGGATCGGTGTAGGTGATGGCCTGCATCACCATCATGCGCCGGCCATCCGCCAGCCACTCGGTGCGCACGGGAGAGCTGAAAGGCATGTCGTGCTCCCGGTCGGCTCAGGCCTTGGGCGCGGCCGTGGCGAGCTTCGCCGTCGCGATCGCCGCATCGAGCGCCGCCTTCGCCTGGTCGTCGCCCGCGAACAGCGCATCCAGTTCGGCCTGCGTCACGTCGCGGCCCTCGGTGTGCACGGTGTTGAGCAGCTTGGAGACGGCCGCGATCTTGTCCGAATACTGCAAAAGCAGGCTCACGAGG
>JAGWVB010000022.1 GCA_018971105.1 Burkholderiales bacterium
TGCCGGCGAGCGCCAGCACCAGCAGCGCGGTCGCGATCCAGCAGGCGCGATCGGTGCCCAGCGGCCGCCAGCCGCGGATCTGCACCTCGGGACCGACCCACCACAGCAGCACGAGCAGCGCGGCCAGCAGCAGCGCCCACAGCGTCCAGCGGTTGAAGAACAAGCCCAGCAGCTTCCTGAGCATGGTGTCAACCGCCCGCCGACGCCGCGCGCGCCGGAGTGTCGGTGCCCGGCGGGCGCAGCGTGATCTCGACGCGGCGGTTCAGCGCCCGGTTCGCCGGCGTGTCGTTGGGTGCGACCGGGTCGGCGTCGGCGCGGCCCTCGGCGCGGATGCGCGACTCCGGCACGCCGGCGGCGACGAGGATGTCGCGCACGGCGCGCGCGCGCGCGTCCGACAGGTGCCAGTTCGACGGGAAGCGCAGCGAGCGCATCGGCTGGTTGTCGGTGTAGCCGGCCACGAGCACGTCGCCGCCGACGCGCACCAGCGCCCGCGCGATGCGCTGCAGCAGCGCCTCGCGCTCGGCCGAGGGGGTCGCGCTGCCGGAGGCGAACAGCGTGTCGCCATGCAGCGTGACGACGCTGCGGTCGACCTCGTCGCGCACTTCGACGAGGCCGGCGCGGATGTCGGGCTCGAGGAACAGCGCCAGCCGCGGCTGCGGCGCCGGCTGCGCCACCGCGGCTACCGGCGGCGCCAGCCGCAGCCCCTGGATGCGCTCGTAGACCGGGTCGGCGCGACCGGCCAGCGAGTAGGCGAACGCGGCGTAGAGGCCGGCCAGCACGAGCAGCGTGAGCGCCGCGGCCAGCGCCAGCGGCAGCCACGACGGCGCGGCCCTTGCGCGCGCCGCCTGCCCCTGCCAATGCGCGGCCAGCGCCGGCGCGTAGCCGCCGCGTTCGCGCTGGATGAGCTGGGCGAGCTTGGCGCGGATCGCGTCGAGCTGTTCGCGGCCCTGTGCGGCGACGCGGTAGCGGCCCTCGAAGCCGAGCGCGATCGCGGCGTAGATCAGCTCCAGCAGGTCGCGATTCGCGGCCGGCTTGTCGGCCAGCCGTGCCATGAGCTGGAACACCTTCTCGCCGCCCGCGACCTCGTTGTGGAACTCCGCCAGCAGCGTGTTGCGCGCCCAGGCGCCGGAGCCGCCCCAGGGCGTCTCGGCGGCGGCCTCGTCGAGCATCGTGCACAGCACGTAGCGCGCCGCCATCGCGCGCTCGGGCGCGATGGCGCGCGCCTGTGCCGCGGCCTGGAAATCGCGGATGCCCTGGGCCAGCGCCGCGCGCACCGCCGCCGGGTCGGCCTGGCGCGTGCGCCGCAGCTGCGGCACCAGCAGCAGCAGCCGGTTGGCCAGCGCCAGCAGCGGGTTGAGGCCGAGTTCGGGCTCGGGCGCCGCAGCCGCGCCCTGGAGCGTCGTCGTCGTCGTGCCGTCGTCGGCGGCGCCGCGCCATGGCGCCGGGCCGGGCTTGAGGAAGGTGCGCGGCGACGGTTCGAGCGACTCGAAGGGGTCGTCGACGCGGGGCGGGTCGGCGGCCATCTCAGCTCTGTCGGATGGCCCAGAGTTCCAGCTCGAGCCCCGGGAAATCGCCGCCGACATGGAGCGCGATCGCGCCGCTGCGCTCGGCCTGTTTCCAGAGCTCGCCCTGGCGCTCGATCTCGAAGTAATGGCTGCCGTCGTGGAACGGCAGCTGCCGCGGCGCCACCGCGAGGCTGCGCAGGCCCAGTCCCGGGAGGTGGAAGTTGACGAGGTTGACGATGGCCTCGGTCGGCCCGAGCTTGCTCTTGGCCGGGAAGCCCTGGCGCAACTGCTCGCCCGGCAGCTGGGCGCGCACGGCGAGCACGAGCGCGGCACCGCGCAGCAGTTCGAGGTCCTCGACGGTGGCCGTGCGCACGCCATGCTTGTGCTCGACGAGCGCGATCTGCACGGCGTGGCGCTGGATCGCCATCGACAGCAGCTCGCGCAGGTGCTGGATCAGCGGCGCGAAGGGCTTCTGCAGGTCGTCGTGGCGGTACAGCGGATGCTCGCGCGCGCGCCGCGTCGGGCCATGCGTCGCGAGTTCGCCGTCCAGCGCCAGGCATTCGAGGTAGAACGCCCAGGGATGGACGCTGGGCGCGAGCGCGAACTGGCGCAGCAGCGGCTCGTGGCGATTCAGGATCTGCAGCATCAGGAAATCGGCGACCTCGGACACGCCATGGCCGAGCTGGCCCAGCGCCGCGGCCAGCGTCTGCGCGCGCTGCTGCACCAGGCCGTGCAGCAGCGCGGCCGTCTGGGCGAGCTGGCCGGTGGCGTCGATGCGCGTCTGCGGCGCGAGGTAGGCGCGGTCGAGCACGACCTGGCCGTCGTCGCGGCGCTCGACGACGCGCGCCACGCCGAGCGCGCTCCAGGCGTCGCCGGCGTCGCGCTGGCGCAGCAGGCGCAGGCGCAGCGCGCCGAGCTGCACCGGCTCGGGGTCGTCGGCGGCGTTGACCTGGTCGCGCAGGTCCTGGTCGACGACGCGGTAGCGCGCCGTCTCGTCGCCGGGGCCGTCGCCGTAATCGACCTCGGTCGCGCCGACGCGGGCGCAGGGCGCGGCCAGGCAGACCAGCTCGCCTTGGATCTCGGGGCCGATGGCCAGCGCCGGCGGCAGCGCGTCGACATCGGGCATCGAGAACGGCATGCCGTCGGGCAGCACGCCGCGCGCGCGCGTCAGCGCCAGGCGCCCGGTGGCGAGCAGGGCCTCGTCCAGCACGAGTTCCGACCAGCCCCAGGCATAGGGCAGCGTCGCCTGGGCGCGGGCGTCGACGAGCGACTCGAGGAAGCGCGACTCCTGCTGGAAATGGTGCGGCTGCAGGAACATGCCCTGCGACCAGACGACGCGTTGGTGGACCGTCACGGCGTCGTCATTGCACGTGGACGGAGAGCGCCAGCGCGTCGGCGCGGATCGTCAACTGCTGCGTGCGCGCGGGCCGCACGGCGGCGCCGGCGCGCCAGGTCGCGTGCTCGAGGTCGCGGTACAGGCCGACGACGCCGATGTAGCGCGTCGCCGGGTCGAGCTGCTTGTCGTAGGGCCGGCTGCTTCCCGGTTCGAGCGTGTACTCCTCGCGCGCCACGAGATCGCCGGCGAGCGCCGCCCGGTCGCCCTGGTACAGCGCCATGAAGTCGGCCTGGTTGAACGCGGTGGCCGAGCGCAGCTCGTAGACACGCAGCACGAGCGGCGAGGGGCGCTGCGAGACGCTCGGATTGAGCCCTGCGGCGGCGCTGATGCGGCCCTCGACGCGCGTCGGCGCGGTGCCGATGCCGATCTTGGGCAGCAGCGCACAACCGGCCAGGCCCGGGCCCAGCCCGAGGCCAAGCCCGAGGTCGAGTGCCAGGCCGAGTGCCAGGCCGAGCGCCAGGCTCCGCGCCCCACCGCGGGCGGTGCGGGCGACGGCAGGGCAACGGGGGGCAGGGCTCAAGGGCGGACTCCGGACGGCGGGCCCAAGAATAGCCAGCGCGACCGCGCTGCAGCGGTGACTTAGGTAATCCGCGCCGCAGCGCCGTGCCCGGGCGCGCGGGCCGGCGGCGGCAGATTTTTTCGTGCCGCTGTCCTCCGGCGGCGGGGCCGGCGCGTTGTGACCCTACTTCGGGCGGTGGGCACCAGGGGCCGGCCGGACGGACTATTCGCAACCCACTCAGGAGTCACCGTTCCATGTACAAGTCGCTCATCGCCGCCGCCACCTCGATCGCCCTGCTCGGCCTGGCCGCGCCGGTCCAGGCCAAGGGTTGCCTCAAGGGCGCCGCCGCCGGCGCCATCGCCGGCCATGTCGCCGGCCATCATGCCGTCCTCGGTGCCGTCGGCGGCTGCATCGTCGGCCACCACCTCGCGGCCAAGAAGGCGGCCGCGGAGAAGGCGCGCGCCAAGGTCGCGCGGCAGGGCGCGCCGGTCCAGGCCACGCCGGCCGTCAAGGCGCTGCCGAGCACGAACAGCTGAGCACGCCGGCCGCGGTCCCGCGCCGCGGCGCAGGACCGCGGCGCTTCAGGCGGCGCGCAGCGCCAGCCAGCCCGCCGTCAGCGCGAGCGTCGCCAGCGTCAGCGGCAGCCCCAGCGCCGCATGGCGGCGCCAGCCGATGCGGACGCCCTGCCGCGCGGCGGCGTCGACGACGATGATGTTGGCGATGCTGCCGACGACGAACAGGTTGCCGGCGAGCGTGCTCACCAGCGCCAGCAGCGGTCCGTCGACCGCGCCGCGCGAGACCGGCAGCAGCAGCATCACCGCCGGCACGTTGGAGACGATGTTCGAGAGCGCGAACGCGGCGCCGAACAGCGCCGCCGGATGGTTCAGCGGCAGCCCCGCGCGGGCCGAGGCGGCGACCGCTTGCGCCGGCAGTCCGGTCGCCTCGAAGGCGCCGTTGACGACGAACAGGCCGATGAACAGCACGAGCAGGTTCCAGTCGACGAGCCCGAGCGTGCGGCTCGAGTGCAGGCGCCGGCTCAGCAGCAGGGCGCCGGCGCCGGCGAGCGCCACGACCTCGCGCGGCCAGGGCGCGAAGACGAAGGCCAGCAGCAGCCCGGCGGCCACCGCCAGCCCCTTGGCCGACTGCCAGCGGTCGTAGGGCTCGGGCGCGGCGGCGGCCGGCGCCGGCGCGTCCAGCGTCCAGCGCCTGCGCGTGCCCAGCGCGACCAGGCCCCAGGTCACGATCAGCCCGGCGACCACGGGCGGCGCCGCGGTGGCGGCATAGCCGGCGAACGACAGGCCCAGCTTCTGGCCGATGAGCATGTTCTGGGGGTTGCCGATCAGCGTCGCCGCCGAGCCGACGTTGGCCGCCGCGGCCAGCGCGAGCAGGAAGGGCACGGGATCGAGGCTGCGGCGCCGGCAGGCGCCGATCAGCACCGGCGCGACGGCGAGGCAGACGACATCGTTGGTGAACACCGCGGAGAGCACGCCGATCAGCGCCACCAGGGCCGCGAGCAGCGCCGGCGGCGCCAGCGGCAGCGCGGCGACGCGCTCGGTGACGCGGTCGTAGAAGCCGCCCAGCCGCATCTGCGCCGACACGACCATGAACGAGAACAGCAGGATCAGCGTCGGCAGGTGGATCGAGCGCGCGGCAGCGTCGACGCTCAGCGACTCGCTGCCGATGACGGCGATCGCGCCCAGCAGCGCGATGTCGGTGCGATCCAGCTGCAGCCCGGGCAGGCCGCCGAGGATCATGCCGAGGTAGACGAGGCCGAAGATCAGGACAGGGGTCATGGACCGATTCTGGTCCCGCGCGCGGCCGATGCGGCCCGGGCTTGCGCCGCGTCAAGCCGCGTCGGCGCCGCGGCGCGAGACTCCGGCACCGGGGCCGCACGGCGGGTCCATTCCGCATCCAGAAGCGCGCCAGGAGGCTGCACCATGCTCCAGACATCTTCCCCTGCGACACCTGCCTGCCCGGCCTGGCCCGCCGTCCCGTCGGCGGCTCCGGCGGCCGACTGGCTCGACCCCGCCGTGCATGCGGCGCTGGCGCGTGCCAGCGCTTCGCTGTCCGGCGCCTCGGCGCTGCTCGGCGGCGCCGACTGGGCGCTGCACCTCGCGGCCTCGCCGGGCAAGCAGCTCGACCTGTGGCGCCTGGCCTGGACCCAGGCGGCCGAACTCGCGGCCTACGCGGCGGCGACGCTGCAGCAGCGCGCCGGCCTGGCGCCGGCCTGCGTCGAGCCGCCGGCGCAGGACCGGCGCTTCGCCGATCCGGCCTGGCAGCAATGGCCGTACAGCGTGATGCACCAGTCCTTCCTGCTCGCCGAGCGCTGGTGGTCGGCGGCGACCCAGGGCGTCTGGGGCGTCGAGCCGCACCATGAACGCCAGGTCGCCTTCGCGGCGCGCCAGTGGCTCGACATGGCCTCGCCGGGCAACGCGCTGGCGACCAACCCGGTGGCGCTGGCGCGCACCGCCGAGGAAGGCGGCCTGAACCTGCTGCGCGGCTGGGCGAACCTGCAGGACGACTGGCGGCGCACGCTGCGCGGCGAGCCGCCCGCGGGCAGCGAGGAATACGCGGTGGGCCGGCGCGTCGCCGTGACGCCCGGCGAGGTCGTGCTGCGCAACCGGCTCATCGAGCTGATCCAGTACCGGCCGACGACGGCCCGCGTCCATCCCGAGCCCATCCTCATCGTGCCGGCCTGGATCATGAAGTACTACATCCTCGACCTCATGCCGCAGGACTCGCTGGTCCGCTACCTCGTCGACCACGGCCACACCGTGTTCTGCCTGTCGTGGAAGAACGTCGGCGCCGACGACCGCGACCTCGGCATGGACGACTACCTCGACCTCGGTTTCCGCGCCGCGCTGGCCGCCGTGCGGTCCATCGTGCCGCAGCAGCCGGTGCACGCGGCGGGCTACTGCCTGGGCGGCACGCTGCTGGCGATCGGCGCCGCGGCGCTGGCGCGCGACGGCGACGAGCGGCTGGCGTCGATGACGCTGTTCGCGGCGCAGACCGACTTCACCGAACCCGGCGAATTGGGACTCTTCATCGACGAGGCCCAGGTCAGCCTGCTCGAGGCGCAGATGGCCGAGACCGGCGTTCTGGCGTCGAACCAGATGGCGGGCGCGTTCCAGATGCTGCGCTCCTACGACCTGCTGTGGTCGCGCCTCGTCGGCGAGGCGCTGCTGGGCGAGCGGCCGCGCATGAACGACCTCATGGCCTGGAACGCCGACGCGACGCGGCTGCCGGCGCGCATGCATTCCGAATACCTGCGCCGGCTCTTCCTGCACAACGACCTCGCCGAGGGGCGCTACCCGGTGGACGGCCGCGCGCTGACGCTGCAGGACCTGCGGCTGCCGGTCTTCGTCGTCGGCACCGAGGCCGACCACGTGGCGCCCTGGCGCTCGGTGCACAAGCTGCACCATCTGTGCGCGGCCGAGCTCACGTTCGCGCTCGGCAGCGGCGGCCACAACGTCGGCATCGTCAATCCGCCCGGCGCGGCGGCGGGCTCGGCGCACATCCACTACCGGATCGCGACGCGCGCCGCCGACGGCGTCTCGCTCGCCCCCGACGACTGGCTTGCGCAGGCCACCGACCGCCCGGGATCCTGGTGGCCGGCCTGGCAGGCCTGGCTCGCGGCGCGCTCGGGCGCTCCGGTGGCGCCGCCGGCACCGGGCTCGGCAGCCTACCCGGTGCTCGCGCCGGCTCCGGGCAGCTACGTGCTCGAGCGCTGAATGGACGCCCCGACCCGCCGAGGGCGCAGGCCCTCCGGCCCGATCAGGGCGCCGGCGCCGGCCCCTTGACCGCGAACACGAAGTCGTCGGGCCGGATGTAGCGGGCGTAAGCGGCGCGCACGTCCTCGGCCGTGAGCGCCAGGTACTGGCGCGCCGCGATGCTCAGCGCGTCCAGCGGCCGGCCTTCGCTCGCGAAGGTGAGCAACTGGCCGCCGATGGCGCCGAAGCTCGCCTCGCTGAGCGGGATCTGGCGCAGCAGGATGCTCTTGGCGCGCAGCATGTCCGCGTCGGCGATCTTCTCGGTCTGCATCTTCTTCAGGTCCTCGACGACGATGGCGCGCGCCTGCAAGGCGTTCTTCGGGTCGCAGCCGTAGCTCACGTTGTAGCTGCCGCGGTGCTTGTCGAGATCGAAGCCGCTGTCCACCGAGTAGACCAGCCCCGTGCGGTCGCGCAGGTCGCGGTACAGGCGCGAGGCGTAGAAGCCCCCGCCCAGCACCTGGTTGCCCAGGTTGAGCGCGAAGCGCGCCGGGTCGTCGCGCGTCACCGCCACCGTCTGCGCCAGCTGCACCGAGGCCTGGACCGCGCTCGCGTCGGGCACCTGCAGGTGCGCGGGCTTGTTCGGCGGTACCGCGGGGTAGTCGACCTCGGGCTTCGGGCCGCCGGCCTTCCAGCCGCCGAAGGCCTGCTCGACCACGCGCCGCGCCTGCTCGGGCGTGACCTTGCCGACGACGACGATGGTCGTCATGTCGGGACGGAAGGCCCGCGCGTAATAAGCCCGCACCCGCTCCAGCGTGAGGCCGTCGATCTGCGCCGGCGTCGCATAGCGCAGCGACGGGTCGCCGGCCGGGAGCAGGGCCTTGCCGACGCCGATCTGCATCAGGAAGTCGGGTGACTCGAGCTGGCCCGCGACCAGCCCTGCCTGCTGGCGCTGGACGATGGCGAAGGCCGGCGCGGGCAGGGCCGGATGCAGTTCGTTGTCGGCGAGCAGCGCCATGCCCTGCTCGAAATGCGCCGCCGGCACCGCGAGCGAGAAGCTGCTGCCGGCCTGGGCGCTCGCGCTGATGGCGTCGAGCTCGCGCCGCAGCGTCATGCGGTCGCGGCTCGTGCTGCCGAAGGCGAACAGCCCGTCGAGCACGTCGGCCACGCCTTCCTCGCCCGCGGGCGCCTGCAGGTCCTGGTTCGTGCGCACGCGGCCGTAGACCTGCACCGTGTCGCTGATCGACTCCGGCTGCACGATCAGGCGCAGGCCGTTGGGCAGCACGCTGTCGACCGGCGCCAGCGTCGATGGCGGCACCGCCAGCTTGTCGAAGGCCTGCGCCGCCCAGGGCGGCAGCTGCACCGGCTGGTCGGGGCTGGAGCCGAAGCTCTCGGCGCCGCCGAAGCCCTTGGAGGCCACCGGCTTGGCGGACGACTGCGGCGTCAGGATCGCGGTCAGCGCCCGGTCGGGGTCGAAGACCTTGCGCGCGAGCGCGTTTACCGCCGCCGGCGTCACCGCCTCGATCGCCTGCTTGATCGCCTGCGGCGAGGCCAGCCCCTGGAAGGCGAGGGCGTAGGACCAGCCGTTGGCCAGCCCCGAGACCGAGTTCTTCTCGAACTCGAGCCCGGCGATGGCGTTGCGCTTGGCCGCCTCGACCAGGTCGGGGTCGACGCCCGTGGTCGCCGCGTCGGCGAGGATGGCGCGCATGCGGTTCAACACCGGCCGCGGGTCGCTGCCGCGCGCGAAGATGCCCACCGCCATGCCGACGCCGGCCTGCGGCATCGGGTTGTACGAGAAGCCGCCGTAGAGCGCGCTGCCGTCCATGCCCATGCCGAACAAGGCCGCGCGCTGCGAGCTCAGCGCGCGGTCGAGCACGAGGGCGGTGGCGTAATCGGCCGAGCGCAGCCCCGGCATGCGCCAGGCCAGGTAGACCGAGCCGTAGGCGCTGTCGGTGGGCATCGCGATGCGCGCCGCCCGCACCGGCTCGAAATCGAAGCGCGGCCGGGGCGGCAGCGACTTCTTCGGGATGCCGCCGAAATGCGCCCGCACGCGCGCGAGCGCCGCCTGGGGGTCGACGTCGCCGGCGATCACGAGGATGGCATTGTTGGGCGCGTACCAGCGGGCGTGGAAGTCGCGCAGCATCCGGCCCGTCGTGCGGTCGAACGAGGGCCGCGTGCCGAGCGGCGTCTGTTCGTAGGGCGTGCCCCCGAACAGGCGCGCCCGGATCTCGGTGTAGGTCCGGTAGTCGGGGCTCGAGAGGTCACGCGAGACCTCCTGCTCGATCGCGCCGCGCTCCTTCGCCCAGCCGGCGTCGCTGGCGTCGAGCCCGCGCATGCGCAGCGCTTCGGTGTGCAGGGCGAGGTCGAGGTCGCTGGCCGGGGTCGAGAAGAAGAACTGGGTCACGCTCTCGGTCGTGTCGGCGTTGAAGCTGCCGCCCATGTTGGCAGCGATCGCCGCCAACTGGTCCTTCGTCAGTCCGGGGCTGCCGCGGAACATCATGTGCTCGAGCGCATGCGCGGTGCCGGGGAAGCCGCGCGGCGCCTCGTCGGAGCCGACGAGGTAGTTGAGCTCGGTCGTCACCACCGGCGCGAGCGGGTCGCGCACGATGACGACGCGCAGGCCGTTGTCCAGCGTCGCGCGCAGCACCCCGGCTTCGGGCGCGGCACGGGCGCCGCCGCAGAGGATCAGCGTGGCCGCGGCCAGGCACTTCAGGTAGCGATCGATCACAGGGTCTCCTTGCATGGGGCCGGTTCTGATTCTCTTCTGGCGCGCGGGTTCCCGTCCGCGTCGACGGCCCGCGGCGCAGGCCCGACCGTCGGCCGCGCGGCGGGCGGCGTAAGCTTGCTCCACCCCGGGGCGCCCGAATGCAGCCGTTGTCGGGACGACATCCGGGTCGACATCCGGGCCGAAGGAAGGACATGCCATGCACAGACGACCCCGGGTCCTCGGCGGATACGCCATCGGCGAGCGGCTCGAGCGCATGCGGGGCTCGCGGCAATGGGCCGGCGACGGTTTCCGCAACGCCGCGCCCATCCTGCCGGGCCTGCGCGACCCGGCGGCGAAGATGCCGACGCTGTCCGAATTCCTCTGCGGCGGCGTGCGCCGCGTGCCGCGCGGCCCGCTGCCGGCGCTCGACCCGCGCGCGGCCTGGCTGCGCCCGCCCGACACCGGCCTGCGCGCGACCTGGCTCGGCCACAGCACGGTGCTGGTGGAGGTCGACGGCGCGCGCCTGCTCACCGACCCGGTGTGGGGCGCGCGCGCCTCGCCTTCGCAGCTCGCCGGCCCGAAGCGTTTCCAGCCGGTGCCGGTGGCGCTGCAGGCGCTGCCGCCGCTCGACGCGGTGCTGATCTCGCACGACCATTACGACCACCTCTGCCACCCGACGCTGCGCGCGCTGGCCAGGACCGACGTGCCCTTCATCACCAGCCTGGGCGTGGGCGCGCATCTGCAGGCCTGGGGCATCCCGAGCGCGCGCATCACCGAGCTCGACTGGTGGGAGAGCCACCGCGTGCCGGGCACCGAGATCGAGGTCACGGCCGCGCCGTCGCAGCATTTCTCGGGCCGCGGGCTCAAGGACCGCAACGCGACGCTGTGGTCGTCGCTCGTGATGCGTGGGCCGCGGCAGCGCGTGTTCTTCAGCGGCGACACCGGGCTCACCGAGCAGTACGCCGAGATCCTGCGCCGGCTCGGGCCCTTCGACCTCGTGCTGCTCGAGGTCGGTGCCTTCCACCCGGCCTGGGGCGACATCCACCTCGGGCCCGAGAACGCGTTGCAGGCGCTGCGCCTGCTCGGCGGCGGCGCCTTCCTGCCGGTGCACTGGGGCACCTTCAGCCTGGCGATGCACGCCTGGGACGAGCCGGCCGAGACGCTGCTCGCGCGCGCGCCGGCGCAGGGCGTCCAGCTCGTGATGCCGCAGCTCGGCGAGGCCGTCGAGCCGTCGCGGGTCGAATCGGTGACCCCCTGGTGGCGCGGCGTCGACGCCGGCGGTGGCGAGCCGGCGCAGCCGATGACCTGGCCGCGCACGCTCGCCTGGCCGCTGGATTAGACCCCCCCCGAAACGCCCACGGCGCTCCGCCCAGGGGGCCGGACAGCGACGAGGAACAGTCCCTGCGGACTGTTCCTCGCCTGCGAGGGCCAGCGGGCATGCTTGCCCGATGGCGACGCCAGCGGCCCGGCAAAGCCGGTTCCGCGGCGTCCGCTTGGTTGCGTGTGGCGGCCCGCGCGAGCCGGGGCTCTACGCCGCCGTCGAACGCCGCCGGCGCACGGCGTCGGCCAGCCCCTGCAGCAGCGGCAGCGTCTGCGACCAGCCTATGCAGGCATCGGTGATCGAGACGCCCGGCCGCGGCGCCCGGCCCGGCACGAGGTCCTGGCGGCCCTCCTCGAGGTGGCTCTCGATCATGAGGCCGGTGACGCGGCGCTCGCCGCCGGCGATGCGCGCGGCGACATCGGCGGCGACGTCGATCTGGCGCCGGTGCTGCTTGGCGCTGTTGGCATGCGAGACATCGATCATCACCTGCTCGCGCAGCCCGGCGGCGCGCAGCACGGCGCAGGTGGCGTCGACGTCGGCGGCCGAATAATTCGGCTGCTTGCCGCCGCGCAGGATCACATGGCAGTCGGCGTTGCCGCGCGTCTCGAAGATCGCCGCCACGCCCATCTTGGTCATGCCCATGAACGCGTGCTGGGCCGCGGCGGCGACGATGGCGTCGGTGGCGACCTTGACGCCGCCGTCGGTGCCGTTCTTGAATCCGACCGGGCAGCTCAGGCCCGAGGCGAGCTGGCGGTGGCTCTGGCTCTCGGTCGTGCGCGCGCCGATCGCGCCCCAGGCGATGAGGTCGCTGATGAACTGCGGGCTCAGCAGGTCGAGGAACTCGGTGCCCACCGGCAGCCCCATCGCGACGATCTCCAGCAGCAGCCGGCGCGCGCGCTCGAGGCCGAGGTTGATCGCGAAGCTGCCGTCCAGGTGCGGGTCGTTGATGTAGCCCTTCCAGCCCACCGTCGTGCGCGGCTTCTCGAAATAGGTGCGCATCACGATCAGCAGCGCGTCGGCCAGCGGCGCGGCCGCCGCCTGCAGCCGCGCCGCGTACTCGATCGCCTGGTCGTGGTCGTGGATCGAGCAGGGGCCGACGACGACGACGAGGCGGTCGTCGGCGCCGCGCAGCACGGACGCGATCGCGCTGCGGCTGGCCTCGACGAGCGCCAGCGTCGCCTCCGACACCGGCAACTGCTCCATCAGCAGCGCCGGCGTGATCAGCGGGCGCACGGCCTCGATGCGCGTGTCGTCGATGCGCGTCGTGTCGCGCGTCGAGGCGCGTTCGCCGACCTCGCGGTCGTGGCTGGGGTTGTCGAAGGGGTTCATGGCTGTTCCTTGTGGCCCGCCCGGGCCGTCGTCGGCCGTCCCTGGACGGCGAGGTGGGCGAGCGCCGCGAACGCGATCGCCGCGCCGACGCCGAAGCTCGCGCCTGCGCCCCAATGGTCCCAGACCAGGCCGGCGACGGCGCTCGCGGCCAGCATCGCGCCGCCGCTGACGAGGTTGAAGAATCCGAACGCGGTGCCGCGCAGATCGGCCGGCGCGCTCGCCGCCACCATCGAAGCGAGCAGGCCCTGGGTGATGCCCATGTGCAGCCCCCAGAGCGCGACCCCGGCGAGCAGCAGCGGCCAGCCGCTGGCGGCGGCGAGCACGAGGTCGGCGGCGATCAGCACGGCCAGCCCCGCCGCCAGCAGCCGGCGCGAGCTCATGCGGTCGGAGAGCCTGCCGAAGGGATAGGCGGCGAGCGCGTAGACGGCGCTCATCGCGACCATCGCCAGCGGCACGAGCGCGATCGGGATGCCGATCTGCTGCGCCCGCAGCACGAGGAAGGCCTCGCTGAAGCGCGCCAGCGTGAACACCGCGCCCAGCGCGACGACGCGCCAGTAGGCCGGGCCGAGCCGCGCCAGCGCCTCGCGCCGCAGCGGCGACGGCCGTGCGGCTCCCGGCGCGGGACGCGGCTCGCGCACGCCGATGGCGAGCAGCGCCACCGCGAGCAGGCCCGGCACGACGGCGACGGCGAACACGGCGCGGAAGTTGTCGGCCCACAGCAGCATCAGCCCGACGCCGATGAGCGGCCCGGCGAAGGCGCCGACGGTGTCCAGCGACTGGCGCAGGCCGAAGGCGGCGCCGCGCAGCGACGGCGGCGCGAGGTCGGCCACGAGCGCGTCGCGCGGCGCGCCGCGGATGCCCTTGCCGACGCGGTCGACGAGGCGCGCCGTGACGACCAGGCCCAGCCCCGGCGCGAGCGCGAACAGCGGCTTGCTCGCCGCGCCCATGCCATAGCCCAGCAGCGCCAGGCCCTTGCGCCGGCCGATGCGGTCGCTGAGCAGGCCCGAGAACACCTTGACGACGAGCGCGGTGGCTTCGGCCGCGCCCTCGATGAGCCCGATCGCGAGCGCGCTCGCGCCCAGCACGTCGGCCATGAACATCGGCAGCAGGCTGTGGATCATCTCCGACGAGACGTCCATCAGCAGGCTGACGAAGCCCAGGACCCAGATGCCGGCGGGGATGCGCGGCGCCGGCGCCGCCTCAGTGGCCATGGGCGGCATGGACGGCGGCCGCCACCGGGGCGTCGTGCAGGCTGCAGCCATGCTGCGTCGTGCCGAGTTCGACCTGCAGCGTGCTGTGGTGCAGCGCATAGCGCTGGCGCAGCGTGACGCGGACCTCGTCGATGACGGCGTCGCCCGGATAGCCGGCCGGCATCACGAGGTGGGCGGTGAGCGCGGTCTCGGTCGTGCTCATGCCCCAGATGTGCAGGTCGTGCACCTCGGCCACGCCGGGCAGGGCGCCGAGGTAGCGCGTGACCTCGGCGACGTCGATGTGCGGCGGCACGGCGGCCAGCGCCAGCTGCACCGATTGCCGCAGCAGGCCCCAGGTGCCCCAGAGCACGACGCCGACGATCACGAGGCTGAGCACCGGATCGAGCCAGTACCAATGCGTGTAGACCATCGCCGCGCCGGCGATGACGACGCCGAGCGAGACCGCGGCGTCGGCCGCCATGTGCAGGTAGGCCGCGCGGATGTTGAGGTCGTCCGCGCTGCCCTTGACGAAGAGCCAGGCCGAGAAGCCGTTGATGAGGATGCCGATCGCCGCCACCGTCATCACCGTGCCGCCGGCGACGGCGGGCGGCGATGCGAAGCGCAGCACCGCCTCCCAGCCGATGCCGCCGCAGGCGACGAACAGCAGCATCGCGTTGGCCAGCGCGGCCAGGATCGAGGTGCTGCGCAGGCCGTAGGTGTAGCGCGCGCTGGGTCGGCGCTGCGAGAGCCAGGCGGCGCCCCAGGCCAGTATGAGGCCGAGCACGTCGGACAGGTTGTGGCCGGCGTCGGCCATCAGCGCCGTCGAGTTCGCGAGATAGCCGTAGAAGAACTCGACGACGACGAAGACCGAGTTCAGCGCGATGGCGATCGCGAAAGCGCGGCCATGGGTCGCCGGGTCGCCGTGGTGGTGATGGCCGTGGCTATGGCCGTGGCTATGGCCATGGTCGCGACCGTGGTCATGCCGGTGAGCGCGCTCGTGCGCATCATGGCCGGCGTGATCGTGGCCGTGGCCGGCGTGGTCGTCGTGACCATCGTGATCGTGATCGTGATCGTGATCGTGGCCGTGATCGTCGGGTGCGGATGTCGCCATGCGGCCATTGTCTCAGCCCGGGGCGGCGCCTGGGCTTATGCTGCGCGCGATCGAACTGCCCGCATCGACCGCCATGCCGACCCCGCGCCTCATCGAAGACGAACTCGAGCTGCTGGAATCCCTGCTGCCCACGCCCTGCCGGCGCGCCGTCGAACTCGGCTGCGGCGCGGCGTCGACGGCGCGCGCGCTGCTGCGCCGCCACCCCGGGCTCGAGATCGTCGCGCTCGAGGTCGACGCGCGCCAGATGGCCAAGAACCTCGCGGCGCCGCAGGAGCGGCTGCACTTCGTCGCCGGCGTCGCGCAGTCGATTCCGGGTGCCGACGCGGCCTTCGACCTCGCGCTCATGCTCAAGTCGCTGCACCATGTGCCGGTCGACGCGATGGCCCAGGCGCTGGGCGAGGTCGCGCGCGTGCTGCGGCCGGGCGGCCTGCTCTACGTCTCCGAGCCGGTGTTCGACGGCCCCTTCAACGAGGTCGTGCGCCTGTTCAACGACGAGCGCGTCGTGCGCGCGGCGGCGCAAGCGGCGCTCGACGCGGCGCTGCGCGACGGGCCCTGGCGCGCGGGCCCCGAGGTCCGCTTCGAGACCCCGGTGGAGTTCGCCGATTTCGCCGCTTTCGAGCAGCAGCTGATGCACGCGACCTATGCCGATCACCGCATCGACCCCGCGCTGCGCGAGCGCGTGCGCAGCGCGTTCGAGGCGCATGGCGCGGGCGCGGGCGGCGGCGTGCGTTTCGTGCGGCCGATGCATGTGCGGGTGCTGCGGCGCGGGCCGGCCGCCTAGCGCCGAGGTCGCACCGGTTCGCATCGGATGCCCATGCCCCCCGCCCCCGAGGCCCGCCGTTCCATGGCCGCACGCGTGCCGGCACGCGTGGCCGGGCATCGCGCGCCGCCATGAGCGCGATACGCCATGGCGGCCGTGCCGTGCTCCTGGTCGTCGACGTCCAGGTCGGGGTGATGGCCGCGTCCTGGGACGCTGCGCGGGTCGCCGGGCAGGTGGCGCGCGCCGTCGAGCGCGCCCGCGCGCGCGGTGTCCCGGTGATCTGGGTGCAGCACGAAGCCGATGATCTGCAGCGCGGATCGGCCGCCTGGCAACTGGTGCCGGAGCTCGTCCCCGCGGCCGGCGAGACGCGGATCGACAAGCGCTATCCATCGTCGTTCGAGCAGACCGAGCTGGAGCGAGAACTCGCCCGCGTCGGCGCCGCGCACATCGTCCTCGCCGGTGCCCAGACCAACTGGTGCATACGCGCGACCGCCTACGCCGCCCTCGAGCGGGGCTACGACCTGACGCTGCTCGAGGATGCGCACACGACCGCCAGCATCGATGCCGGCGGCGCTGGCTGCGTCCCGGCATCCGGCATCGTCGCCGATCTCAATCTCACGCTGAAGTGGCTGGAGTACCCGGGCCGCCGCAGCGCCACGGCCAGCGCGGGCGGCGTGGATTTCGGCGTCTAGAGCTCGGCGCCCCGGGCGGCGCGGCGCGGCGCGGCGCGGTCGCGGCCCGGCCCGGCCACTCGCGCCACGGCCGGCGGCGTCCGGGTGCGCCGCGACCCGGGTAAGCACCAGCGGGTAAGTACCAGCATTCATCTATCGTCATTAACTTATATTGACAACATCGCATGAACGCATCTCATGCGTCGCGCAGGAGACGAATTGGATCGCAACGCCGCCCGCCCGGGCCGCCTCGCCCGGGCCCCCGAAAACATCCTCGACGCCAGCGGCGTGCGCCGCGTCGTCGACGAGGCGCGCCGTGGCCGGCGCGACTTCATACGCAGCGCTTTCGCCGCCGCCGCCGCGACCGCCGCCACCGCCGCGGTGCCGGCGCGCGCCGCCGATGCCGCCCCGGCCGGCGACCCCGACATCCTCACGCTGCCCGAGCACAGCCGCGGCCTCGGTCGTCCGGTCGCGAGCACCGGCTACGGCAGCCCGTCCAAGCATGAAGCGCAGATCCAGCGCCGGCCCAGCCCGGGGCTGACGCAGACGACGCAGGCCTCGGTCTCGTTCGCGCCGCTGCAGTCGCTGTTCGGCATCGTCACCCCCAGCGGGCTGCATTTCGAGCGCCACCACCAGGGCTGGTGGGACATCGACCCCGCGCACCACCGCCTGATGATCAACGGCTCGGACGCGAAGATGCTGCGCCAGCCCATGGTCTACACGATGGACGACCTGATGCGGCTGCCCTCGGTGAGCCGCTTCCATTTCATCGAATGCGGCGCCAACAGCGGCATGGAATGGGGCAACGTCGCGGTGCCGACCTGCCAGTACACGCATGGCATGCTCAGCTGCAGCGAGTTCACCGGCGTGCCGCTGCGCACGCTGCTGGAGATGGCGGGGGCCGATTTCAAGCGCGGGCGCTACGTCCTCGCCGAAGGCGCCGACGGCTCGTCGATGACGCGCACGATCCCGATGGAACTCGTCGAGAGCGGCGAGGTGCTGGTCGTCTACGGCCAGAACGGCGAGATGCTCAGGCCCGAGAACGGCTATCCGCTGCGCCTCGTCGTCCCGGGCGTGCAGGGCGTGAGCTCGGTCAAGTACCTGCGCCGCATCAAGGTCGGCGACCAGCCCTGGGCGACGAAGGACGAGGCCGTGCACTACATCGACCTCATGCCCGACGGCCAGCATCGCCAGTACACGAGCACGCAGGAATGCAAGAGCGTCGTCACGACGCCCTCGGGCGGGCAGGTGCTGCTCGAGCGCGGCTACTACAACATCAGCGGCCTGGCCTGGTCGGGGCGCGGCAAGGTGACGCGGGTCGATGTCTCGGTCGACGGCGGCCGCAACTGGCACACCGCGACGCTGCAGACGCCGGTGCTCTCCAAATGCCTGACCCGCTTCAACCTCGACTGGGTCTGGGACGGCAAGCCGGCGCTGGTGCAGAGCCGCGCCATCGACGAGACCGGCTATGTCCAGCCCAGCCTGCGCCAGCTGCGTGCGGTGCGCGGCTCGCGCTCGATCTATCACAACAACGCGATCCAGACCTGGCTCGTGCAGGAGAGCGGCGAGGTGAAGAATGTCGAGCTGGCTTGAACGTGCGGCGCTGGCCCTGCTGGCCTGCACCGCGGTGCAGGTCGCCGCGGCGGCCGGGACGCCCTATCCGGGCATAGGCCGCAGCGCGACGCCGGCCGAGGTGGCGGCCTGGAACATCGACGTGCGGCCCGATTTCCAGGGCCTGCCGCCGGGTTCGGGATCGGTGGCGCAGGGCCAGGACCTGTGGGAAGCCCGATGCTCGAGCTGCCATGGCGTGTTCGGCGAGAGCAACCAGGTCTTCTCGCCGCTGGTCGGCGGCACGACGGCCGCCGATCTCAAGACCGGCCATGTGGCGCGCCTGCTCGACCCCGGCTTCCCGGACCGCACGACGCTGATGAAGGTGGCGACGGTCTCGACGCTGTGGGACTACATCCGGCGCGCGATGCCGTGGAACGCGCCCAAGTCCCTCACGCCCGACCAGGTGTACGCGGTGCTGGCCTATCTGCTCAACCTGGGCGGCATCGTCCCCGACAACTACACGCTGTCCAACGCCAACATCGGCGCGGTGCGCATGCCCAACCGCAACGGCATGACGACCGACCATGGCCTGTGGCCCGGCAAGGGCATGGGCAACGGCGGCCATCCCGACGTGCAAGCGGTGGCCTGCATGCGCAACTGCGACGGCGAGCCGAAGATCATCTCGGCGCTGCCCGACTTCGCGCGCAATGCGCATGGCAACCTGTCGCAGCAGAACCGGAGCTTCGGCGCGCAGCGCGGGGCCGACACGTCCAAGCCGCCGCCGGCCACGCTGGCCCAGACGCGTGCGCTGGCCGAGGCGGCCAGCCATGCCACCCTGGCCGTGGCGACACCCGGCGCCGCCGCGCTCGCGCTGGCCCGGTCGCAGGGCTGCACGAGCTGCCACGACCGCGTCAGCCATGTCGTCGGCCCGCCCTTCGTCGAGATCGCCGCGCGGCATCGCGATCAGGCCGATCTGGTGCGCTACCTCGCCGGCAAGATCCGCTCCGGCGGCAGCGGTGTCTGGGGCGATATCCCGATGCCGCCGCAGACGCTGCCTGAGACAGAATTGCAGACGATCGCACAATGGCTGGCGCAGGGCGCCGCGCCCTGAGTCGCCCGCCCAGCCCCCCGCATCCGCCGACCACCAGGAGACCCCGATGATTCAACGCAGAGAGATGCTCACCCGTTCGACCCAGGTGGCCGGCATGCTGGCCGCGCTGGGGCTGTTGCCCGGCCTGTCCGGCCCGGCCCTGGCCGCCGATGCGCCGGGCTACAACGCGGCCGCCTTCAACGCCAAGTCGATGGCCGACGTGATGAAGGCGCTCGGCGCCGCCGCGCCGACCGAGAGCAAGGACGTGACCATCACCGGCCCCGACATCGCCGAGAACGGCGCCGTCGTGCAGGTCGGCGCCGCATCGACGCTGCCCGGCGTCAAGCGCCTGCTGCTGCTGGTCGAGAAGAACCCGGCGACGCTGTCGGCGATGTTCGACATCTCCGACGCCGTCGAGCCGCAGATCACGACGCGCGTCAAGATGGGCCAGTCGTCCAACGTCTACGCGGTGGCGCTGACCGGCGACGGCAAGGTCCATTACGCGGCCAAGGAAGTCAAAGTCACCCTCGGCGGCTGCGGCGGCTGAACAGGAACCAGGAGCAGACCATGGCAGACCCGATGCGCATCCGCGCCCAATCGAGCAACGGCAAGGCGATCGTCCGCGTCCTCATGGCGCACGAGATGGAGACCGGCCAGCGCAAGGACAGCAACGGCAAGGTGATACCGGCCTGGTACATCCAGGAGGTCACGGCCCAGCTCAACGGCAAGACCGTGATGACGGCGCAATGGGGGCCTTCGATCTCGAAGAACCCGTTCCTGCAGTTCAATGTCCGCGGCGCGAAGGCGGGCGACAAGATCACGATATCGTGGCTCGACAACCACGGTGACAAGCGCAGCGACGAAGCGACGGTGAGCTGAGAGCGTCGCGCGCGACGGCGCCACAGCACAGGAGACAGCATGCACAGAACGATGGTGGCCGCGCTCGTCGCGGCCTGGGTCGCATTCGGAGCCGCCGGCAGCGCCGGCGCGCAGCCCAAGTCGGTCGCCGACAGCATCGCCGAATACCGCGCGATGCTCGCCGACGACAACCCGGCCGAGCTGTTCGAGGACAAGGGCGCGGAGCTGTGGAAGACGCCGCGCGGCCCCAAGCATGCCTCGCTGCAGAGCTGCGACCTCGGCCTCGGGCCGGGCGTCGTCAAGGGCGCCTTCGTCACGCTGCCGCGCTGGTTCGCCGACACGGGACGCGTGCAGGATCTCGAATCGCGGCTGTTGACCTGCATGGAGCGCATCCAGGGCTTCGACGCCGCGGCGATCGCGGCGACGCCGTTCGGCAAGGGCGAGCAGTCCACCATCGAAGCGCTGGTGGCCTGGATCTCGGCCCAGTCGCGCGGCATGAAGGTCGACGTGCCCCAGGGCCGTGCCGAGGAGCGCCACCTGTACGAGCTCGGCAAGCGCGCCTTCTACTACCGCGCCGGTCCCTACGATTTCTCCTGCGATACCTGCCACGGCCAGCCCGCCAAGCGCATCCGGCTGCAGGACCTGCCCGACCTGCGCTCGAACCCGGGCGACGGCGTCGGCTTCGCCGCCTGGCCCGCCTACCGCGTCAGCAACGGCGAGCTCTGGGGCATGCAGCGCCGGCTCAACGACTGCTTCCGCCAGCAGCGTTTCCCGTACCCCGGCTATGCATCGCCGGTAACGATCGCCCTCGAGGTCTATATGGGCGTGAACGCCAAGGGCGCCGTCTCGACCGCGCCCGCGCTCAAGCGCTGAAGGAGGACGACATGATGACCCGCCACCTCACCCGCGTCGGCACCGCTGCAGCCGTTGCCGCCGTTGCCGCCGCGGCGGCGCTCGTCGGCTGCGCCGCGCCGGCCGCGGCGCCGGCCACCGATCACGATGCCGAACTCGCGGCGATGATGAAGGCCAGCTTCCACGACCGCGGCATCGCCACCGTCGACCGCCTCGTGCAGGACGATTCCGACGCCGCCTGCAGCAAGGCGATGGGCGCGCCGCTGCCGGCCGCGCTCGCGGCGCGGCTGCAGCAGGAGGCGGCGGCCACCGTGCGTCCGCCTGCCGACGGGCGCTACATCGGCGACTGGCGCGTGGGCGAAAAGCTGGCGCAGAACGGCCGCGGCATGACCTGGACCGACAAGTCGGCCGCGCCCAGCGCCAACGGCGCCAACTGCTACAACTGCCACCAGCTCGCGCCGCAGGAGATCTCCTACGGCACGCTGGGCCCCAGCCTCTACGGCTACGGCAGGCTGCGCGGCGTCACCGACCTCGCGAGCCCGACCGCCAAGGCCGTCATCGAGTACACCTGGGCCAAGCTCTACAACGCCAAGGCCTACAACGCCTGCTCGGGCATGCCGCGCTTCGGTGCCCATCACCTGCTCGACGACCGCCAGCTGGCCGATGTGATGGCGCTGCTGCTCGATCCCCAATCGCCGGTGAACCGCTAGCCATGTCGCTGTCCAAGCGCGAATTCCTCCAGGTGCTGGGGGCGGCGGCGGCGGCCGGCCTCAACCTCGGCCGCTGGTCCGAGGCCGATGCCGCGACGGCGCAGCGGGGGCTGTACGAGATGCCGAGCTTCGGCAACTGCTCGCTGCTGCACATGACCGACTGCCATGCGCAGCTGCTGCCGATCCGCTTCCGCGAGCCCAGCGTCAACATCGGCATCGGCACCATGCAGGGCCATTGGCCGCACCTCGTCGGCGAGGCGCTGCTCAAGGCCGCCGGCATCGAGCCCGGCAGCGCGATGGCGCATGCGCTGACCTGCATCGATTTCGAGCGGGCCTCGCGCCGCTACGGCCGCGTCGGCGGCTTCGCGCATCTGGCCACGCTCGTCAAGCAGCTGCGCGCCAGCCGACCGGGCGCGCTGCTGCTCGACGGCGGCGACACCTGGCAGGGCTCGGCCACCTCGCTGTGGACGCAGGGCCAGGACATGGTCGAGGCGGCCAAGCTGCTCGGCGTCGACGTCATGACCGGGCATTGGGAATTCACCTACGGCATGGAGCGCGTGAAGGCCGTCGTCGACAAGGAGTTCGCCGGCCACATCGACTTCGTGGCGCAGAACGTGAAGACGGCCGATTTCGGCGACCCGGTGTTCAAGCCCTATGTCATCAAGCGCGTCGGCGACACGCGGGTGGCGATCGTCGGCCAGGCCTTCCCCTACACGCCGATCGCGAACCCGCGCTACTTCGTCGCCGACTGGACCTTCGGCATCCAGGACGACAATCTGCAAAAGGCCGTCGACGCCGCGCGCGCCGAGGGCGCCCAGGTCGTCGTCGTGCTCTCGCACAACGGCATGGACGTCGATCTCAAGATGGCCGGCCGCGTGCGCGGCGTCGATGCGATCTTCGGCGGCCACACGCACGACGGCGTGCCGGTGGCGGTGCCGGTTTCCAACGCCGGCGGCAAGACGCTGGTGACGAATGCCGGCAGCAACGGCAAGTTCCTCGGCGTGATGGATTTCGACGTGCGCGGCGGCAAGGTGCAGGACTACCGCTACCGCCTGCTGCCCGTGTTCGCCGACCAGCTGCCGGCCGACCCGGCGATGGCGGCGCTGATCGAGCGCGTGCGCGCGCCCTATGCGGGCCGGCTGGCCGAGACGCTCGCCGTCACCGACGGCCTGCTGTACCGGCGCGGCAATTTCAACGGCAGCTGGGACCAGCTGGTGTGCGACGCGCTGATGGACGTGCAGGGCGCCGAGATCGCGTTCTCGCCCGGCTTCCGCTGGGGCACGACGCTGCTGCCGGGCGAGCCGATCACGCGCGAGCTGATGATGGACCAGCTCGCCATCACCTACCCCTACGCCACGGTCACCGAGATGAGCGGGGCGCAGATCAAGTTCGTGCTCGAGGATGTCGCCGACAACCTCTTCAACCCCGATCCGTATTACCAGCAGGGCGGCGACATGGTGCGTGTCGGCGGCCTCGCCTACACCTGCCGTCCGGGCGAGCCGATGGGGCGGCGCATCGACGCGATGACGCTGGGCGGCAAGCCGATCGATGCGGACCGCCTCTACAAGGTCGCCGGCTGGGCGCCGGTGGCCGAGGCCGCGGCGCATGCGCCGGGCGTCAAGCCGGTGTGGGACGTCGTCGAGTCCTGGCTGCACGCGCAGCCGGGCGGACATGTCGCGACGCGCCGCATCAACACCCCCCGGCTCGTCGGCGTCGCCGGCAACCCGGGTCTGATGTCCACCTGAACGAGGAGTCCTCGATGAACGCCATCCGCCGCTGGATTTCGCTGTTGCCGCTGACATTGACGCTGATGCTCGCCTGCGGAGTCGCCGCGGCCCAGGGTGCCGACACCGTCGTCTACCACATCGACAACGCCGAGCAGCAGGCGCTCAAGGCGTTGCGCAACATCCGCAACCATCTCGACGTCGATCCGAAGGCGCAGATCATCGTCGTCGCCCATGCCGAAGGCGTCGACTTCCTGATGGAGGGCGCCAAGGACCGCAACGGCAGCCTCTACGCCGGCCCGGTGTCGGCGCTGAAGAGCCGCGGCGTGCGGTTCGAGGTCTGCGAGCTGACGCTGAAGAACCGCGGCCTGAAGGAGGACCAGTTCATCCAGGAGGCCGATTTCACGCCCTCGGGCGTCGTGCGCCTGGCCCAGCTCCAGCACCAGGGCTACGCCTACATCAAGCCCTGACGCCAGCGGGGCGGCGGAGCGGCGAGGACGCGATGGGCATCGAGGCGCTGACCGACTACCTGGGCGAGGGCCGCACGCTCGCGCTCATCGGCCTCGTCGTCGGCGCCGGCTTCGGCTTCATGGCGCAGCGCTCGCGCTTCTGCCTGCGCTCGGCGGTGGTCGAGTTCGCGCGCAACCACCCGGGCGGCAAGCTGACCGTATGGCTGTTCGCGTTCGCCACGGCGACGCTGCTGACGCAGCTGCTGGCCTGGACCGGCGCGCTCGACCCCCACGATTCGCGCCTCATCGCCGTGCGCGGCAGCCTCTCGGGGGCGATCGTCGGCGGGCTGCTGTTCGGCGCCGGGATGATCCTGGCGCGCGGCTGCTCGAGCCGCCTGCTGGTGCTGGCCGCGCAGGGCAACCTGCGCTCGCTGATCTCGGGCCTGGTGTTCGCGGTTTCCGCGCAGGCGGCGATGACCGGCATCCTGGCGCCGCTGCGCGAGGGCATCTCGGCCTGGTGGACGATCGACGGCGGCACCGCGCGCGACATCCTCGCGCGCAGCGGGCTCGGCCCCGCGGCGGGGCTGGCCTGGGGCGCGCTGTGGCTGGTCGCGGCGGTGGTCTGGGCGCGGCGCCAGTCGGTGCAGGTCTGGGGCTGGGCCGGCGCGGTCGGCGTCGGTCTCACGATCGCGGCCGCCTGGTGGGCCACCGCGGCCATCGTGCATGTCTCGTTCGACCCCCATCCGGTGCAGTCGCTGAGCTTCACCGGGCCCTCGGCCGAGGTGCTGACGCGGGTCCTGTTCGCCGGCGACAAGCCGCCCACCTTCGACCTCGGACTCGTGCCCGGCGTCTTCATCGGCGCCTTCGCGGCCGCGGCGATCTACGGCGAGCTCGAGCTCGTCGGCTTCCAGGGCGGCGCGAGCATGCGGCGCTACATCGCCGGCGCCCTGTGCATGGGCTTCGGCGGCATGCTCGCGGGCGGCTGCGCGGTCGGCGCCGGGCTCAGCGGCACCTCGATCTTCGCGCTCACCTCCTACCTCGCGCTGTGCGGCATGTGGGCCGGCGGCGCGCTCACCGACCGCCTGCTCGACCAGCATCCGGTGGGCCCGCTGCCGCAGCCGATGGCGCGCGACGAGGCGCCGAGCGCCGCGTTCACGCGCTGAAGACGCCATGCGCCGCCGCCTCGCTCGCTGCCTGCTCGCGCTCGCACTCGCGGCGTTCGGCGCCGCGGCGCGCGCCGCGCCGCTGCATGCCCAGCCCGTCGCCGATCATGTCTGGTTCGTCCAGGGCGAGACGGCGCTGGGCTCGAAGGCGAACCGCAACTTCATCTCCAACGCCGGCTTCGTCGTCACCGACGGCGGCGTGCTCGTCGTCGACGCGCTCGGCTCGCCGGTGCTGGCGCGCGAACTGCTGGCCGAGATCCGGCGCGTCACCGACCAGCCGCTGCGCGTGGTCGTCGTGACCCATTACCACGCCGACCATGTCTACGGCCTGCAGGTGTTCAAGGCGGCGGGCGCGACCATCGTCGCCCATGCCGAGGGCCGCGCATACCTCGAGTCCGACACCGCGCGCCAGCGCCTGGAGGCGAGCCGCAAGGACCTCGCGCCGTGGATCGACGCGAACACGCACCTCGTCCCCGCCGACCGCTGGCTCACCGAGCCCGTGACCCATCTGCAGCTCGGCAGCTACGACATCGTGCTGCGCCATGTCGGGCCGGCGCACACGCCCGAGGACATGGTCGTCGTTATCCCCAAGCTCGGCGTGATGTTCTCGGGCGACCTGTTCTTCCGCGGCCGCATCCCCTATGTCGGCCAGGCCGACAGCCGGCGCTGGATCGCCTCGCTCGATCGCATGATCGAGTACCGGCCGCGCATCGCGATACCCGGCCATGGCGCCGTCTCGACCGACCCCATCGCCGACCTGAACTTCACGCGCGGCTACCTCGAATACCTGCGCCGCACGATGGGCGCGGCGGCGCGCAACCTGGATTCCTTCGACGAGGCCTACGCGAAGGCCGACTGGTCGCGCTACCGCGACGTGCCGCTGTTCGGGGTCGCGAACCGGATGAACGCGTACAACACCTATCTGCTGATGCAGAGCGAGTGAGAGAATCAGCCATGGACGCCGGCCCCATCGAAGACGATGCGCAGACGATGGGCGACCGCGTCTTCGAGACCGCGGCCGAGCTCTTCGCCGTGCTCGCGACGCCGGTGCGGCTGAAGATCATCAGCGCCGTGTGCAACCAGGAGCGCAACGTCTCCGAGCTGCTGGCGCAGATCGACACGACGCAGCCGAACATGTCGCAGCATCTCTCGACGCTGTACCGCGCCGGCGTGCTCGCCAAGCGCCGCGACGGCACCCAGATCTACTACCGGCTGCAGAGCGAGCGCGTGGCGATGCTGTGCCGCGCCGTCTGCACCCAGGTCGCGATCGAGCTCGACGGCGGCGCCGAGCTCGAGGCCGCCGACCGCCTCGTGCCGGCGGCGCAGCGCTGAAGCCATGTTCGTCCTACGCCAGCTCTTCGACCCCCAGACCTCGACCTACAGCTACCTGCTCGGCGACGGCGGCGAGGCGCTGCTCATCGACCCCGTGTTCGAGCATGCGCGGCGCGACGCGGCGCTCGTGCACGAGCTCGGCCTGCGCCTCGTGGCGACGCTCGAGACCCATGTCCATGCCGACCATGTCACCGGCGCCTGGCTGCTGCAGCAGCGCTGCGGCAGCCGCATCCTGCTCGCGCGCGCCGGCGGCGCGCAGGGTGCCGACCGCCTGCTCGATGCCGGCGACCGCATCGAATTCGGCGCCCGCCACCTCGAGGCGCGCGCCACGCCGGGGCATACCGACGGCTGCATGAGCTACGTCCTCGACGACCGCTCGCTGGCCTTCACCGGCGACAGCCTGCTGATCCGCGGCTGCGGCCGCACCGATTTCCAGCAGGGCAGCCCGCAGCGCCTGTTCCGCTCGGTGCGCGAGCAGATCCTGAGCCTGCCGCCGGATTGCCTGCTCTACCCCGGCCACGACTACCGCGGCCTGACGGTGACGAGCGTGGCCGAGGAGCTGCGCTACAACCCGCGCCTGGGCGGCGATGCCAACGAGAGCGATTTCGCCGGCTACATGAACAACCTCGGCCTGCCCCACCCCAAGCGCATGGACATCGCGGTGCCGGCCAACCTCGAATGCGGGCGCCCGCGCGACGACGCGGCGCTGCCGCCCGAGCCGCAATGGGCGGCGCTGAACTACACCTTCGGCGGCATCTGGGAGATCGAGCCCCACGCGCTGGCCGAGTGCGCGGCGCCGCTGCAGATCGTCGACGTGCGCGAGGCGAGCGAATACGGCGACGCCGAGGGCCATCTGCGCGGCGCCGTCTCGCTGCCGCTGGCGCAGCTGACGCAGCGCCTGGGCGAGCTCGACCGCGCGCGGCCGCTGGTGGCCGTGTGCCGCTCGGGCACGCGCTCGGCGCAGGCGGTGGTGATGCTCAACCAGGCCGGCTTCGGCGCCACCGCGAACCTCGCCGGCGGCATGCTGCGCTGGCATGCGCTGGGCCTGCCGGTGGAGCGCGGCGCTTGACGGGGGCCTGGCCGGCGGCGGCAGCGACGGTCGTCTGGGGGGGCTTGCTGATCGGCATCGCCCTCGGTGCGCTCGCGCAGTCGACGCGCTTCTGCACCATGGGCGCGATCGCCGACTGGGTCGCGTTCGGCGGCACCGGCCGGCTGCTGATGTGGGGCCTGGCGCTGGCCGTCGCCGCCTGCGGCAGCCTGGCGCTGGTCGCCCTGGGCTGGCTCGACGGCGCGCGCACGCTGCCCTGGAGTGCGCGCTTCCTGTGGTTGTCGTACCTCGTCGGCGGCGGCGTCTTCGGCTGCGGCATGGTGCTGGCCTCGGGCTGCCCGCAGCGCAACCTCGTGCGCCTGGGCGGCGGCAACCTGAAGGCGCTGGTGACGCTGCTCGTCGCCGCGGTGGCGTCGGAGATGACGCTGCGCGGCATCATCGCCGTCGGCCGCGTCGCCTGGCTCGACCGCTGGGGCGTCGACCTCGGCCATGCGCAGGACCTGGGCAGCATCCTCGGCGGCTGGACCGGCGCGCCGGCCGCGGCGCTGCGCTGGGCGCTGCTCGCGCTCGCGCTCGCGCTGCTGGCACTGGCGCTGTGGCGGCGCCGCGCCGATCTCGACGCGGCGCACTGGATCGGCGGCATCGGCATCGGCCTGCTCGTGCCGGTGGCCTGGTACGTCACCGGCCATCTCGGCTACCTCGCCGAGGACCCGAACACGCTCGAGCCGGCCTGGCTCGGCACCTACTCGCACCGGCCCGAGGCCTTGAGCTTCGCCGCCCCGCTGGCCTACAGCCTGGACCTGCTGACGCTGTGGTCCGACCGCGACAACCGCGTCACCTTCGGCGTCACGGTGGTGCTGGGCGTCCTGCTCGGCAGCGCCGCGGCGGCGCTGTGGCGGCGCGAGTTCCGCGTCGAATCGTTCCGCGATGCGGCCGATGTCGGCCGCCATCTCGTCGGCGGCGCGCTCATGGGCGCCGGCGGCGTCACCGCGATGGGCTGCTCGATCGGCCAGGGCCTGAGCGGCGTGGCGATGCTTTCGGCCGGATCCTGCCTGGCGCTGGCGGGCATCGCCGGCGGGGCCTGGGCGATGCTGCGCTGGGAGCAGCGGCGCCTCGAAATCTCCTGAGCCGGGGCACGCGCCGCGCAGTGCCGCGGCGCGCCGGGGCCGGCGCCGCGACCATCAGCGCGACCTCCAGCGCGACCATCAGCGCGACCTCCAGCGCGACCTCCCGGGCCAGCGCTCGCGGTCGTTCGCGCGCCGACGGTTCGATGAAGCTCAGCCGACCCGGCGCCGCGCCGCGGCCAGGCCGGCCAATGCCAGGCCCACCAGCGCGAGCGAGGCCGGCTCCGGCACATTGCCGCCCGGATCGATACCGGAGAAGGAACCGGCCTGCAGGAACACCGCCGAGTCCAATGCGCTGTCGCCGACGTCGCTGACCTTGAATTCGAAACTGTGCATCCCTGCGCCGACCACGGCCGAGGCGGTGAGTACAGTCGTGAGGCCATCGAACTGGATGTCGAGGTTCAGATTGGGGCAGGCGGTCGTCGAGGGGCCCGAGTTGTTGCGGTAGTACATCGAGTTCATGCCGCAGTTGACGTTGTTGATGGTGACCGAGTCGCCATTGGGCAGCAGCGCGATGTTGACGCCGTCGAGCAGCAGGAAGAAGGCGTCGTTGAATTGTGAATCGACGAACTCGTTGTATTCCTCGGAAGCGAAGACGTATTTGAAGAACAAGCTGCCGGTATCGGTCGTGAAGTCGAATCGCAGGCTGGAGTAGGTTCCGGGTCCCGTGCAGCCGGTCTGCGTGTTGGGTCCCGGGATGCAGCTCAACTTGCCGGTGCTCAACACCAAGCCCTGATCGAAGCCCACCGTACTGGCGCCGCTGCCGAAGTAGCCGGCCTCGGCGCCGTCCGTCTGGAACAGGGCATTGCTGATGCTGACGCCCGTACCGGCCAGTGCGGCGGCCATGGCCGCGGCATCGGTGGATGGGCTGACGACCGGACCCGCCAGGGCCGAACCTGCGGCCAGAATGACCGCGACGGCAATTGCGCGCTTGGAAGCTTTCATGAAGGGCTCTCCCTAGAGTTGAAGGCGAGCAACTCGGTGCAGCTGCTGCGCGGCGGCTCAAGCAAGATCGACGCCGGATCGCGAAAGGTCAGTGGCACCAAGAGCTTAGGTTTCCGTAAATTGCGGTAGATGTCTGCAATGTAAAGCATATCGACAATCCGAACCCGATCCGCAAACCGCTGCTGCGGCGGGTCGAGCCACCCGCCATCGGTCCGAGGCGGACGGCGCCGGGCGCGCCGGCGCGGACGAGGGCGGCGGCCTGCCTGCCGGCCTTCTGTTCGACGTGAACATCGCGGCGCACACCGACCCTGCCGGCGCCGGCGTGCTGCGCGGCCGACTCCGGGGCCGGCAACCGACCCCGACCCCGGCGGCGCGACCCCGGTCCGGGTGCTTCGGGCGCTGGCCTCGTTCGTGCTTGGCGACGCCTCGCCTCGGCGACGATGCCCGCCCTCACGCCGGCGCCGGCCGCGACGAC
>JAGWVB010000277.1 GCA_018971105.1 Burkholderiales bacterium
GACCACCACGCCGACGAGGAAGTGGACCTGTTCCCCGCCCTCGACGCGGCCACGCGCGGCCTCGACGACGCCGCGCTGCGCCGCTCGACGGCAGCGCTGATCGACGCGCTGACGGCCGAGCATCGCGAACTCGAGCGCCAGTGGCAGGCGCTCGAGCGCGCGCTCGACGCGCTGGCCGAGAGCCGGCCGGCGACGCTCGACGGCGCGGCGGTCGAGCGCTACGCCGGCCTCTACGCGCGCCACATCGAGCGCGAGGAATCCGCGCTGCTGCCGCTGGCGCGGCGGCTGCTGGGCCCGGCCGAGCTCGACCGCATCGGGCGCGCGATGCGCCAGCGGCGCGGCATCGAGATTTGAGGCCGGCGGCGCGCGTCGGCGCCGCGCCGGGGCGGGCGTTTTCACGTCTTTGGCGGTTAAGGGGGCCGCTGCCCCGTCGATTCCTGCGATCGGAGGCCGCGGCCTTGGCGATACTGGCGACCTGGGCGCAGCGTCCGGTCAGGTCATTTTCACATCATGGAATCGTCATCGCCACGCAGGCTGTCGTCTAGGCTGCGCCTGCTGGCCTGGGCACTGCCCCTGCTCGCGTTCGCGGTCGTGGCGCTGCAGCTGTGGCGCATGAACAGCGCCTACGACACGCTGGTGGACACGACGCTCGAGCGCGCCCGGGTACAGGTGGTCCAGCTCGCGGCGACCAAGGCCGACGAGGTCGGCATGCTGCTGAACAATGCCGACGCCGTGCTGCGCCAGTTCCGCGACCAGTACGCCGCCGGCCACATCGATACCGCCTTGGCCACGCTGCACACCGCGTTCAGCAGCTTTCCGCCCGGCGCCGTGACCCATGTGACGGTGGTCGGCGCCGACGGCAAGGCCGTGTTCAGCACCGTCGCCAGCCTCGGCCCGGTCTACCTCGGCGACCGCGACTACTTCCGCTTCCATGCCCGCCAGGCCGTCGACCGCCTCTACGTGAACAAGCCGGTGCGCTCGTACGCGACCGGTCAATGGTCGATCTTCCTGACGCGGCCGATCCTGCGCCGCGGGCGCTTCGACGGCGTCGTGCTGCTGTCGATGTCGGCGCAGCATTTCACCGCGGAACTCGCCCAGCTCGCGATCGGCCCCGAGGACGCGGTGACGCTGACCTTCGACGACGGCACCTACATCGCGCGCAACCACGACTCCGGGCGCGTGATCGGCACCCGGCTGCCGTCGGACCGGCCTTTCCTGCAGCCCGGCGCGCCGGCGCGCGGCGCGCTGCGCCTGGTCGCGGCCGCCGACGGGCGCCCGCGCATCTACGGCTGGTCGCATGTGCCGGGCTACCCGCTGATGCTCTTCATCGGCTACGACGAGGCCTCGCTGCTGGCCGGGGCGCGCGCGGCCGAGAGCCGCGGCCGCGCCCAGGCCGCCGTCGCGGTGCCGCTGCTGCTGCTGCTGGCCTGCGGCCTGTCGTGGCTGCTGCTCGAGCACGCGCGCCAGCAGGAGCGCCTGGCGGCCGAAGGCGCGCTGCTGCACGCGACGCTGAACTCGACCGACGACGGCATCCTCGTCGTCGCCGCCGACCGGCGCGTGCTGGCGATGAACCGGCGCTTCAAGGAGCTCTGGTCGGTGCCCGAGGCGATGGCCGACCGCGCCGACAGCCGCGAGCTGGCCGAGCTGGCGCGGCCGCAGCTCGCGCGGCCGGAGGAATTCCGCACCGCGCTGGCGCCGCAGGAGGCCGGCGACGAGCGCCGCACCGACGAGCTCGCCTTCGCCGACGGCCGCACCGTCGAGCGCTACACGCAGGCCGTGCCGCTGCCCGGCCAGGACGCGCGGCTGTGGTCGTTCCGCGACGTGAGCGACCGTCGCCGCGCCGAGCAGGCGCTGGCGCAGCGCGAGGCCTATCTGGCCAAGGTGCTCAACACGACGCACGACGCGATCATCGTCGTCGACGAGTCCGACTGCATCGAGAACCTGAACGCCGGCGCCGAGGAGATGTTCGGCTACGCCGAGGCCGACGCCCTGGGGCGCCCGCTGGCGAGCGTCGTGCGCGTGCCGCCGGGCTCGGGGCGCGAGGCCGCATCCGAGTTCGAGGTCGACCGCCGCGACGGCAGCCGGCTCTGGATCTCCCTGCGCCAGGCGACGATGGTGCTGCCCGGCCGCCAGCGCACCCTCGTCTTCGCCCACGACATCAGCGAACGCCGGCGCGCCGAGGAGGCGCAGCAGCGCACGAACCGCGCGCTGCGCATGCTCAGCCGCTGCAACCTGGCGCTGGCGCAGGCGCGCGACGAGCCGCAGCTGCTGGCGATGGTCTGCGACGCCGCCGTGGAATCGGGCGGCTTCGTCACGGCCTGGATCGGCTTTGCGCAGGACGACGCGGCGAAGTCGGTGCGCGCCGTGGCCAGCGCCGGCCATGAGCGCGAGGTGCCGTTGCGCGTGACCGTCTCCTGGGACGAGTCCAGCCCCTCCGGGCGCGGCCTGGTCGGGCGCGCGCTGCGCAGCGGCCGCGCCCAGATCGCGCGCGACGCCTTCGACGACCCGGCGATGGCGCCCTGGAACGAGGCGCTGCGGCGCAGCGGGTTCCGCTCCGGCGTCGCGCTGCCGCTGGCCAGCCCGCAGCGCGTGTTCGGTGCGCTCACGATGTACTCGAATCGGGCCGAGGCGATCGACGCGCAGGAGCTGGCGCTGCTCGAGGAACTCGGGCGCAACGTCGGCTTCGGCATCGAGACGCTGCGCGCGCGCGCCCAGCGCGACGCCGCCGACGAGGCCAACCGCTCCAAGTCGGCCTTCCTCGCGAACATGAGCCACGAGATCCGCACGCCGCTGAACGCCATCGTCGGCATGGCGCACCTGGTGCGGCGCAGCGGCGTGACGCCGCGCCAGAACGAGCAGATCGGCCGCATCGTCGCCGCCGGCGAGCATCTGGCCGAACTCATCAACGCCGTGCTCGACCTCTCGAAGATCGAGGCCGGGCGCTTCGAGCTCGAGGACGCCGACGTGCACATCGGCCAGATCCTCGACCGCCTGCGCTCGATCCTGGCCCAGCGCCTGCGCGAAAAGGGCATCGAGATGGCGGTCGAGGCGCCGGCCGACCTGCCGCCGCTGCGCGGCGACGCGACGCGGCTGCAGCAGGCGCTGCTCAACTACGCGAGCAACGCCGTGAAATTCACCGACGCGGGCCGCATCGCGCTGCGCGTCACGGTGCAGGAACGCGGCGCGGCGACGCTGCTGCTGCGCTTCGAGGTCGAGGACAGCGGCGTCGGCATCGAGCCGCAGGCGCTCGAACGCCTGTTCACCGCCTTCGAGCAGGCCGACAACTCGACCACCCGGCGCTACGGCGGCACCGGACTGGGGCTGAGCATCACGAAGAAGCTGGCCGAGCTGATGGGCGGGACCTGCGGCGCCTCGAGCCGCATCGGCGTCGGCAGCCTGTTCTGGTTCACGGCGCGGCTCGAGATCGGCGGCGGCACCGCCGCCAAGCCCGCGAGCCCGGGCACCGCCGCCGCCGACCTGCTGCGCGAGCACCAGGGCAGGCGCGTGCTCATCGTCGAGGACGAGCCGATCAACTGCGAGATCACGCTCTCGCTGCTCAACGATGTCGGGCTGGCCTGCGATGTCGCGCACGACGGCGTCGAGGCGGTCGAGCTGGCGGGGCGCCGGCCCTACGCGCTGATCCTGATGGACATGCAGATGCCGCGCATGGATGGGCTCGAGGCGACGCGCCGCATCCGCGCCCAGGCCGGCGCGCTGCAGCCGCCGGTGCTGGCGATGACGGCGAACGCCTTCGCCGAGGACCGGCGCCTGTGCCTGGAGGCGGGGATGAACGACTTCGTCTCCAAGCCGGTCGAGCCGAACCTGCTCTACGCCAAGCTCCGGCAATGGCTGGCCGAGCCGGGCGATGCGCAGCCGGAGGCCGCAAAAGCCTGAAAGAATCGCGGCCTGCATCCGACCAATGTGCGCTCGGCCCATCGCAGCCACCCATCTTTCGCCCCGAGGAACGCCATGAAACTCGCCCCCGCCCTGTTCGCCCTCACGCTCGTCCTGGCCGCCGGTGCCCGCGCCGGCACCGTCGAGCCCTACAGCGCGCAGACCTTCGACCGCCTGACCCACGAGGGCCGGCCGGTCGTCGTCGATGTCAGCGCCACCTGGTGCCCGACCTGCAAGGCGCAGAAGCCGATCGTCGCGGCGCTGATGCAGGCGCCGGCGAACCGCGACGTGACGCTGCTGACGGTCGACTTCGACGCCGACAAGCCGGTGCTGCGCCGCTTCAAGGTCGGCATGCAGAGCACGCTGATCGCCTTCAAGGGCGCCAAGGAAGTCGCGCGCTCGACCGGCGACACGACGGCCGCCGGCCTCGCCGCGCTGTTCCGCAAGACCGTCGAATGACGGCCTTCGGGCCCGGCGCCTACGGGCTCGGGCTGCTCGCGGGGCTGCTCTCGACGCTCTCGCCCTGCGTGCTGCCCATCGTGCCCATCCTGCTCGGCTCGGCCAGCGCCGCGCATCCGCGCGCGCCGCTGGCGCTGGCCGGCGGCCTGGCGCTGTCGTACGCGGTGATCGGCAGCGCGCTGGCCTGGGCCGGCGCGGCGCTGGGATTCGACGCCACGCGGCTGCGCGACGCCGCCGCCCTCGTGCTCGGCGCGCTCGGGCTGGTGCTGATGTCGACGGCGCTGCAGCAGCGCTACGCGAGCGCGACCTCGGGCCTGGGCGACGCCGGCAACCGGCTGCTGGCGCGGCTGCGGCTGGACGGGCTGGCGGGCCAGTTCACGATCGGGCTCGTGCTCGGCGTCGTCTGGAGCCCCTGCGTCGGGCCGACGCTGGGCGCGGCGGTGCTGCTCGCGAGCCAGGGCTCCGACCTGCCGCAGGTGGCGGCGCTGATGGGCCTGTTCGGCATCGGTGCCGCGCTTCCCATCGTCGCCCTCGCCTACGCCTCGCGCGGCGCGGCGGCGCGGCTGCGCGGCGGCCTCGTGCGCGCCGGCAAGGCGGGCAAGGTGGTGCTCGGCGCGGCGATGGTCGCGGTGGCGGTGTTCATCCTCAGCGGCGCCGACCGGCCGGCCGAATCCTGGCTCGTCGATCACTCGCCCGGCTGGCTGACGCGGCTGACGACGCGCTACTGAGGCGCTTCTGAGCGCCCCCAGACCTGCCGCTGCGCGTCAGGACCCCCGAGCGGGTCAACGAGACTTGGAAGCGGCCCGGCGTTTCCTTGCGGGATAGCGCGGTCTGATGCGGACTCGAAGCACGATGCCGGACTCGGCACCCGGCGCGCTCGTCGTGATGGGCGTCTCGGGCTGCGGCAAGTCCAGCCATGCCGAGGCCGTCGCCGCGGCGCTGGGCTGGCGCGCGATCGAGGGCGACGATTTCCACGGCCCGCGCAACCGGGCGCTGATGCAGGCCGGCATCGCCCTCACCGACACCGACCGCGCCTGCTGGCTCGATGCACTGGCCGCCGAGCTGGCGGCGGCGCGCGGCGGCGTCGTGCTGAGCTGCTCGGCGCTCAAGCGCGCCTACCGCGAGCGCCTGCGCGGCGCCCGCGCCGGGCTGCGCTTCGTCTTCCTCGAGATCGACGAGGCGACGGCGCTGGCGCGCGTCGCGGCGCGCGCATCCGGCCATTTCTTTCCCGCCGCGCTCGTGCGCAGCCAGTTCGAGACCCTCGAGCCGCCGCAGGCCGAA
>JAGWVB010000278.1 GCA_018971105.1 Burkholderiales bacterium
GCGCATCTGCATCGTGGCCGATTACGACTGCGACGGCGCCACCGCCTGCGCCGTCGCGCTGCGCGGGCTGAGGATGCTCGGCGCGCAGCCGGGGACGCTGGACTATGTCGTGCCCGACCGCGCCATCCACGGCTACGGCCTCACGCCGGCCATCGTCGACCTTGCGCGCGCGCGCCGCCCCGATCTGCTGGTGACGGTCGACAACGGCATCGCCAGCCATGCCGGCGTGGCCCATGCGCGCACGCTCGGCATCCAGGTGCTGGTGACCGACCACCACCTGCCGGCCGTCGACGCGGCCGGCGCGGCGACGCTGCCCGATGCCGACGTGATCGTGAATCCGAACCAGCCCGGCTGCGCCTTCGAGAGCAAGGCCATCGCCGGCGTCGGCGTCATCTTCTATGTCCTGCTCGCCACGCGCGCCGAGCTGCGCGCGCGCGGCGCCTATGCCGACGCCGCGCAGCCGCGCCTGGACGCGCTGCTCGACCTCGTCGCGCTCGGCACCGTCGCCGATGTCGTGCGGCTAGACGCCAACAACCGCCGCCTCGTCGCGCAGGGCCTGAAGCGCGTGCGCGCCGGCCGCATGCAGCCCGGCATCGCGGCGCTGTTCCGCGCCGCCGGGCGCGACCCGGCGCGCGCGGCCGGCTTCGATTTCGGCTTCGCGCTCGGGCCGCGCATCAACGCCGCCGGCCGCCTGGCCGACATGACGCTGGGCATCGAATGCCTGACGAGCGACGATCCGGCGCGCGCGGCCGAACTCGCGGCGCAGCTCGACGCCATCAACCGCGAACGGCGCGAGGTCGAGGCCGGCATGCGCGAACTCGCCGAGCAGGCCATCGAGCGCCTGATCCCGCCCGCGGCGGCGGCGCCGCCGGCGCTGGTGCTGTTCGACGAGAGCTTCCACGAGGGCGTGGTCGGCATCATCGCCGGCCGTGTCAAGGACCGGCTGCACCGGCCGACCTTCGTCTTCGCGCGCGGCGCCGACGGCCGCCTCAAGGGCTCGGGCCGCTCGATCCCGGGCTTCCATCTGCGCGATGCGCTGGACCTCGTCGCCAAGCGCCGGCCCGAGCTGCTGCAGCGCTTCGGCGGCCATGCGATGGCGGCCGGCTGCACGCTTGCCGCAGGCGCCAGCGTCGAGGTCTTCGAGCACGCGCTGCGCGAGGTCGCCGCGGCCTGGCTCGACCCGGCGACGCTGACGCGCACGCTGCGCACCGACGGCCCGCTGGCGCTCGAATGGTTCAACACCGAGACCGCGGCGTTGCTCGACGCCCAGGTCTGGGGCCAGGGCTTCGAAGCCCCGGTCTTCTGCGACGAGGTGCAGGTGCTGCAGCAGCGCCTGTTGGGGGAGAAGCACCTCAAGCTGCGCCTGCGCCACGCGGGCCGGGAGCGCGACGCGATCTGGTTCGGCCATGCCGAGCCGCTGCCGGCGCAGGCGCGCATCGCCTACCGGCTCGGGCTCGACGAATGGAACGGCCGCGCGCGCGTGCAGATGCTGGTCGAGGCCTGCGCCGAGTGAGCGCGCCGGCGGCGCGCTCGGGCCGCGCAGCGCGTCGGACGGCAGGGGGGCGGGATTTCGATCGAGGGTCAGCATGTCGGACTCCTGGCCTTGCCGGAGTGGTCGCTGGCGCCCTCTCCGGAGCGTCGTCGCGACGCCTCCCGTACCCTCGGCGTCGCGCCGGTGGCGGCCTGGCGCCAGTGCCGGGAGTCACGGTCCGGACAGGCGATAGGCCACGGATCGGCCCGCGGGAGCGCCGCGGCCCCGGCGCGCGCTCACAGCACGCGCGCGAACCACCACAGCGACAGGCCCGCGGCGAGCAGCGCGAGCAGCGCGCCCAGGCCGGCGAACAGCGCCGTGATCTCGGTCTCCTTGCGCTCGACCACCATGCGCGAGCTCAGGCTGCGGTAGACCTGCTTCAGGTCCTCGGCCGTGCCGGCGTAGAAATACTCGCCATGCGTGAGCAGCGAGATGTTCTTCAGCGTCTCCTCGTCGAGCCGCACGCGCATGCTCCAGCCCTCGAAGCCGATGACCTCGCCCTGCGTCGTGCCGACGCCGACGGTGTAGACGCGCACGCCGTGGTCGGCGGCCATGCGCGCGGCGTCGAGCGGGTCGGGGCCGGTGGTGCGCTGGCCGTCGGTGAGCATGATGATCGCGGCCGAGGTGTACGAGCCCGGCGGCACCGGCGCCGGCGGCGGCTTGCTGGCGCCGATCTCGGCGCCCGGGAACAGGCGCTGGCCGGTGGCGCGTTCGATCTCGATGCCGTCGTCGGGGAACAGCGTCGCCAGCGACAGGATGAGTCCGCTGCCGGTGGCGGTGCCGCGCTGGAGCTGGAAGCGGTCGATCGCCTTGATCACATCCTCGCGGCTCGTCGTCGGCGCCTGCACGACGGCCGCCGTGCCGGCGAACGAGATCACGCCCACCCGCACCTCCGGCGGCAAGGCGTCGACGAAGCTCTTGGCGGCCGCCTGCGCGGCGGCCAGCCGCGTCGGCTTGACGTCCTCGGCGCGCATGCTGCCCGAGACATCCATGGCCAGGATGATCGTGCGCTCGGGCGTCGGCAGCGTCAGCACCAGCGTCGGCCGCGCCAGCCCCACCAGCAGCGCCGCCAGCGCCAGCGCCATCAGCGCCGGCGGCAGGTGGCGGCGCCAGGCCGGGTTCGAACCGGCCGCCTGGCGGATCAGCGCCAGGCTGCTCAAGCGCAGCGTCTGGCGGCGGCGCCGCGCCAGGAGCCAGCAATAGCCGGCCACCAGCAGCGGCAGCAGCCCCAGCAGCCACAGCAGCGCGGGCCAGAGGAACCTCATCGCCCCGCCCCGGCCGGCTGCGCGCGCGCCAACGCCGCGGGCAGGCGCCGCGGCGAGCGCTGGCGCGCGCGCTGGCGCCGCAGGTCGGCGAAGCGCATCAGCGTCAGCAGCAGGTCGTCGTCGGTCGCGAGCTCGAGCGTGTCGGCGCCGCTGCCGGCCAGGCCGTCGAGCAGCGCCGCTTCCTGCGCCGCGGCGAGTTCGGCATGGCGCCGCAGCAGCCCCGGATCGCCGAGGTCGACGTTGAACTGCTCGCCGGTCTCGGCGTCCTGCAGCGTCACGAAGCCGAGGCCGGCGTCGGCCGGCAGCGCCTTCTCGAGCGGGTCCCACAACCGCACGACGACGACATCGTGGCGCCGCGCGAGCCGCGCCAGCTCGTCGGCCCAGCCCGGCTCGCTGATGAAATCGCTGACGACGAAGATCAGGCTGCGGCGCCGGATCACGCCGCGCGCCGCGCGCAGCAGCTCGCCCAGCGCGGTCGTGCGCTGCGTCGCATGCACGCGCGGCGCCGTCATGCGGCGCATCAGCTCGAGCACATGCAGCCGCGACGCGCGCGGCGGCAGCACCGCATCGACGCCGTCGCCGTAGAGCAGGGCGCCGACGCGGTTGCCATGGCGCGTGATGATGCGCGCGAGCACGGCGACGAAGGCGCAAGAGACGCCGAGCTTGGTCGTCCCGGCGGAGCCGAAGTCGACGCTGGGCGAGACATCGAGCAGGAACCAGGCGTTGAGGTCGCGGTCCTCGTGGAACTGGCGCACATGAGGCTGGCCCAGGCGCGCGGTGACGTTCCAGTCGATGTGGCGCACGTCGTCGTGGTGCTGGTATTCGCGCAGGTCGGCGAGGTCGATGCCGGCGCCGCGCCACAGCGTGCGCCAGTCGCCCTGCAGCAGGCCGTCGAGCGGCCGGATCACGGTCCACTCGAGCTGGCGCAGCAGCGCGTCGACCGGTTGCGCGGCCGGTTGCGCGGCCGGTTGCGCGGCCGCCGCAGCGGGCGTCGCACGCAGCGCGGGCGCCTGCGCCATCGGCCTCAGCCCCGCGCCCCTTGGGGGCCCTGCGCCAGCGGCCGCTCCGGCGGCGCCACCTGGGCCAGCACGCGCTGCACGAGGGCGTCGGCGTCGACATTCGAGGCCAGCGCCTCGTAGCTCAGCACGAGGCGGTGGCGCAGCACGTCGGGCACGAGGTCGACGAGGTCCTCGCGCAGCGCGTAGCGGCGGCCGCGCATCAGCGCCAGCGCCTTCGCGCCCTCGACGAGCGCGATCGTCGCGCGCGGGCTCGCGCCGTAGCTCAGCAGCGGCGCGATCTCGGCCAGGCCATGGCCCTGCGGGCGCCGCGTCGCGCCGACCAGGCGTACGGCGTACTGCACCAGCGCGGGGTCGCAATAGACGGCGCGCGCCTCGCGCTGCAGCGCGGCCAGCTGGGCCAGGTCGGCCACCGCCTCGATCGTCACCGGCGCGCCGGTGACGCGCTGCGCGATCACGAACTCCTCCTCCTCGCTCGGGTAATCGACCAGCACCTTCATCATGAAGCGGTCGACCTGGGCCTCGGGCAGGGGGTAGGTGCCCTCGGTCTCGATCGGGTTCTGCGTCGCCATGACGACGAAGGGATCGGGCACCGGGTGGCTCTCGCCGGCGATCGTCACCTGGCGCTCCTGCATCACCTCGAGCAGCGCGCTCTGCACCTTGGCCGGGGCGCGGTTGATCTCGTCGGCGAGCAGCAGGTTCGCGAACACCGGGCCGAGCGCGGTGCTGAACTCGCCGCTGCGCTGGTTGTACACGCGCGTGCCGACGAGGTCGGCCGGCACCAGGTCGGGCGTGAACTGGATGCGCTTGAAGCTGCCGTGGATGGCGCGCGCCAGCGTCTTCACGGTCAGCGTCTTGGCCAGTCCCGGCACGCCCTCGACGAGCAGATGGCCCTGCGCGAGCAGCGCGACGAGCACGCGCTCGAGAAAGCGGTCCTGGCCGACGACGACGCGCTTGACCTCGTAGAGCACGCGTTCCATCAAGCTGGCGGTGGCGACGGACGGGTCTTGCATGGCGGGCTTCAATAGGGGTTCATGCCGGCGGCGGCTGCGGCATTCTCGATCGGCACGGCAAAGCCGATGCCGATGAAGGTGTGCGCCGGCGTCGGGTTGAGGATCGCGATGACGATGCCGACCACGGCGCCGTCGCTGGTGACGAGCGGGCCGCCGCTGTTGCCGGGGTTGGCGGCGGCGTCGAACTGGATCAGGTTCGTGAGCCGGGTCCTGCCGGCGGGCGAGATGAACTCGCGTCCGAGCCCGGAGACGATGCCATGCGTCACCGACGGGCCGATGCCGAAGGGATGGCCGACGGCGATCACCTCGTCGCCGGGCTCGAGGTCGGCCGTGCTGCGCATCGTCGCCGGCTCCAGGTCGTCGGGCAGCTTGAGCGCGCGCAGCACCGCGAGGTCGTTCGCAGGCTGGGTGCCGACGATGCGCGCGTCGCTGTCGCTGCCATCGAAGAAGCGCACGCGGATGCGCCGGGCGCCGGCCACGACATGCAGCGCCGTGAGGATGGTGCCGTTGTCGACGATGACGACGCCGGTGCCCAGGCTGCGTTCGAGCGCGCGCCGCGCCGGGTGCTCGTCGCCGCGGTCCTTGTCGTCGAGCAGGGCGACGACGCGCACGACCGAGGGCAGGACGGCGCGGTAGGCGCGCGCCGCGGACGAGGGCAGCGGCGCGCGCTCGAGCGAGTGGCGCACGGCGGCGTCGATGTCGCCCTGGGTCAGCGGGCGCGCCCCCGGATGCCAGCGCCCGAGACCGACGAGCAGCGCGGCCGCCGCCAGCAGCGCCACCAGCGCCCCGAGCAGCGCCCAGCG
>JAGWVB010000279.1 GCA_018971105.1 Burkholderiales bacterium
TAGAAGGCGGCCGCGGCGGCCCAGTCCGGTTGCGGCGCGAGCAGCGGTCCGAGCGTCGGCTGGTACAGGCGCGCGCTCATCGTCGACAGCCAGAGCGCGTCGAGCGCGAGGAAGCTGAGCACGGTGGCCGCGCTGGCGACGATCCAGCGCGGCCCCGGCGCGGCGCCCACGTCCCGCGGCGGCCGGGGCAGGAAGGCCGAGGTGCGCGCGATGTAGTCGCGGTAGGCGGGCCGGCGCTCGCCCAGGTCCTGTTCGAGCAGCCGCACGCCCGAGACCTGCAGCAGCAGCCAGGTCAGCAGGATCGGCGAGACCAGCGTCCAGGCGCCGCCCAGGCCCGCGCTGCCGGCGCCGACCAGCCACAGGCCCCACCAGAAGCAGGCCTCGCCGAAATAGTTCGGATGCCGGGTCCAGCGCCAGAGCCCGCGATCCATGACCTGGCCGGCATGGGCGGGGTCGGACTTGAAGCGCGCGAGCTGGGCATCGCCGATGGCCTCGAAGGCGAGGCCGAACGCCGCGATCACGGCGCCGACGGCGTCCGTCCACCCCGGTGTCGCCGCGCGCGCCAGCCCGAGCAGCAGCGGCCAGCTCAGGATCCAGGCCACGACGGCCTGCAGGGCGAAGATCAGGTAGAGGCTCTTGAAGGCGAAATTCGGCTCGTGGCGCGCGCGGATGCGCTGGTAGCGGCGGTCTTCGCCGTGGCCCCAGTTGCGATGCGTGAGGTAGGCGCCCAGCCGCAGCGCCCAGGCCGAGACCAGGACCAGCAGCCCGAGCGCGCGCGCGCCGCCTGCCGGCAGGCCGGCGTGGTAGGTGTAGGCTGCGCCGGCGATGAACACCGGCCACATGCGGTCGACCAGGCTCGCGTCGCGGCGCACGATGCTGGCGACCCAGGTCAGCGCCGCCAGCAGCGCGATCAGCGCCAGGCCGTGCAGCGCCGGCGCCAGCAGCGCGGCGTGCCCGAGCGCGTTCAAAGCGGCCCCCGCCGTGCCGGCTTCATGCGCGCCGCTCGAACAGGTAATGCGCGACCCACCATTGCTGGCCGCGGTCGTAGCCGAAGAGTTCGGACACCGACATGAAGAACAGGCGCCAGCGCGTCCACCACAGCGAGGGGTCGGCGCCGTAGGCCTGCTCGAGCAGCCGCATCAGCTCGCGCCGGTGGATGTCCATGTTCTCGAGCCAGGCCTCGGCCGTGCGCTGGTAATGGCGGCCGTCCCAGCGCCAGCGCCGCAGCAGGCGCAGGTCGTCCTGGCAATGCAGCGCCAGATCGTCGCTGGGCATCATGCCGCCGGAGAAGAAATGGCGGCTCATCCAGTCGCTGGCGTCGCGCTCGACGAAGGCGTAGGGCGCGCCGCGATGCGCGAACACATGCATGAAGAAGCGGCCCTGCGGCGCGAGCCAGCGCGCCACGCGCGCGAACGCCAGCGGCCAGTTGCGCAGATGCTCGAACATCTCGATCGAGACGATGCGGTCGTAGCGCTCGGCGGTGTCGAAGGCGTTGATGTCCTGCGTGATCACCTGCAGGTTGCCCAGGCCGCGCCGGCCCGCCTCGGCCTCGATATGGCGCCGCTGCGCCTGCGAGTTCGACAGCGCCGTGATGCGGCTGGCGGGGAACTGCTCCGCCATCCACAGGCTCAGCGAGCCCCAGCCGCAGCCCAGCTCGAGCACGCGCTGGCCATCGGCCAGGCCGGCGCGCTCGCAGCTGATGCGCAGGGCCGCGGCCTCGGCGCGCTCGATGCTGTCGATCGCGGCGCCGCCGGCGCCGTCGCCCCAGTAGCCGCAGCTGTACTTGCGGTGGCGGCCGAGCACGAGGGCGAAGAACTCGGCCGGCACCTCGTAGTGCTGCTCGTTGGCCTTTTCGGGCAGCAGGGCGATGGGCTCGTCGCGCATCGCCTCGATGAAGGCCTGCGTCAGCGCGGCGGCCTCGGCGGCATCGCCGTCGCGCTGTTCGGCCAGGCGCGACTTGAGCAGGCGGCGGATGCCGTGGCGCACGGCGCCATCGGGAACCAGGCCCTGCTCGACCCAGTGGACGGCGGTGGCGGATGCAAGCGGCATGTTCGTTCCCAGGGGTTCGGGGTGGGTCGGGAGCGCAAGGCGGAAAGGCACGCAGCCGCGCGCCCGCCGTGCGAGCGGGGCCTTCAGGCCCCACCGACTGATACGCAGCGCCGCGGGCGCTGGATCACCCGGGCCGCCGCCTCGGGCCGCCGCCGCCGCCGCAGCCGCAGCCGCAGCCGCAGCCGCAGCCGCAGCCGCAGCCGCAGCCGGCCGTCCTCAATGCGGCTGCGCCGCGGTCTGCGGCGTCATGTGCAGCCGCGTCAGGTCGTAGCCCTGTGCGCGCGCCACGGCGAGCGCGGCCTCCTGCTGCGCCGCCGGCAGCTGCGGCGTGCGCGCGAGAATCCAGAGATATTTGCGATTCGGATCGCCGACGACGGCCCAGCGGTACGCCGGATCCAGCCCCAGGATCCAGTAATCGGCCTCGAAGGGCCAGAAGAACGACACCTCGAGCCGGCTGTTGCCGTGGCCCGGCACCACGCGGGCCCGGCCGCTGGCCGCGTCGTGACCCGAGGCCGTGCGGCAGCGGTTGCGCACCGTGAGGTTGCCGTCGGCGGCCGGCTCGTAGTCGGCCGTGACGTCGGCGACGCAGTGGCGCTCGAAGAACATCGGGAAGCTCGCGATCTCGTACCAGCGTCCGCTGTAGCGGGCCAAATCCACCGCCGCCACGCTGCGCACCGGCGGCGCGGCCGCCGTGCGCGCCGCCATCGCCACCCGAGCCGCCGCCAGCGCTGCCGCCAGCACCGTCGCCAGCGCGAGCAGCGGCACCGCGCCGCCCCGCCACCGCATCGAGATCCGCATCGCCAGCTCCCCGTCATCGTCCGCGCGCGCAGGCGCGGGCCGAGAATACAGCCCCAGCCCGCCACCCACCCCCACCGACGCGATCGAGGCCCCCATGATTCCAACCACAGCCGGCAGCGGCTGGTTTCTCTGGGCCCTGCTCTCGGCCGTGTTCGCGGCGCTGACGGCGATCTTCGCCAAGATCGGGCTCGCCGGCGTGAACAGCGACATGGCGACGCTGATCCGCACCGTGATCATCCTCGGCGTGCTCGGCGCCTTCGTCTACGCCACCGGGCGCTGGACCGACCCCCGGGCGCTCGCGCCGCGGACCTGGCTCTTCCTCGTGCTCTCGGGGCTGGCGACGGGGGCCTCGTGGACCTGCTACTTCCGCGCGCTCAAGATCGGCGACGCCTCCCGGGTCGCCCCGGTCGACAAGCTGAGCCTGCTGCTGGTGGTCGTGATCGCCTACCTCTTCCTCGGCGAGCGGCCGACGCCGCAGGAATGGTTCGGCATCCTGATGGTCGGTGCCGGGGTGCTGGTGCTCGCGCTGAAGTGACGCGGCGGCGCGGCGGCGCCGCCGCGCTCAGGGCCGCGCGCCGGCGACCGCCGCGTCCTGCGCCGCCGGGTGGCGCGGCAGGCTGAGCGTGAAGCAGGCGCCCTGGCCGGGCTCCGACGCGACGGCCAGCCGGCCGCCCATCAGCTGGGCCAGCGCGCGCGACAGCGCCAGCCCGAGCCCGGTGCCGCCATGCTGATAGCTGACGCGGCTGTCGGCCTGCTGGAATTTCTCGAAGATCAGCTCGTGCAGTTCGGGGGCGATGCCGGGGCCGGTGTCGATGACCTGGACGCGCACCGCGTCGGCGTCGGCCGCGGCGCGCAGCGTGACGGCCCCGGACGATGTGAACTTCATCGCGTTCGACATCAGGTTGTTGAGGATCTGCTTGAGCCGCAGCCCGTCGCAGAGGTAGCCCTGCGGCAGCCCCGGCTCGATCTCGACGCGCAGCTCCAGTCCCTTGGCGACGGCCGTGACGCGGAAGAATTCGGCCGTGAAGCGCAGCAGCGCCTCGAGGTCCTGCGGCTCGGGGTTGATCGGCATCGACCCGGCCTCGACCTTGGCCAGGTCGAGGATCTCGGTGAGCAGCGCGTTCAGATGCTCCGAGGCGCTGCGGATCAGCCCCGCCTGCTGCCGGTGGCGCGCCTCGGGCAGGCGCGACTCGAGCAGTTCGGCGAAGCCGCGGATGCTCGTCAGCGGCGTGCGCAATTCATGCGAGACGGCGGCCAGGAAGGCGCTCTTGGCCTGGCTCGCGCGGATCGCGGCGTCGCGCGCCTGGGCCAGGTCGGCGCTGATCTGGCGCGCCGCCGAGACATCGACATGCACGCCGCTCATGCGCAGCGCGCGCCCGGCGGCGTCGCGCTCGACGACGCGGCCGGCGGCCTTGATCCAGGTCCAGCCGCCGTCGTGGCGGCGCATGCGGAACTCCTCGTCCATCGCCGGCCGCTGCCCCGCCAGCACGGCCTGCACGACCGCCTGCACGCGCGGCGCGTCGCCTGGGTGGATGAGGTCGAAGAAGGTCGTGCCGCGCGCCGGCAGTGCCGCCGGCGCGTAGCCGAGCATCGTGAACCAGGTGTCGCTGAAGATCGCCTCGCCGGTCTGCGGATGCCAGTCCCAGGAGCCGGTGTTCGACGCGCTCAGCGCCACCTGCAGCCGGTCCTCGCTCACGCGCAGCTCGCGCGTGCGGTCGGCCACCAGCGTGCGCAGCGACTGGTCCTGCCCGGTGACGACGAGGGCGACGGCGATCACCGCGCCGGTCAGCAGCAGGCCGACGAACATCGCCATCCAGATGTTCCAGCCGACATGCTGCAGCAGGAAGCCCGGCGTCGAGGCGCAGCTCAGCATCCAGCGGCGGCCGCCGACATCGAGCCGGTAGCGGTCGAGCAGGCCGTCGGCGCCGGCGGCCGGCGCGGGCGCGTCGCCGCGGTTCGAATACAGCAGCGTCGCCTGCCCCGGCGTGCTGCGGTCCTCGACCCAGCAATGCATGTCCTGCGCCGACGCCGTCTGCAGCGCGCCGCCGATCAGTTCGGCCAGGCGCAGCACGCCCAGCGCATAGCCCTTGAGCGCGGCGCGGCGCTGCTCGGGCGTGCGCGTCGGCGCGCCGCTGTCGAACACCGGCACCGCGGCGAGCACGGCGGGCTTGCCGTCCTGGACCAGCGCGATGCGCTCGGTGACCGCGGTGCTGCCGCTGTCGCGGCTGCGTTCGAGCGCGACCAGGCGCGCCGGGTTCGAGCCGAGGTCGAAGCCCAGCGCCTGGCGGTTGACCGCCAGCGGGTCGGCGTAGGCGACCGGGAACTGGTCCGGCCGCGCACTCGCGTCGCTCGCGCCCGGCGCCTCGTGGATGCGGAAACCGGGATCCCCATGCCGCTGCGCCCAGGCCTCGAACGCGGCGCGGTCGCGGCGCGCCACGCGCGGTATCCATTCGAGCACCGCGATGCTGTCGTTGCGGGCCCGGATGCGCGAGGCGAACTGCGCGAAGCGCCCGGCGTCCAGCGCCTCGTCGACGCTCAGATAGGCCTCGAGCGCACCGACGGCGTTGAGCTGGCCGTGGATCGAGCGGTCCAGCGTCGCCAGCGCCGCCTGCGTGACCTCGCTGAAGCGCAGCTTCAGGTCCTGGCGCTCGCCGCGGTCGGTCGCCAGCGTCAGCACCGCGGTCAGCGCGAGCGCGACGAGCGCGCCGCCGCCGACGCGCAGCGCGCGCGCGCGCCCCGCCGCATCGCCCAGGCGCCACGCCAGCAGCAGC
>JAGWVB010000280.1 GCA_018971105.1 Burkholderiales bacterium
CTCGCCGACGAGCCCACCGGCAACCTCGACCGCGCCACCGCGGCCGGCGTGTTCGAGCTCATGCTGACGCTGGCGCGCGAGCGCGGCACGGCCTTCGTCGTCGTCACGCACGATCACAGCCTGGCCGAGCGCTGCGGGCGCATCCTCACGCTCGACGCGCTGGCCCCGTAAAATCAGCGCGGTGCATCTGATCAACGCCGACCTCCACAGTCACAGCTGCGTCTCCGACGGCACCCTCGAACCCGAAGCCCTGGCCCGGCGCGCCCATGCGCAAGGCGTCGAGCTGTGGTCGCTGACCGACCACGACGAGATATCGGGCCAGCGCCGCGCCCGCGACACGGCGCTCGCGCTCGGCATGGACTACCTGAGCGGGGTCGAGATCTCGGTCACCTTCGCGCACGAGACGGTGCACATCGTCGGCCTCGGCTTCGACGCCGACGACGCCGCGATCGAGGCCGGACTCGCGGCCACGCGCGGCGGGCGGCGCCAGCGCGCGCTCGAGATGGCGCAGGGGCTGGCCCAGGTCGGCATCGCCGGCGCCTTCGACGGCGCGCTGCGCTACGTCGGCAACCCGGACCTGATCTCGCGCACCCATTTCGCGCGCTTCCTCGTCGACAGCGGCGTCTGCAGCGACACCCACGCCGTGTTCCGCCACTACCTCACGCCGGGCCACCCGGGCTATGTCGAGCATCGCTGGGCCGGCCTCGGCGACGCCGTGCGCTGGATCGCCGACGCCGGCGGCATCGCCGTCATCGCCCACCCCGGCCGCTACCGGTTCACGGCGACCGAGGAATACGCGCTCATCACCGAATTCATCGCCCATGGCGGGCGCGGCATCGAGGTGATGACGGGCAGCCACAGCGCGGCCGAGCAGCTGCGCTACGCCGACACGGCGCTCGAATTCGACCTCCTGGCCTCGCGCGGCAGCGATTTCCACGGCCCCGGCGAAAGCCGCACCGAGCTTGGCGCGGTGCCCGATCTGCCGGGCCGCCTGACCCCCGTGTGGGAGGCGCTGGCCGACCGCATCCAGCGCCCGATTCTGGTTTCCACCTAGCACGGCGCGAAGTTCGGCTATACTCGCGGGCTGGGCTTGATTTGCAGGCCCCTCGTTCATCCCCTTCGACCTCACTGCCGCCGCGCTTCCTGCGCGGTGCGCGTCCAGACCGGGTCGGCGGCGATGCCGTCGCTGTGACCCGGGCCCGGTTGTCGACCTCCATTCGACGCCGATCCCACCTTGCGACCCTACCCGCGCCGCCCGTGCAAGGCAGCGCCGGTGCGCTTGCGCGTGCCGTGATCGGAGTACCGTGATGACGTTCGAGAACCTGAACCTGCCCGAGGCCCTGGGCAAGGCGCTGCAAGCCGCCGGCTATACCGAGCCGACCGAGGTCCAATCGACCGCGATCCCGCCCGCGCTGGCCGGCCGCGACCTGATGGTCAGCAGCCGCACCGGCAGCGGCAAGACGGCCAGCTTCATGCTGCCGGCCCTGGCGCGCATCCTCGCCGCCCGCGCCCAGCCGCAGAACCCGGCCAATCGTCAACGTGGCCCGCGCGTGCTCGTGCTGTGCCCGACGCGCGAACTCGCGATGCAGGTCGCCAAGGCGGCTTCCGACTACGGCCGCTTCGTGCCGGGCCTGCGCGTCGCGACCATCGTTGGCGGCGTGCCCTACGGCGCCCAGCTCGCCGCGCTGCGCGGATCGCTCGACATCCTGATCGCCACGCCGGGGCGCCTCATCGACCACATGGGCAGCGGCAAGGCCCAGCTCGGCCAGCTCGAGATGCTGGTGCTCGACGAGGCCGATCGCATGCTCGACATGGGCTTCATCGACGACATCCGCCACATCGCCGCCGCCACCGCGGCGCAGCGCCAGACGGTGATGTACAGCGCCACCTTCGCGGGCACGATCGGCGGCCTCGCGGCCGAGCTGCTGCGCGACCCGCAGCGCATCGAGGTCAGCGCCCAGACCGAGGCCCATGGCGACATCGAGCAGCGCCTGCACTGGGCCGACGATTTCGCGCACAAGAACGCCCTCCTCGACCATATCCTGACCGACCGCGCCGTCGACCAGGCGCTCGTGTTCACGAGCACGCAGCGCGACGCCGACTGGCTCGCCGACCGCCTGCACGAGCTGGGCCATTCGGTGGCCAGCCTGCACGGCGGCATGCCGCAGGGCCGGCGCAACCGCGTGCTGCAGGGGCTGCGCAGCCGCCACCTGCGCGTGCTCGTCGCCACCGACGTCGCCGCGCGCGGCATCGACGTGCCGACGATCAGCCACGTCATCAATTTCGGCCTGCCGATGAAGGAAGAGGACTACGTCCACCGCATCGGCCGCACCGGCCGCGCCGGTCGCAGCGGCCTGGCGGTGACGCTGGCCGAGCGCCGCGACAGCGGCATGATCCACCGCATCCAGCGCTTCACGACCCAGCGCATCCCGGCGGCGACGATCGAAGGCCTCGAGCCCAAGCGCGCCGAGCCGCGGCCGCTGCCGCCGCGGGTCGCCGCCCCGGGCCACAAGCCGGGCTTCAAGCCGGGCCAGAAGACCTTCGCCCCGCGTCCGGGCGGCAAGCCGTTCAAGCCGGCGGGCAAGGTGTACTCGAAGGCGGGACCGCGACCGGCCCGGTAAAGGGCCCGCGGCGGGGATTGCAGGGCATCCGCCCCCCAGATCGCCCTCAAACCCGGCATCGAAGCGGCCGATAACGAGTCGACCCGGCGCCCGCCGGGCGACTTCGCCAGCGACCGCCATGTCCCCAACGCCTGCCGTCACCTCACGCGAACAGCGCTTCGATGCGGGCGCGCCGCTCGTCACGGTGACCGATCTCGAAGGCCGCATCGTCTACTGCAACGCCGCCTTCGTCGGCGTCAGCGGTCATGCGCGCGAGGCCCTGCTGGGCCGGCCGCACAGCATCGTGCGCCATCCCGACATGCCGGCCGCGGTCTGGGCCGACCTGTGGGCGACGCTCGCCGCCGGCAGGCCCTGGCAGGCCGTGCTCAAGAACCGTTGCGCCAACGGTGATCATTTCTGGGTCCTGGCGCATCTGACGCCGATGGTCGATGGCGACCGCGTCGGCGGCTACCTCGCCGTCTGCAGCCAGCCCACCCCCGAACAGGTCGCCGCGGCCGAGGCGCTCTATGCCCGCATGCGGGCCCAGGGCGGACGCCGCGGCGCGACGCTGCGCGGCGGCATCGCCGCGCGCAGCGACCTCGTCGGCCATCTGTTCGAACTCGCACGCGCGCAATGGGGCCGCTGGGGCGCCGACGGCTTCGTCGGCCTGGCGGCGGTGCTGCTGACCGGCTACGCGGCGCGACGGCTGCCGCCGCTGCTGTGGCTGCCGCTGGCCTTCGCGCTGGCCGCGTCGAGCTGGTGCCTGGCCTGGTGGCGGCGCGAATCGGCATTGCGCTCGCTGCTCGTCGATGCGCGCCGGCTCGCCGCCGGCGACCTCGTGCGACCGCCGCTGACCGGCGCCGCCGGCAGCGTCGGACAGTTGCAGCTGATGCTGGCGCAGCTGGCGGTGAACCTGCGCGCCGTCATCGGCGACGTGCGCAGCGAAGTCGCGACGCTGGACGCCTCGGTGCGCGAGATCGCCGCCGGCAACCAGGACCTGTCGTCGCGCACCGAGGCGCAGGCCAGCAGCCTGCAGCAGACGGCGGCGTCGATGGAGCAGATCACCGGCACCGTGACGCAGAGCGCGGCCTCGGCGGCGCGCGGCACGACGCTGGCGGCCGAGACCGCCGCCGTCGCGCAGCGCAGCCAGGACGGCGTGGCGGCGGTCGTCGCGGCGATGGACGGCATCAGCGAATCGTCGCGCCGCATCGGCGAGATCGTCCATGTCATCGAGGGCGTCGCCTTCCAGACCAATCTGCTCGCGCTCAACGCCGCGGTCGAGGCGGCGCGCGCCGGCACGGCCGGCCGCGGCTTCGCCGTCGTCGCCGGCGAGGTGCGCAACCTGGCGCAGCGCACGACGGCCGCGGTGGCCGAGATCCGCGCGCTGATCCAGGAAGAGGCCGCGCGCGTGGCCGGCGGCGCGCGCCAGACACAGGCCGCGAGCGCGCGCATGCACGAGGCGCTGGCCGCGGTGGGCCAGGTCAGCACGCTGCTGGGCGAGATCAGCCACGCGGCGAGCGAGCAGCAGATCGGCCTCACCCAGGTCAACGAGGCCGTCACCCACATGGACGGCATCACGCAGCAGAACGCGGCGATGGTCGAGCAGCTGGCCGCCTCGGCGGCCTCGCTCGGCGCCCAGGTCGCGGTCGTCACCGACAGCATGCGCGTGTTCCGCCTCCACCCGGGCGAGGCGACGGTGCTCGACGCCAACGCGGCGGCCGCCGCGCCGCTCCAGGCTCGCTGAAGCCCCCGCGCGGCGGGGCAGCGGACGAAGCGGGCCCGGGGCGCCCCCTAGACGCCCAGCAGGTCGACCTCGAAGACCAGCGTCGCGTTGGGCGGGATCACGCCGCCGGCGCCGCGCGCGCCGTAGCCGAGTTCGGGCGGGATCGTGAGCACGCGCGTGCCGCCGACCTTCATGCCCTGCACGCCCTCGTCCCAGCCGCGGATCACTTCGCCGCCGCCGAGGCCGAAGCCGAAGGGCTGGCCGCGGTCCTTGCTCGAATCGAATTTCCTGCCGCGCGAATTCGCGGCCTGCGGGTCGTGCAGCCAGCCGGTGTAGTGCACGCGCACGCGCCGTCCGGCCACCGCCTCGTCGCCGCTGCCGATCGTGGTGTCCTCGTATTGCAATCCGCTGGGGGTCGTCGTCATGGCAGGGGCCTGTGGTTGAAACCCGCAATGATGCCAGCCCAGGCCGGCAGCGCCGCCTCGAGCCATTGCGCCGGAGCCGCCGCGGCCAGCTCCGGCAGCCCGAGCGTGCGGCCGGCGGCCTGCAGTTCGCGCAGCGGCCGGCCGGTGTCGATGGCACGCGCGCCGTTGCCCTTGCTGAGTTTCAGTCCATCATCGCCGCGCACCAGCGGCAGGTGCAGGTAGCGCGGCGTCGGCAGACCGAGCGCGCGCTGCAGCAGGATCTGGCGCGGCGTGTTGTCGGCCAGGTCCTCGCCGCGCACGACGTCGGTGATGCCCTGCGCCGCATCGTCCACCACGACGGCCAGCTGGTAGGCCCACAGGCCGTCGGCCCGCCGCAGCACGAAGTCGCCCACGGCCTGGGCGACGTCCTGCTGCCGCCAGCCCAGCCGGCGGTCGTGCCAGCGCAGCCTGGAGGCCGGGGCTTCGTCGACGCGCAGGCGCCAGGCGCGGGCCGGCCGCCCCTGCAGCCCTCCGCGGCAGGTGCCGGGGTATGGCGTCTCGGCCTCGGCCGGCCAGTGCACCCCGAGCGCCGCCCAGTGGGCCTCGACGTCGCGGCGCGCGCAGGCGCAGGGGTAGGCGCGGCCCGCGGCGCGCAGGGCCTGCAGCGCGGCGGCGTAGGCCGGCACGCGCTCGGACTGGCGCCACGGCGGCTCGTCGGCCACGAGCCCGCAGGCCGCGAGCTGGCCCAGGATCGCAGCTTCGGCGCCGGGCACGCAGCGCGGGGTGTCGATGTCCTCGATGCGCAGCAGCCAGCGGCCACCATGGGCGCGCGCGTCGAGCCAGCTGCCCA
>JAGWVB010000023.1 GCA_018971105.1 Burkholderiales bacterium
CGGCGCCGGGACTTCGAGCACGACCTTGTCGGTCTCGATCTCGACCAGGATCTCGTCCATCGCGACGGCCTCGCCCGGCTTCTTCTTCCAGGTCAGCAGGGTGGCCTCGGCGACCGATTCGGAGAGTTGGGGAACCTTGACTTCTACGATTGCCATTTGAATTCTCGAATCTCTTGATGTATTTATTTCGCGAGGACGAAGCCCTTGAGCTTGCCGAAGGCCTGCTCGAGCAGCGCCTTCTGCTGCTCCTGGTGCAGGTGCGAATAGCCGACCGCGGGCGAGGCGCTCGCGGGCCGGCCGGCGTAGCCGAGCTTCTGGCCGTCGAGCATGTTCTCGTGCACGTAATGCTGGACGAAGAACCAGGCGCCCTGGTTCTGCGGCTCGTCCTGGCACCAGACGACCTCGCTCGCGTTCGGGAAGCGCTTCATCTCGGCGCCGAAGGCCTTGTGCGGGAACGGATAGAGCTGCTCGACGCGCAGGATGGCGACGTCGGTGGCCTTCTTCTCCTCGCGCTTGCGCATCAGGTCGTAGGCCACCTTGCCCGAGCAGCAGATCACGCGCTTGACCTTGTCGGCGTCGATGTCGGGCCGGTTCGGGCCGATCACGGTCCTGAATTCACCCTTCGTGAATTCGGCCAGCGGCGAGGTCGCGTCCTTGGCGCGCAGCAGCGACTTGGGCGTGAAGATCACGAGCGGCTTGCGGAACTGGCGCACCATCTGCCGGCGCAGCAGGTGGAAGATCTGGCTCGCCGAGGTCGGCTGCACGATCTGCATGTTGTTGTCGGCGGCAAGCTGCATGAAGCGCTCGACGCGCGCCGAGCTGTGCTCGGGCCCCTGGCCTTCGTAGCCGTGCGGCAGCATCAGCGTGAGGCCGTTGGCGCGGCCCCACTTGACCTCGCCGCTGGCGATGAACTGGTCGATCACGACCTGGGCGCCGTTGACGAAGTCGCCGAACTGCGCCTCCCAGATCGTGAGCGTGTTCGGCTCGGCGCTGGCATAGCCGTATTCGAAACCGAGCACCGCCTCCTCCGAGAGCAGCGAATCGATGACGACGAAGGGCGCCTGGCCGTCGGCGACGTTCTGCAGCGGCACGTAGGTGCCGGTGTCCCATTTCTCGCGGTTCTGGTCGTGCAGCACGGCGTGGCGGTGCGTGAAGGTGCCGCGCCCGCAGTCCTCGCCCGACAGGCGCACGCCATAGCCGCTGGCCACCAGCGACGCATAGGCCAGCGTCTCGCCCATGCCCCAGTCGACGTTGATCTCGCCGCGGCCCATCGCCGCGCGGTCGGCGACGACCTTCTCGACCAGCGGATGGACCTTGAAGTTGCCGGGGATCGTCGTCAGGCGCTCGGCCAGGCGCTTGACCTCGGCCAGCGGCAGCGCCGTGTCGGCCGCATCGGTCCACTTCTTGCCGAGAAAGGGCGCCCAGTCGACGGCGTACTTGCTCTTGTAGTTGGTCAGCACCGGGTCGGCCGTGTGGCGGCCCTCGTCCATCGCGGCGCGGAAAGCCTTGACCATGTCGTCGGGGCCGCTCGCCGGCAGCACGCCCTGGGTCACGAGCTTGTCGCCGTAGAGCTTGCGCGTGCCCGGATGCTGGCCGATCTTCTTGTACATCAACGGCTGCGTCAGGCTCGGCGTGTCCTGCTCGTTGTGGCCGAGCTTGCGGAAGCAGACGATGTCGACGACGACGTCCTTGCGGAAACGCTGGCGGTAGTCCATCGCCAGCTGCGTGCACCAGACGACGGCCTCGGGGTCGTCGCCGTTGACGTGCAGCACCGGCGCCTCGATCATCTTGACGACGTCGGTGCAGTACAGCGTGCTGCGCGTGTCGCGCGGATCGCTGGTCGTGAAGCCGATCTGGTTGTTGACCACCAGGTGCACGGTGCCGCCGGTGTAGTAGCCGCGTGTCTGCGCCAGCGCCAGCGTCTCCATGATCACGCCCTGGCCAGCGAAGGCGGCGTCGCCGTGGACCAGCACCGGCAGCACCTGGGCGCCGGTCTTGTCGCCGCGACGGTCCATGCGCGCCTTCACCGAGCCCTCGACGACCGGGTTCACGATCTCGAGGTGCGAGGGGTTGAACGCCAGGCTCAGGTGCACCGGGCCGCCGGGGGTCGTGACGTCGCTCGAGAAGCCCTGGTGGTACTTGACGTCGCCCGAGGGCAGCGCCTCGGGCGCCGTGTGGTCGAACTCGGCGAACAGGTCGCCCGGCATCTTGCCCAGCGTGTTCACGAGCACGTTGAGCCGGCCCCGATGCGCCATGCCGATGACGATCTCCTGCACGCCCAGCGTGCCGGCGCGCTGCACGACCTCGTCCATGCTCGGGATGAAGCTCTCGCCGCCTTCGAGCGAGAAGCGCTTCTGGCCGACGTACTTCGTGTGCAGGTAGCGCTCGAGGCCCTCGGCCGCGGTCAGGCGGTCCAGGATATGGACCTTCTCGGCGGCGCTGAAGGTGGGTTTGCTGCGCACCGATTCGAGCCGCTCCTGCCACCAGCGCTTCTCGGCCGGGTCGGTGCAATGCATGTATTCGGCGCCGACGGTGCCGCAATAGGTCTCGCGCAGCGCCTGCAGGATCTCGCGCAACGTGAGTTGCTCGGCCTTGCTGAAATAGGTGTTCGCGGCCGAGAACGAGATGTCCATGTCGGACTCGGACAGGTCGTAGAACGCCGGCTCGAGTTCGGGAATGCGCGCGCGTTCGGTGCGCTTGAGCGGGTCGAGGTCGGCCCAGCGCGAGCCGAGGAAGCGGTAGGCGGCGATGAGGCTCTGGACATGGACCTGCTTGCGCGCGACCGCGAGGTCGGCCTCGCTGGCCTTGAGAGCGAAGGCATTGGCCTTGGCGCGCTGGGCGAAGGATTCGACGACCGGCGCATGGGCGACATCGCGCGCCGCGCTGCCGTCGGCGGCGGGCACATGCTGGAGGTTGTCGAAGTAGGTCCGCCAGTTGTCGGGCACGCTGCCCGGGTTGTCGAGATAGGCCTCGTACAACTCCTCGACATACGGCGCATTGCCACCGAACAGGTACGAGTTGGACCTGTATTGCTGCATCATCTTTCGCTCACCTTGCGCCCCGGTTTCCGGAGCTCTGATGGGTTGATCAACCTTCCGCGGCCCCGGCTGCACCGGTTGGCGGATTGCGACCCGCCTTGCTGCATGTCTCTCTACTCAGCAAGGGGACGGGAAGGACCTGGAACCTCTACCAAGCGGAGACTGTAGCACCGCCAGGGTCTTGTTCTCTGCCGCAATTGGACATCGGGATCCCTGCTGTTTTGCTGACAAACGGCAGCGCGGATGGGGAAACTGCGACACCATGGGCACCGATCCCGAACGCGCCGCCGCGCCGCGCATCGTCATGCTGCACCCGGCGGCGCCGACCAAGCCGGCCGAGGGCGCGCCCTGCAACGGCTGCGGCCTGTGCTGCGCGGCCGCGCCCTGCCCGCTCGGCATGTTCGCGAGCCGGCGCCGGCACGGCCGCTGCGCCGCGCTGACCTGGGACGAATCCGGGGCCCGCCATCGCTGCGGTGTCGTCGTCGATCCCGGGCGCTGGCTGCCCTGGCTGCCGAGGCCCTGGGCGCGCCACCTGGCACGGCGCTGGATCGCCGCGGGCAGCGGCTGCGATTCGGACCTGATCGCGGGCTGAAGCCCGGCCGATTCAGCCCAGCCGCGCCTCGACGCGCCGGCGCGCCGCCTGCAATTCGCGCGCGAGCCGTGCGACGAGTTCGGCCGCCGGCACGACGTCCCGCACGCTGGCGATGCCCTGGCCGCAGCCCCAGATGTCCTTCCAGGCCTTCTTCGCGCCCTCGCCGCCGCCGAAATTCATCTTGCTCGGGTCGCTTTCGGGCAGGTGGTCGGGATCGAGTCCGGCGGCGACGATGCTGGCTTTCAGGTAGTTGCCGTGCACGCCGGTGAACAGGTTCGAGTAGACGATGTCGTCGCTCGTGCCCTCGACGATGGCCTGCTTGTAGGCCGCCGACGCGTGGGCCTCGAGCGTGGCGATGAAGGCCGATCCGATGTAGGCGAAATCGGCGCCGCAGGCCAGCGCCGCAAGCACGGCGTCGCCGCTGGCGATCGCGCCCGAGAGCGCGAGCGGTCCATCGAACCAGGCGCGGATCTCCTGGACCAGCGCGAACGGACTCTTCACGCCGGCATGGCCGCCGGCCCCGGCGGCGACGGCGATCAGGCCGTCGGCGCCCTTGGCGACGGCCTTGCGCGCAAAGGCGTCGTTGATGACGTCGTGCAGCACGATGCCGCCCCAGCCGTGGACGGCCTCGTTGACGTCGGTGCGCGCGCCCAGCGAGGTGATGACGATGGGCACGCGGTGCCGGGCGCAGACGGCGAGGTCCTGCTCGAGGCGGTCGTTGCTCTTGTGGACGATCTGGTTGATCGCGTACGGCGCCGCCTTGCGCTCCGGGTGGTCGCGATCCCAGGCCGCCAGCGTCTCGTTGATCTCGGCCAGCCAGTCGTCGAGCTGCGCGGCCGGGCGCGCGTTGAGCGCCGGCATGCTGCCGACGATGCCGGCCTGGCATTGCGCGATCACGAGCTTGGGATTGCTGACGATGAACAGCGGCGAGCCGATGATCGGGAGCGGTACGCGCCGCAGCGCCTCGGGCAGCGCCATCAGAACGACTCCAGCGCGAGCGCGGTGACGGCGTCGGCGCCTTCGACGATGCTGTCGCGCAGCGCGGGCGCCTTGACCAGGATATGGTCGGCGTAGAAGCGCGCCGTGACGACCTTGGCTTTCATGAACTCGACTTCCTGGCCGGCGGCGATATGGTCCTCGGCGGCGATCAGCGCCCGCGCCATCTGCCAGCCCGCAAGCAGGCTGCCGGCGAGCATCAGGTAGGGCACGCTGCCGGCGTAGGCGGCGTTCGGATGCGCGCGCGACTGCGCGCACATGAAATCGACGACGTCGAGGAAGGCCTTGCGCGCAGCCGCCAGCCGCTTGGCCACCGCCTGGCCGTCGGCGCTGGCGCGCGCCGCCAGCGCGGCCTCGGTCGCCTCGACCTGGGCCGCGATGCCGCGCGCCGTCGCGCCGCCGTCGCGGCCGGTCTTGCGGCCGACGAGGTCGTTGGCCTGGATCGCCGTCGTGCCTTCGTAGATGGTGAGGATCTTGGCGTCGCGCAGATGCTGGGCGGCGCCGGTCTCCTCGATGAAGCCCATGCCGCCATGGACCTGCACGCCCAGGCTCGCGACTTCGAGGCTCATCTCGGTGCTGTAGCCCTTGACCAGCGGGACGAGGAATTCGTAGAAGGCCTGGTGCTGCTTGCGCGCCTCGGCATCGGGGTGCGCATGGGCGGCATCGTAGGCCGCTGCAGCGACGAGCGCGAGCGCGCGGCAGGCCTCGGTGTGGGCGCGCATCGTCATCAGCATGCGGCGCACGTCGGGGTGGTGGATGATGGCCGCGGCGGCCGGCAGCGAGCCGTCGACGGGCCGGCTCTGCACGCGGTCGCGCGCGAAGTCCACCGCCTGCTGGTAGGCATGTTCGGCCAGCCCGACGCCCTGCAGGCCGACGCCGAAGCGCGCCGCGTTCATCATGATGAACATGTATTCGAGGCCGCGGTTCTCCTGGCCCACGAGGGTGCCGACGGCGCCGCCGTGGTCGCCGTACTGCAGCACCGCGGTCGGGCTGGCCTTGATGCCCAGCTTGTGTTCGATGCTCACGCAATGGACGTCGTTGCGGCTGCCGTCGGAGAGCACCTTGGGGCAGATGAACAGCGAGATGCCCTTCACGCCCTCGGGCGCGCCGGCCACGCGCGCGAGCACGAGGTGGACGATGTTGCCGGCCAGGTCATGCTCGCCGTAGGTGATGAAGATCTTCGTGCCGAACAGCTTGTAGCTGCCGTCTGGCTGCGGCTCGGCGCGCGTGCGCACCTGCGACAGATCGGATCCGGCCTGCGGCTCGGTCAGATTCATCGAACCGGTCCAGCTGCCGTCGACCATCTTCGGGATGTAGGTGGCCTGCTGCTCGGGCGTGCCGGCGGTGAGCAGGGCCTCGATCGCGCCGTCGGTCAGCAGCGGGCACAGTGCGAAGCTGAGGTTGGCGCCGTTGATCATCTCCGAGCAGCCGGCATGGATGAGCTTGGACAGGCCCTGGCCGCCGAACTCGGTCGGATGCTGCAGGCCCTGCCAGCCGCCCTCGGCGTATTGCCTGAAGGCCTCCTTGAAGCCCGGTGTCGTGCGCACTTCGCCGTTGGCGTAGGACGAGGGGTTCTTGTCGCCCTCGCGGTTCAGCGGCGCGATCACGCCCTCGGCCAGCTTGGCGCATTCCTCGAGCACGGCGACGGCGGTGTCGTAGCCCGCCTCCTCATGGCCGGGCAGCTCGGCGGCGGCATCGATGCCGGCCAGCTCCTTCATCACGAACAACAGATCCTTGACGGGGGCGCGGTAGCTCATCGGGGGTCTCCGGATGGAAAAAGGGCGCCTCGGCGGGCGCCCCGGATGGACTAGGAAGTCAGAGTTTCTCGACCAGTTCGGGCACGGCGGCGAACAGGTCGGCCTCGAGGCCGTAATCGGCGACGCTGAAGATCGGCGCCTCGGCGTCCTTGTTGATCGCGACGATGACCTTGCTGTCCTTCATGCCCGCCAGATGCTGGATCGCGCCGCTGATGCCGCAGGCGATATAGAGCTGCGGCGCGACGATCTTGCCGGTCTGCCCGACCTGCCAGTCGTTGGGCGCGTAGCCGGCGTCGACGGCGGCGCGGCTGGCGCCCAGGGCGGCGCCGAGCTTGTCGGCCAGCGGCGTCAGCACGGCCATGAACTTCTCTTCGCTGCCCAGCGCGCGGCCGCCACTGACGATGATCTTGGCCGCCGTCAGCTCGGGGCGGTCGTTCTTCGCGATCTCGCTGCCGAGGTAGCGGCTGCTGCCGCCGTCGGCCGTCGCGGCGACGCTCTCGACCACGGCGCTGCCGCCGCTGGCGGCGGCCGGGTCGAAGCCGGTCGTGCGCACGGTGATGACCTTGATCTTGTCCAGGCTCTGCACCGTGGCGATGGCGTTGCCGGCGTAGATCGGGCGCTCGAAGGTGTCGGCGCTGACGATCTTCGTCGCGTCGCTGATCTGGGCCACGTCGAGCAGCGCGGCAACGCGCGGCGCGACGTTCTTGCCCCCGGCCGTGGCCGGGAACAGGATATGGCTGTAGCTGCCGGCGAGCGCGACGACCTGGAGTGCGACGGTCTCGGCCAGGCCATGGGCCAGGCCCGGCGCATCGGCGTGCAGCACCTTGGCGACGCCTGCGATCTGCGCCGCGGCGGCCGCGGCGGCACCGGCATCGCCACCGGCCACCAGCACATGGACCTCGCCGCCGCAGGCCAGCGCCGCGGTGACGGTGTTGAGGGTCGCGCCCTTGATATGCGCGTTGTCGTGTTCGGCGATGACGAGTGAACTCATTTCCATGCTTCCTTTCGGCGTAGAACATGCCCTGCGGCCTGGCAACCCAGCGGACGCCGCGGAACCGGCTGCGCCGGGCCGCTGGCGTCGCCCCCTGGGGGGAGCGCCGCAGGCGCTACGGGGGGGTCAAATGACCTTGGCTTCGTTCTTGAGCTTGTCGACCAGGGCGGCGACATCGGCCACCTTGACCCCGGCGCCGCGCTTGGGCGGCTCGCTGACCTTCAGCGTCTTGATGCGCGGCGTCACGTCGACGCCCAGATCGGCCGGCTTGACGATCTCGAGCGGCTTCTTCTTGGCCTTCATGATGTTGGGCAGCGTAACGTAGCGCGGCTCGTTCAGCCGCAGGTCGGTCGTGACGACGGCCGGCAGCGCCAGCTCCAGCGTCTCCGAGCCGCCGTCGATCTCGCGCGCGACCTTGAGCTTGCCGTCGACGAGCTCGACCTTGGACGCGAAGGTGGCCTGCGGCATCGACGCCAGCGCGGCCAGCATCTGGCCGGTCTGGTTGCAGTCGTCGTCGATCGCCTGCTTGCCCAGGATCACGAGGCCGGGCTGCTCCTTGTCGACCAGCGCCTTGAGCAGCTTGGCCACCGCCAGCGGCTGCAGCTCATCGGCGCATTCGACGAGGATGGCGCGGTCGGCGCCGATGGCCATCGCGGTGCGCAAGGTCTCCTGGCACTGCGTCACGCCGCAGGAGACGGCGACGATCTCGGTCACGCCGCCCTTCTCCTTGAGCCGCACGGCCTCCTCGACGGCGATCTCGTCGAACGGGTTCATGCTCATCTTGACGTTGGCGATGTCCACGCCGGTGCCGTCGCTCTTGACGCGCACCTTGACGTTGTAGTCGACCACCCGCTTGACGGGGACCAGCACCTTCATGAATGTCGCTCCTGGCTACAAGTGACGTTGACGTTAACCGGCGCATTCTAGGGTCCAGGGGCGGCGCCGGAGCGTCGAATCGGGATAAAAAAGAACGATCGTGCTTTTTTGCAACGCCCGGCCCGACCCGCCGCAGGGCTGTCGCAAAATGTCCCGATGCCACAGCCCACGCTCAGCGAACTCGAAGCGGCCGCGCGCGCCGGCGACGCCGAGGCCATGGCCGGGCTCGGCATGCGCCTGCTCGGCGGCGGCGACGCCGCCTTCGACCCGCAGCAAGGAGCGCATTGGATCGCCCGCGCCGCCGATCACGACCACCCCGCGGCCTGCGAGCGGCTGGCCGTGATGACGGCCGCCGGCGCCTGCCGCGCACGCGACTGGGGCGCCGCGCTGGACCTGATGGCGCGCGCGGCCGGTGCGGGATCGCGCAGGGCGCGCGCCCAGCTCGAATTGCTGGCCGCCGAATCGGCCCCCGGCGGCATCGGTGTGCGCTGGCAGGAGGCGCGCGCGGCGATCGACCTCAACGCGCTGCTCGCGATTCCGCCCAAGCGGGCGCTGGCCGAATCGCCGCGCGTGCGCAGCTTCGAACGTTATGCCTCGCCGGCCGTCTGCGACTGGATGATCGCCGCCGCGCGCGGGCAGATGCGCCGGGCGCAGATCTACGATGCGGCCAGCGGCGGCGCCGTCGAGGAGTCGACGCGCACCAACCGCGAGACCGACTTCGACATCCTGCAGGCCGATCTCGTGCTGACGCTGCTGCGCGAGCGCATCGCCGCCGCGACCGGTCTGCCGACGGCGGTGATGGAACTGACCAAGGTCCTGCATTACCGCGTCGGCGAGCGTTTCGAGGCGCATTACGACTACATCGACCCGGCGGCGCCGGGCCTGGCGGCCGAGATCGAGGCCCGGGGCCAGCGGCTGGCGACCTTCCTCGTCTACCTCAATGACGATTTCGAGGGCGGCGAGACCGCATTCCTGGAACTCGGCCTGCGCCATCGGGGCCGGCGCGGCGACGCGCTGATGTTCGCCAACGTCGATCTCGACGGGCGCCCCGACCGCCGCAGCCTGCACGCCGGCCTGGCGCCGCGCGCGGGCGAGAAGTGGCTGCTTTCGCAGTGGATCCGCGACCGCGTCGCGCGACGCTCGATCGCGCGCGCGGCCGGTCAGGCCTGAATCGACGCCGGTGGATTCCCGCGCGCCGTGCGATGCGCGGTGCCGAACACATGGTCCCAGAACCTCGTCGTCACGCCATAGCATTCGCTCGCACCGCGACGGTGATGCAGCGCATGCCAGCGCTTGAGTCCCAGCAGCAGTGCCGAGCGGCCGTGGACATGGTGGACCGCGTGGTGGGCGCTTGAATAGGTGACGAATCCGGCCAGCACGCCCAGCGTCAGGGCACCGCTGAACCACAGCGATCCCAGTTCGAATGCGGGCAAGAAGATCAGCGCCGCGAACAATGCGGCCGTGACCGGCGTTGGCGTCGCGATGAGCGCGCGCGGACGCTCGTGATGCATCGCGTGCCAGCGGCTGAACGGTCGCACGCCGTGAAGCACGTAGCGGTGGACCAGATATTCCAGCAGCGTCCAGGCGCCCAGGCCGGCGCCGACGCAGGCCAGCGCCTGCCACTGATGGCCCCCGGCCAGGCGGCCGAACTCGAGGCCCGCGAGCGCAACCACGGTCAGGCTATAGAAGGCAAAGTCGGCAAAGTAGCCCAAGCGGCTGCGTTCGATCCATCCGGCGTCCATGCAACTCCCATCGCTTGTTGCCGGCAAGCAGCCGGTGCGACGGATTGTTGGAGGTCCATGGGGACAGGAATGTGTCGAAGCTGCGACGATTCAATGCATGACTTCGAACCGTCATGGTGCCCGGAGCGGGACTCGAACCCGCATACCTTGCGGCCGCGGATTTTAAGTCCGCTGCGTCTACCGGTTTCGCCATCCGGGCGGACCCGAGTCGATGCGGATCAGGGCAGGCTTGCTGGAGGCGCGATCCGGAGTCGAACCGGACTGGACGGATTTGCAATCCGTTGCATAACCGCTTTGCTATCGCGCCGCTGCCGGCTCGATGCTAACAAAAAGGGGAAGCCTGAGCTTCCCCTTCATGGGCATCTGGAGCGGGAAACGAGGCTCGAACTCGCGACCTCAACCTTGGCAAGGTTGCGCTCTACCAACTGAGCTATTCCCGCTTGGTCGGGTCACCTTGCGGTGACCTTCGACGCTTCACTTTCGCGTTGCGTCGAGCCTTGCATTATAGGACGAAAATCAGGGATCCTGCAAGGCCGATTCAGTCTGTCCAACACTCAATGCGGCAGCGCATCGCCGGTGACCGCCGGCGCCGCCACCTCGGCCTTGGGCGCCTCGGCCGCCGCCGGCTCGTCGTCGGCCAGCGGCTGCGGCGGCCGCTCGAGCGCGATCTCCAGCACCTGGTCAATCCAGCGCACGGGCCGGATCTCGAGGTTGTTCTTCGCGTTCTCGGGTATCTCCTGCAGGTCCTTGACGTTGTCCTCGGGGATCAGCACCGTCTTGACGCCGCCACGATGCGCGGCCAGCAGCTTCTCCTTGAGCCCGCCGATCGCCGTGACTTCGCCGCGCAGCGTGATCTCGCCCGTCATCGCGACGTCGGCGCGCACCGGGATGCCGCACAGCGCCGAGACCAGCGCCGTCGTCATCGCCGCGCCCGCGCTCGGGCCGTCCTTGGGCGTGGCGCCATCGGGCACGTGGATGTGGATGTCGCGCTTCTCGAACACCTCGTCGCGCAGCCCCAGCCGGCGCGCGCGCGAGCGCACGACCGTGCGTGCGGCCTCGACCGATTCCTTCATCACGTCGCCCAGCGAACCGGTGCGGATGATCTGGCCCTTGCCCGGCATCACCGTGGCCTCGATCGTCAGCAGGTCGCCGCCGACCTCGGTCCAGGCCAGGCCGACGACCTGGCCGACCTGGTTCTTCTTCTCGGTGCGGCCGTAGTCGAACTTGCGCACGCCGAGGAAGTCGTTGAGGTTGTCCTCGACGACGACGACGCGGCCCTCGTACTGCTTGAGCTGGTGGCCCTTGACGACCTTGCGGCAGATCTTGGAGATCTCGCGCTCGAGCGAGCGCACGCCGGCCTCGCGCGTGTAGTAGCGGATGATGCCGCGGATCGCGCTTTCGGTGATCTCGACCTCGTCGTCCTTGACGCCGTTGTTCTTCATCTGCTTGGGCGCGAGGTAGCGCTGCGCGATGTTGAGCTTCTCGTCCTCGGTGTAGCCGGCCAGGCGGATGACCTCCATCCGGTCGAGCAGCGCCGGCGGGATGTTCATCGAATTGCTGGTGGCGACGAACATCACGTCGCTGAGGTCGAAATCGACCTCGACGTAATGGTCGCTGAAGGTGTGGTTCTGCTCCGGGTCGAGCACCTCGAGCAGCGCGCTCGACGGGTCGCCGCGGAAGTCCATGCCGAGCTTGTCGATCTCGTCGAGCAGGAACAGCGGGTTGCGCACGCCGACCTTGGACAGGCTCTGCAGCACCTTGCCCGGCATGCTGCCGATGTAGGTGCGTCGATGGCCGCGGATCTCGGCCTCGTCGCGCATGCCGCCCAGCGCCATGCGCACGAACTTGCGCCCGGTCGCGCGCGCCACGCTCTGGCCGAGCGAGGTCTTGCCGACGCCCGGGGGGCCGACGAGGCAGAGGATGGGCGCCTTGACCTTGTCGACGCGCTGCTGCACCGCGAGGTATTCGAGGATGCGGTCCTTGACCTTCTCGAGCCCGAAATGGTCCTCGTTGAGCACCTCCTCGGCATGGCCGAGGTCGTGCTTGATCTTGGTCTTCTTGGCCCAGGGCAGGTTGATCAGCGTGTCGATGAAGTTGCGCACCACCGTCGCCTCGGCCGACATCGGCGACATCAGCTTGAGCTTCTTCAGCTCGCCCTCGGCCTTCTTGCGCGCCTCCTTGGTCATGCGCGCGGCCTTGATCTTCTTCTCGAGCTCCTCGAGGTCGGCACCTTCCTCGCCGTCGCCGAGCTCCTTCTGGATCGCCTTGACCTGCTCGTTGAGGTAGTACTCGCGCTGGCTCTTCTCCATCTGGCGCTTGACGCGGCCGCGGATGCGCTTCTCGACCTGCAGGATGTCGACCTCGTGCTCGAGCAGCTCGAGCAGCTTCTCGAGCCGCTTGGGCACGCTGAAGAGGTCGAGCACGGCCTGCTTGGCCTCGAGCTTGAGCGGCAGATGCGCCGCGATCGTGTCGGCGAGGCGGCCCGGATCGTCGATGCCGGCGATGCTGGTCAGGATCTCGGGCGGGATCTTCTTGTTGAGCTTGACGTACTGGTCGAACTGCTGCGTCACGGCGCGGCGCAGCGCCTCGATCTCGGGCGTCGAATCGGCCTCGGCCTGCACCGGAACGACCTCGCCGACGAAGTACTCGTTGGCCTCGGTGATGCTCCGCGTGTTGGCGCGCTGCACGCCCTCGACGAGCACCTTCACGGTGCCGTCGGGCAGCTTGAGCATCTGCAGGATCGAGCTGACGCAGCCGACCTCGAAGATGTCATCGGCCTTGGGTTCGTCCTTGCTCGCGGCCTTCTGCGCCACGAGCATGATCTGGCGCCCCGAGTCCATCGCGGCCTCGAGGGCCTTGATCGACTTCGGACGCCCGACGAACAGCGGGATGACCATGTGCGGAAACACGACCATGTCGCGCAGCGGCAGCAGCGGCAGCGTGATCGGCTCAGCGGGGAGGATGGGGTGACCGGACATGAAGACCTCTCTTTCTCAGCGCCACGTGGGGACCGAGAACGGGAATACAAGTTGCAGGCCGCGGCGCTCGGTGCGCCCCGTGCCGGAATCAGGCACTGGCCTTGTGCTCGCGGTAGACGAGCAGCGGCTTGGCGCCCTCCTCGACGATATGGTCGTCGATCACGACCTTGGCCACGCCGTCCAGCGTCGGCAACTCGAACATCGTGTCGATCAGCGCATGTTCCAGGATCGAGCGCAGCCCGCGCGCGCCGGTCTTGCGCGCCAGCGCCTTGCGCGCGATGGCGTTCAGCGCCGACGGCCGGATCTCGAGTTCGACGCCGTCCATCGAGAACAGCTTCTGGTACTGCTTGACGAGCGCGTTCTTGGGCTCGGTCAGGATCTGCACCATCGCCTCCTCGGTCAGCTCGCCCAGCGTCGCGACGACCGGCAGGCGGCCGACGAGTTCGGGGATGAGGCCGAACTTGATCAGGTCCTCGGGCTCGGCGGCGCGGAAGATGTCGGCGGCGCGCTTGTCGCTCTTGCTGTGCACGCTGGCGGCGAAGCCGATGCCGGACTTCTCGGTGCGGTTCTGGATCACCTTCTCGAGGCCGTCGAAGGCGCCGCCGCAGATGAACAGGATGTTGGTCGTGTCGATCTGCAGGAAATCCTGGTTCGGGTGCTTGCGCCCGCCCTGCGGCGGCACGCTGGCCATCGTGCCCTCGACGAGCTTGAGCAGCGCCTGCTGCACGCCCTCGCCCGAGACATCGCGCGTGATGCTCGGGTTGTCGGCCTTGCGGCTGATCTTGTCGATCTCGTCGATGTAGACGATGCCGCGCTGCGCCCGCTCGACGTCGTAATTGCAGTTCTGCAGCAGCTTCTGGATGATGTTCTCGACGTCCTCGCCGACATAGCCGGCCTCGGTCAGCGTGGTCGCGTCGGCGATCACGAAGGGGACGTTGAGCAGCCGCGCCAGCGTCTGCGCGAGCAGCGTCTTGCCCGAGCCCGTCGGGCCGATGAGCAGGATGTTGCTCTTCGTCAGCTCGACCTCGTCCTTGGAGGCATTGGCCCCCATGTGCTTGAGCCGCTTGTAATGGTTGTAGACGGCCACCGACAGCGTGCGCTTGGCCACTTCCTGGCCGATCACGTACTGGTCGAGGCTGGTCTTGATCTCGCTCGGCACCGGCAGGTCGGACTTGGCCGACTTGGCCGCGGCACCCTCGGCCGGCACCTCATCACGGATGATGTCGTTGCACAGCTCGATGCACTCGTCGCAGATGAACACCGAAGGACCGGCGATCAGCTTCTTGACCTCGTGCTGGCTCTTACCGCAGAACGAGCAGTAGAGAACCTTTTCGCCGGAGGCGCCCTTCTTTTCGGCCATGGATGGATGTGCGGAGTATGCGCGGGAGGTCGCACCATCATAGACGATGTGCGGCGACCCCTGCCGGCGGGAAAAGGACCCGCTTTCGGGCGGACGTGAGCGATCGTGAGCGGTCGCGGGCGCTTGCGGCGCGGCTGCCGGGCGGGTGCCCGGCGTTCGCCTCAGGCGCGCTTGTCGAGCACCTGGTCGATGAGGCCGTATTCCTTGGCCTCGGCGGGCGACATCCACATGTCGCGCTCCATGTCGGCCATGATGCGGTCCAGCGGCTGGCCGGTGCGGTCGGCGTAGATGCGGTTGAGCTGCTCGCGCGTCTTGATGATCTCGCGCGCCTGGATCTCGATGTCGGTCGCCTGGCCCTGCGCGCCGCCCGAGGGCTGGTGGATCATCACGCGCGAGTTCGGCAGCGCCGAGCGCTTGCCCTTGGCGCCGGCCATCAGCAGGAACGAACCCATGCTCGCGGCCATGCCCATGCACAGTGTCGAGACGTCGGGCTTGATGAACTGCATCGTGTCGTAGATCGACAGCCCGGCGCTGACGCTGCCGCCCGGCGAGTTGATGTAGAGGAAGATGTCCTTGTCCGGGTTCTCGCTCTCGAGGAACAGCAGCTGCGCGACGACGAGGTTGGCCGTCGCGTCGTTGACCGGCCCGACCAGGAACACGATGCGCTCGCGCAGCAGCCGGCTGTAGATGTCGTAGGCGCGTTCGCCGCGCCCCGACTGCTCGATCACGATGGGCACCATGCCCAGACCCGTGGTCTCTTGGAAGCTCATGCCAGATTCCTCTTTCGGATTCACGACGCCGGCGTCATGAGTTCGTCGAACGGTAGCACCTTGTCGACCACCTTGCTGCGGCCGAGCACGAACTCGGTCACGTTGTTCTCGATCACCACGGCCTCGACCTCGGCCATGCGCTGGCGGTCGCCGAGGTACCAGCGCATCACCTCGGCCGGCTTCTCGTAGCTCTGGGCGATCTCCTCGATATGCGCCTGCAGCTGTTCGGGCTTGGCCTGCAGCTTCTCGGTGCGCACGAGCTCGGCCACGACCAGGCCCAGGCGCACGCGGCGCTCGGCCTGGGCCTTGAAGATCTCGCCCGGGATGTTGGCGGTCTCGGCATCCTTGACGCCGCGCTGCTTGAGGTCGGCGCGCGCGCCCTCGATCAGGCGCTCGATCTCGCCGGCGACGAGCGCGTTCGGCAGCTCGAGCTCGGCGGCCTTGGCCAGCGCGTCCATCACGGCCGCCTTGTTGCGCGCCTGGACGCGGAACTTGACCTCGCGCTCCAGGTTCTTCTTCACGTCGGCGCGCAGCGCCTCGACGGTGCCTTCCTTGATGCCGAGCGACTTGGCCAGCGCCGCATCGACCTCGGGCAGGTTCTGGGCCTCGATCCTGGTGACGGTGACGAGGAAGTCGGCTTCCTTGCCGGCCACGTCCTTGCCGTGATAGTCGGCCGGGAACTGGAGCGGGAAGGTCTTGCTCTCGCCGACCTTCATGCCGCGCACCGCCTCGTCGAACTGGGCCAGCATCTGGCCCTCGCCGACGATGAACTGGAACGCCTCGGCCTTGCCGCCGGCGAAGGGTTCGCCGTCGATCTTGCCTTCGAAATCGATCGTCACGCGGTCGCCCTCGACGGCGCCCTCGGCCTGCGCGCGCAGGCCGAAGGTGCGGCGCTGCTTGCGCAGGATCTCGATCGTGCGGTCGATCGCCGCTTCGCTGACCTCGGTGCTGACGCGCTCGATCTCGGCGCCCGCGAGGTCGCCGAGCTTGACCTCGGGGTAGACCTCGAAGGTGGCGTCGAAGGCGAGCTGGCCTTCGGGCGCCTCGTCCTTCTGCGTGATCTTGGGCGCACCGGCGACGCGCAGCCGGGCCTCGTTGGTCGCCTGGTCGAAGGCCTTGCCGACCTTGTCGTTGACGACCTCGTACTGGACCGAGTAGCCGTAGCGCTGCGCGACGACCGACATCGGCACCTTGCCGGGCCGGAAACCGTCGGCCTTGACAGTGCGCGACAGCCGCTTGAGGCGCGATTCGACCTCGCCGTTGATCGTGGCAGCCGCCAGCGTGAGGGTGATGCGACGTTCGAGCTTATCGAGGGTTTCGACGGTGACGGCCATGGTGTCTCTGATGGAATGTGGAAGCCAAAAAACCTGGTGCGCGGGATCGGACTCGAACCGATACGCCCGTGAAGGCGTCAGGACCTAAACCTGGTGCGTCTACCAATTTCGCCACCCGCGCAGGTGGAGCCGGCTAGGGCGAACCGCGCATTTTAGCGTCATGGCGCGGGGGCTCGAAGATGGCGAGAATCGGGCCGTGAGCGTCGAACATTACGAGAACTTCCCGGTCGCCTCGCTGCTGTGTCCGCCCGCGCTGCGGCCGCCGATCGCGGCGATCTATCACTACGCCAGGACCGCCGACGACATCGCCGACGAGGGCGACGCGCCGCCATCGCGGCGCCTGGCCGACCTCGCCGCCTACCGCGCCGATCTGGCCGCCGTGTGCGCCGGGCGGCCGCCTTCGCCGCGCTGGGCCGGCCTGTTCGCGGCGCTGGCACGCGCGTTGCGCGAGCGCAGCCTGCCGCCGCGCCTGCTGCATGACCTGCTCGACGCCTTCGAGCAGGACGTGCGCAATCCGCCCTACCCCGACCGCGCCGCGCTGCTGGACTATTGCCGGCGCTCGGCCGACCCGGTGGGCCGGCTGCTGCTGCACCTGCACGGCATCGCCGACGCCGCGTCGCTGCGGCGTTCGGATGCGATCTGCAGCGCGCTGCAGCTGATCAACTTCTGGCAGGACCTGGGCCTCGATCTCGCGCGCGGCCGTCACTACGTGCCGGATGCCGATCTGGCGGCGCACGGGCTCACGCGCGCCGATCTCGAGGCGCGGCGCGACACGGCGGCCACGCGCGCGCTCGTCGCTGCGCTGTGCGACTGGGCCGAGGGCCTGATGCGCGAGGGCGCGCCGCTGGCGCTGCGCCTGCCCGGACGCGCCGGCTGGGAGCTGCGGCTGGTGGTCCAGGGCGGGCTGCGCATCCTTGAGAAAATCCGCCGCATGGACCATGCCGCCCTGACGCAACGCCCGACGATCGCCGCCGCCGACGCGCCCGCCCTGCTCTGGCGCGCCGCGCGCATGGGGACGACGGCGTGACGCCGCAGCAATATGTGCAGGAGAAGGCGGCGGCCAGCGGATCGTCCTTCTACTACGCCTTCCTGTTCCTGCCGCCGCCGCGTCGCGCCGCGATCACCGCGTATTACGCGTTCTGCCGCGAGGTCGACGATGTCGTCGACGAGCATTCCGACCGCGGTGTGGCCGCCGCCAAGCTGGGCTGGTGGCGCCACGAGGTCGAGCAGACCTACGCCGGATCGCCCACCCACCCGGTGACGCAGGCGCTGCACCCGCTGGCGGCCGCCTACGGCATCGAGGCGCGCCATCTGCTCGACGTCATCGAGGGCTGCCAGGTCGACCTCGACCAGAACCGCTTCCTCGACTACGCGGCGCTGCAGCGCTACTGCCATCTCGTCGCCGGCGTGGTCGGCGAGGTCGCGGCCAACATCTTCGGCCGCACTGAGGCCGCGACGCTGGCCTACGCGCACCAACTCGGGCTGGCGATGCAGCTGACGAACATCATCCGCGACGTCGGCGACGACGCGCGGCGCGGCCGCGTCTACCTGCCGCTGTCCGATCTGCAGCGCTACGACGTCAAGGTGAGCGAGCTGCTCGCGCGTGCCGCGCCCTGGGGTTACAGCGAGCGCTTCGACGCCCTCATGCGCTTCGAGGCGGCGCGCGCGCACGCGGCCTACGACGCCGCGCTCGCGCTGCTGCCGGCGGCCGACCGGGCGGCACAGAAGCCGGGGCTGATGATGGCGAACATCTACCGCACGCTGCTGCGCGAGATCGAGGCCCAGGGCTTCCAGGTCCTGCACCAGCGCACCTCGCTGACGCCGCTGCGCAAGCTCTGGATCGCCGCGCGCACGCATGTCCGCGGCGCCTAGGGCGGGCGGGGCGTGAAGCTCGTCGTCGTCGGCGGCGGCTGGGCCGGCATCGCCACCGCGGTGCGCGCCTGCGAAGCCGGGCACGAGGTCATGCTGCTCGAGATGGCGCCACGCCTGGGCGGCCGGGCGCGCAGCATCGAGGGCGACGCCGGCAATGGGGGCGAGCGGCTCGACAACGGCCAGCACATCCTCATCGGCGCCTACCGCGAGACCCTGGAACTGATGGCGGTCGTCGGCTGCGACGTCGAATCGCTGCTGGCGCGCCTGCCGCTGGAGCTGCGCTATCCCGACGGGCGCGGGCTGCGGCTGGGCGCGGGGCCGACCGGCCTGCTCGCCGGCCTGCTCGGCGCACGCGGCGTGGGCGCCGGCGACCGACTGGCGCTCACGGCCGCGATGCTGCGCTGGGCGCTGGCGGGCTGGCGCTGCGACGCCACGCTCAGCGTCGACGAGCTCTGTCGCGGGCTCGGCGGCGCGCTGCGCGCGCTGCTGATCGACCCACTGTGCGTGGCGGCGCTGAACACGCCGGCGCCGCAGGCCAGCGGCGCCGTCTTCCTGCGCGTGCTGCACGACGCGCTGCTCGGCGGCGCCGGCAGTTCGGACCTGCTGCTGCCGCGGCGTGGGCTGTCCGAACTGCTGCCCGAGCCGGCCACGCACTGGCTCGAGCGCGCGGGGGCGCGCGTCGTCCCCGGCCGACGCGTCCAGGGAATCGAACGCGACGGCAGGCACTGGCGCGTCGATGGCGAGGCCTGCGACGCCGTCGTGCTCGCCTGCAGCGCCGCCGAGGCGTCGCGCCTGAGCGAGGCTTGGGCCCCCGAATGGTCGCGCCAGGCACGCGCGCTGCACTACGAGCCCATCGTCACCGTCTACCTGCACAGCCCCGGTGCCCGGCTGCCGGCGCCGATGACCGCGCTCGTGGCCGCGGCCGATGCGCCGGCGCAGTTCGCCTTCGACCATGGCGCGCTGGGCAGCGCGGCCGGACGCTTCGCCTTCGTCGTCAGCGGTGCCGCCGGCTGGATCGAGGCCGGTCTGGACGCCACGGCGCAGGCCGTGCTGCGGCAGGCGCAGCAGGCCTTCGCGCCCGGCACCTGGCCGACCGCGCCGACGCTGATCCGGACCCTGGCCGAGAAGCGCGCGACCTTCCGCTGCACGCCCGGACTGCGGCGCCCGCGCGCGGCCATCCTGCCGCGCCTGGCTGCCGCCGGCGACTACGTCGAGGGCGCGTATCCGGCCACGCTCGAGGGCGCCGTGCGTGCGGGCCGGGCCGCGATCGACATCATTGCGGACGCGGGCTGACTCCCGGTATGCAAACGGTCATTGCACGATGCAAAATAGGCGTCTGCTTCCGGTTCCGAATCCCGCATGACCAGCAAAGAGAAACCGACGATACAAGTGCTGGAGCGCAGCTTTGCGCTGCTCGAGATGCTTGCGTCGCAGCCCGAACCGGTGTCCCTCAAGGACATCGCCGAGCGCACGGGGTTGCATCCGTCGACGGCGCACCGCATCCTCAACGACCTCGCGATCGGGCGCTACGTCGACCGGCCGCAGGCCGGCAGTTACCGCCTCGGCATGCGCCTGCTCGAACTGGGCAACCTCGTCAAGGCGCGCCTCGACGTGCGCGAGGCAGCGCTGGCGCCGATGCGCGAGCTGCACAAGATGACGCACCAGCCGGTGAACCTGTCGATGCGCCAGGGCGACGAGATCGTCTACATCGAGCGCAGTTACAGCGAGCGCTCGGGCATGCAGGTGGTGCGCGCGGTCGGCGGCCGCGCGCCCCTGCACCTCACCTCGGTGGGCAAGCTGTTCCTGGCCCACGACGATCCGGCGCGCGTGCGCGCCTACGCCACCCGCACCGGCCTGACAGGACATACGCGCAACAGCATCACCGACCTGGCCCGGCTCGAGCGCGAACTCGCCATCGTGCGCGCCAGCGGCTGCGCGCGCGACGACGAGGAGCTGGAACTGGGCGTGCGCTGCATGGCCTCGGGGATCTTCGACGACCAGGGCAAGCTGCTCGCCGGCCTGTCGGTCTCGGCCCCCGCCGAACGGCTCGAGGAATCCTGGTTCGAGCGCGTGAAGGCGACCGCCGCGCAGATCTCGGCCGCGCTCGGTTACCGGGGCTGAGACTCCGACGACGCGGCCGAAGCGACAAGCCACTTGCGGATGCGCTCGGCATCGCCGATGCGCGAATAGCGGCCGGCTGAATCGAGCAGCACCATGATGAGGTTGCGCCCCGCCATCTTGGCCTGCATCACCAGGCAATGGCCGGCGGCGGAGAGCGTGCCGGTCTTCTGCAGGCCGATGTCCCAGTTCGGGTTTCGCACCAGCCCGTTCGTGGTGTGGAACTCCACCTGGCGCCGGCCGACCGGGACCACGGCCTCGGTCGAGGTCGTCAGTTTGCGGATCAGCGGCACGGCATAGACGGTGCGGATGAGGCGCGTCAGGTCGACGGCACTCGACTGGTTGCTGCTCGACAGCCCCGTCGGCTCGACATAGTGGGTCTCGTTCATGCCGAGCTCACGCGCCTTGCGGTTCATCTCGGCGACGAACGGCACCAGCCCGCCGGGGTAGGTCCGGCCCAGCACATGGGCGGCGCGGTTCTCCGACGCCATCAGCGCCAGGTGCAGGAATTCACCGCGCGTGAGCACCGTGCCCAGGCGCAGGCGCGAGCGGTTGCCCGCGGTCGCGTCGAGATCGTCCTGCGTGACGCTGAGCTTCTCGTCCAGCGGCAGCCCGCGGTCGATGACGACGAGCGCCGTCATCAGCTTGGTGATCGACGCGATCGGCAGCACCGCGTTCGCGTTCTTGTTGATCAGCACCTCGTTCGTGTTCTGGTCGACGACGAAGGCAACGCTGGACTTCAGGGGCAGCGGTGCCGCGGTGTCCTGCAAGCCGAACGCATGGCCGAACGACGGCGGTGCCGGCGGCGCGTAGACGACCTTGCGCTTGTGCCGCAGGACGCGGACATGGCGCTTCTTGAGAACGACCTTGGCATGATGGTGCGTCGCGCGCAGGTGGTGCTTGGACTTGACATGCGCCGCGGCCTCGGCGGCAGTGGCCGGCCACAACGCGACGGCCAATGCACAGGCCGCCAACCATTGAAACATCACATTTTTCGTCTTACGCACCGGGATCCTCGCCGACGGGCTGGTGGTGAAGTGTAGGGCACGAGAAAAAGCCGCACAAGATCAAGCGCTTGCGAGTTTTTCCTCAAGTTCGCCCTGCATTGCAGGCGGCGCGGCCCTCAGCCATGACCGGGGACGATCCCGGCCTTCGGGCCGTCCGAGTCCGCGCAGGCGGACTCGGAGCCGCGGCCCTCAGCCAAGACCGGGGACGGTCCCGGCCTTCGGGCCGTCCGAGTCCGCGCAGGCGGACTCGGAGCCGCGGCCCTCAGCCCTGCGCCGCGACGCGGTCGGCGTTGCCGTGCAGCTTGTTCAGTGCCGACAGATAGGCCTTGGCCGAGGCGACGACGATGTCCGGATCGGCGCCGACGCCGTTGACGACGCGGCCGCCGAGCTGCAGCCGCACCGTCACCTCGCCCTGCGATTCGGTGCTGCCCGAGGTGATCGCGTTGACCGAGTACAGCATCATCTCGGCGCCGCTGCGTACCTTGGTTTCGATCGCCTTCAGGCTCGCGTCGACGGGGCCGTTGCCGTCGCTGGCGGCGCTGTGCTCGACGCCGCCGGCGACGAAGGTCACGCTGGCCTGCGGCCGCTCGCCGGTCTCGGAATGCTGGGCCAGCGAGACGAGCCGGTAATGCTCATGCTCGGGCGCCACGCTCTCGTCGCCGACGAGGGCGATGATGTCCTCGTCGTAGATGTCGCTCTTGCGGTCGGCGAGGTCCTTGAAGCGCGCGAACGCGGCATTGACCTCGGCCTCGCTCTCCATCGACACGCCGAGCTCCTGCAGCCGCTGCTTGAAGGCATTGCGGCCCGAGAGCTTGCCCAGCACGATCTTGTTCGTCGCCCAGCCCACGTCCTCGGCGCGCATGATCTCGTAGGTGTCGCGCGCCTTGAGCACGCCGTCCTGGTGGATGCCGCTGGCGTGCGCGAACGCGTTGGCGCCGACGACGGCCTTGTTGGGCTGGACGACGAAGCCGGTGGTCTGGCTGACCATGCGCGAGGCGGGCACGATCTGCGTCGCGTCGATGCCGAGGTCGAGCTTGAAATAGTCGCGCCGCGTGCGCACGGCCATCACGACCTCCTCGAGCGAGCAGTTGCCGGCGCGCTCGCCCAGGCCGTTGATCGTGCATTCGATCTGGCGCGCGCCGCCGAGCTTGACGCCGGCGAGCGAGTTCGCCACCGCCATGCCGAGGTCGTTGTGGCAGTGCACGCTCCACACCGCCTTGTCGCTGTTGGGCACGCGCTCGCGCAGGTTGCGGATGAACTGGCCGTAGAGCTCGGGCACGGCATAGCCGACGGTGTCGGGGATGTTGACCGTCGTCGCACCCTCGGCGATCACGGTCTCGAGCACACGGCACAGGAAATCGACATCGCTGCGGTAGCCATCCTCGGGCGAGAACTCGATGTCGTCGCAGAGGTTGCGCGCATAGCGTATCGACTGCCGCGCCTGCTCGTGCACCTGCTCGGGCGTCATGCGCAGCTTCTTCTCCATGTGCAGCGCCGAGGTCGCGATGAAGGTGTGGATGCGCGCCCTGGCCGCGCCCTTGAGGGCCTCGGCGGCGCGTGCGATGTCGCGGTCGTTGGCGCGCGCGAGCGAGCACACGGTGACCTCGCGGATGGCGTCTGCGATGCTGCGCACGGCCTCGAAATCGCCCGGGCTCGAGGCCGCGAAACCGGCCTCGATGACGTCGACATGCAGCCGCTCGAGCTGGCGCGCGATGCGCAGCTTCTCCTCGCGCGTCATCGAGGCGCCGGGCGATTGCTCGCCGTCGCGCAAGGTGGTGTCGAAGATGATGAGCTTGTCGGACATGGTGTTCAGCCTTTGCTTGGATGAGGTTCGCAAGCAGCGTGTAGAAAGTCCAACGGCCCGCTGCTTTGCGCTGGCGGGCCGTTGATCGGGGAATGTTTACGAACGAAAACGATCAGCGCACCCGCAGGACTCCTAGCAGGGCTAGCGCAAGCAGGGTACGGGACGCTTTCATCGTGTGAATGTAGCACGCCTGCGCGTTCAACGGTGCAGGCCCCGCTCGTCGGGCTCGTCGGTCGAGACCGCGATCACGCTCACCGGCTGGCCCTTGAACTTGCGCCAGGCATAGACGCCGTAGCCCGAGACGCCGTAGAGGCAGAACAGCACGAACAGCGACAGCGAGGGGTTCTGGCTGATGAGCGCGATCGCGAGCGCGATCGCGACGATGACGACGAAGGGCACGGTGCGCTTGGCGCCCACCACCTTGAAGCTGTAGAAGGGCACGTTGGTGACCATCGTGAGTCCGGCGTAGAGCGTCAGCGCGAAGGCCAGCCACGACAGCCATTCGATGTTCCAGACCGATTTGAAGCCGACGTCGTCCATGACCCAGATCAGCCCCATCACCAGAGCCGCCGCGGCCGGGCTCGGCAGGCCCTGGAAGAAGCGCTTGTCGACGATGCCGATGTTCGTGTTGAAGCGCGCCAGCCGCAGCGCGGCGCCGGCGATGTAGACGAAGGCCGGGATCCAGCCCAGCTTGCCCAGGCCCTTGAGGGCCCATTCGTAGACGATGAGCGCCGGCGCGGCGCCGAAATTGACCATGTCGCACAGGCTGTCCATCTGCTCGCCGAAGGCGCTCTGCGAATGGGTCATGCGCGCGATGCGCCCGTCGAGGCTGTCGAGCACGGCGGCGACGAAGATGCCGATGGCGGCGTCGCTGAAGCGCCCGTTCATCGCCATCACGATCGAATAGAAGCCCGCGAACAGCGCCGCCAGCGTGACCGCATTGGGCAGCACGTAGATGCCCTTGCGCCGCGGGCGCAGCGGCGGGGGCATCTCGTCGGGTGCAGCGTCCTCGAATTCGTCGGTCATGGGCCGCGAGGATAGCGCCCAGGCTCAGTTGCGCGAACGGTCGACGAGCTTGTTGGCCTTGATCCAGGGCATCATCGCGCGCAGCTTCTCGCCCACGACCTCGATCGAGTGCTCGGACGTGAGGCGGCGGCGCGACAGCAGCGTCGGCGCGCCGGCGCGGTTCTCGAGGATGAAGCTCTTGGCGTACTCGCCGGTCTGGATGTCCTTGAGCGCCTGCTTCATCGCCTTCTTGGTCTCCTCGTTGACGATCTTCGGACCGGTCACGTATTCGCCGTATTCGGCGTTGTTGGAGATCGAGTAGTTCATGTTCGCGATGCCGCCCTCGTAGATCAGGTCGACGATCAGCTTGAGCTCGTGCAGGCATTCGAAATACGCCATCTCGGGCGCGTAGCCGGCCTCGACCAGCGTCTCGTAGCCGGCCTTGATCAGCTCGACCGTGCCGCCGCACAGCACCGCCTGCTCGCCGAACAGGTCGGTCTCGGTCTCCTCGCGGAAGTTGGTCTCGATGATGCCGGCCTTGCCGCCGCCGTTGGCCGCCGCGTAGCTCAGCGCGAGGTCGCGCGCCTTGCCGCTCTTGTCGGCGTGCACGGCGATCAGGTGCGGCACGCCGCCGCCCTGGGTGTAGGTGCCGCGCACGGTGTGGCCCGGGGCCTTGGGCGCGACCATCCAGACATCGAGGTCGTCGCGCGGCACGACCTGGCCGTAATGGACGTTGAAGCCGTGCGCGAACGCCAGCGACGCGCCGCGGCGCATGTTCGGCGCGATGTCCTGGGCGTAGACGGCGGCGATCTGCTCGTCGGGCAGCAGGATCATCACGACATCGGCTTCCTTGACCGACTCGGCGACCTCGGCGACCTTGAGGCCGGCCTTCTCGGCCTTGGCCCAGCTCGCGCCGCCGCGGCGCAGGCCGACGGTGACCTTGACGCCGCTGTCGTTGAGGTTCTGCGCATGGGCATGGCCCTGCGAGCCGTAGCCGATGATGGTGACGTTCTTGCCCTTGATCAGGCTCAGATCGGCGTCCTTGTCGTAATAGACCTTCATGGTTCTCTCCGGGGAAAAATCGATTAAAGAGGCTGGGGTGGCGTCCCGTCAAGCGGCCGCCGCGGAACCGGCTGCGCCGGGCCGCGGGCGGCGCCCCCTCGAGGGGGAGGCGCCGAAGGCGCTTCGGGGGTGCTTCAAACTCTCAGGATGCGCTCGCCGCGGCCGATGCCGCTGGCACCGGTGCGCACGGTCTCGAGGATGGCCGCGCGATCGATCGCGACCAGGAAGGCGTCGAGCTTGGGCGTGTCGCCGGTGAGCTCGATCGTGTAGCTCTTCTCGGTGACGTCGATGATGCGGCCGCGGAAGATCTCGGCCATGCGCTTCATCTCTTCGCGCTCCTTGCCGACGGCGCGCACCTTGATCAGCATGAGCTCGCGCTCGGTGAAGCTGCCCTCGGTCAAGTCGACGACCTTGACGACCTCGATGAGCCGGTTCAGGTGCTTGGTGATCTGCTCGATCACCTCGTCGCTGCCGGTGGTGACGATGGTCATGCGCGACAGCGAGGGGTCCTCGGTCGGCGCGACCGACAGGCTTTCGATGTTGTAGCCGCGCGCCGAGAACAGCGCGACGACGCGCGACAGCGCCCCGGCCTCGTTCTCGAGCAGGACGGCGATGATGTGTTTCATGAGGTCGATCTTTCCGGCCTGCGAATCCGCGCCGCGGGCGGTAACCCGGGGCGCCCGTTCGGGCCTTGGGAGTGGAGGGTTGATGTTGCCGCGATCGGCTGCACCCCGCTGCCGCCAACGCCGCGCGGTGACGCGGCGGCACGGCAGCGCGGTTCAGCCGTTCACAGGTCCTCGGAGCCGAGCAGCATCTCGCTGATGCCCTTGCCCGCCTGCACCATCGGCCAGACGTTCTCGGTCGGGTCGGTGCGGATGTCGAGGAAGACGGTGCGGTCCTTGAGCCGGATCGCTTCCTTCAACGCACCCTCGACGTCGCCCGGCCGATCGACGCGCAGGCCGACATGGCCATAGGCCTCGGCGAGCTTGACGAAATCGGGCAGCGCGTCCATGTAGCTGTGCGAATAGCGGCCGCCGTAGTCGAGCTGCTGCCATTGCCGCACCATGCCCAGATAGCGGTTGTTGAGCGAGACGATCTTGACCGGCGTCTTGTACTGCAGGCAGGTCGACAGCTCCTGGATGCACATCTGGATCGAGCCCTCGCCGGTGATGCAGAACACGTCGGCGTCGGGTTTCGCGAGCTTGATCCCCATCGCGTACGGCAGGCCCACGCCCATCGTGCCGAGGCCGCCCGAGTTGATCCAGCGCCGCGGCTGCTCGAAGCGGTAGTACTGCGCCGCCCACATCTGGTGCTGGCCGACATCGGAGGTGATGTAGGCGTCACGGTCCTTCGTCAGCTCCCAGAGCTTCTCGACCACGGCCTGCGGCTTGATGACGTCGGGGCTGGTCTTGTAGTCCAGGCAGGCGCGCTTGCGCCACTCGTTGACCTGGCTCCACCAGGCGTTGACGGCGGCGGCATCGGGTCGCGCCTGCGCCTCCTTGATCTGCGCGATCAGTTCGACCAGCACCTCCTTCACGTCGCCGACGATCGGGATGTCGACGCGCACGCGCTTGGAGATCGACGAGGGGTCGATGTCGATGTGGATGATCTTGCGCTCGACGCTGGCGAAATGGCGCGGGTTGCCGATCACGCGGTCGTCGAAGCGCGCGCCCACGGCCAGCAGGACGTCGCAATGCTGCATCGTCATATTGGCTTCGTAAGTGCCGTGCATGCCCAGCATGCCGAGGAACCTGGGGTCGCTGGCGGCGATCGCGCCCAGCCCCATGAGCGTGTTCGTGCAGGGGAAACCGAGCAGGTCGACGAGCTGGCGCAGCTCGTTCGAGGCGTTGCCCAGGATCACGCCGCCGCCGGTGTAGATGTACGGGCGCCGCGCCGCCAGCAGCAGCTGCACGGCCTTGCGGATCTGCCCGCCATGGCCCTTGCGCACCGGGTTGTACGAGCGCATCTCGACCGTTTCCGGGTAATGGAAGGGCGCGGTCTTGAGCGAGACATCCTTGGGGATGTCGACGACGACCGGCCCGGGCCGGCCGGTGCGGGCGATGTGGAACGCCTTCTTCAGCGTCAGCGCGAGGTCGCGCACGTCCTTGACGAGGAAGTTGTGCTTGACGACGGGGCGCGTGATGCCGACGGTGTCGCATTCCTGGAACGCGTCGAGGCCGATCGCCGCCGTCGGGACCTGTCCGCTGATGATCACCATCGGGATCGAGTCCATGTACGCCGTCGCGATGCCGGTGATGGCATTCGTGACGCCCGGGCCCGAGGTCACGAGCGCCACGCCGACATCGCCGGTGGCGCGGGCGTAGCCGTCGGCGGCATGCACGGCGGCCTGCTCGTGGCGCACCAGCACATGCTGGATGGTGTCCTGCTTGTAGAGCGCGTCGTAGATGTAGAGCACCGCCCCGCCGGGGTAGCCCCACAGGTACTTGACGCCCTCGGCCTGCAGGCAGCGGACGAGGATCTCCGACCCATTGGGATCGGCGGCTGGCGTGGGGGAAGGGGAGGAAGAAGCTGGCTGTGCCGATGCGGCACGCTTGACTTCCGCGGCAGACATATCCATGTGGAACCTTTGAGAGTTTCTCTAACGAAAATCCATCGGTGCACCTCCTGCGCACCCTTGTGGGGCGGATTCGGTGCCTGCGCGGTCATGAACCGCCGCCCTGGTTGGACAGCCGGCATGGGACCAGTGAACGTTGTGCGAAGCAGCATTATAGCGGTGCACTGCGAGGCACCGTGAACGCCGGGTGGGCGATGACATAATCGCGCGCGCTCAAGCCGGGCGCAAGCGTCCATTCCGCCGTTGGCCACCGACAAAGAACTTTCCGACTTTCTCAAGAGCGTCGAGAAACGTGCGTTCAAGCGCACGGTCTATGCGGTCCGCGGCGACGACGCGGCGCTGGACGTGGTCCAGGACGCCATGATCCGGCTGGCCGAGAAATACGCCGACCGCCCGGCGGCCGAACTGCCGCTGCTGTTCCAGCGCATCCTCTCGAACGCGACGATGGATTGGTTCCGGCGCGAAAAAGTGCGCGGCGCGGTGATGCAGAACCTGTCGGACTTCGACAGTTCGGAGGACGATGGCGATTTCGACCTGCTGGAGACCCTGCACGCACTCGAGGACACGCTGGGGACGGAGAGCGCCGCCGACGCGGTTTCGCGGGCACAGATCCTGCGTCTGATCGACGGCGAGGTCGCCGAACTCCCGGCACGTCAACGCGAAGCGTTCCTGCTGCGTTACTGGGAAGAGTTCGATGTCGCCGAAACTGCCGAGGTGATGGGTTGCTCCGAGGGCAGTGTGAAGACACATTGCTCGCGGGCGGTGCACGCTTTGGCCAAGGCTCTGAGATCCAAGGGAATCACGCCATGAACCACATCAGCCGCATGAACGATGCCGTTGCAGTCGAGCCCCGGCTGGCCGCGCGCATCGCCGCCAGCCTGAGTGTTCGAGCCGACACCCTCCCCCACGACGTGACCGAGCGCCTGCGCTTCGGCCGCGAACAGGCGCTCGCCCGCGCCCAGCTGGCGCGCCGGGCCACGCCGCAGGCCGCCGGCCAGGCCCGCACCGC
>JAGWVB010000024.1 GCA_018971105.1 Burkholderiales bacterium
GCCTGGCGCTGCTCGCGGCGGCGCTGGCGCAGCGCCCGGCGCTGCTCGTGATCGAACAGGCCGAGAGCCAGCTCGAGCCCCTCGAGGTCTCGTCGCTGCGCCTGGCGCTGTGGTACCTGGCGTCGAACCACGACGCCTGCGTCGTCATGACGACCGATCATCCGCGCCTCATCGCCAGCGCCGACCGGCACCTCGATCTCGACCGCCACACGGCGCGCGCGACGGCCTGAACGGGGCTTGCGCCGCGCTCAGGCCGGGAGCGGCGCCAGCACCGGCCTGTAACCGGGGTCCAGCGGCAGGCGCAGCGCGCTCGTGTACTGGTTGAACATCGCCGCGAGGTCGATCACCGCGAGCAGCTCGCGGATCTCCGCGTCGTCGAAGTCGGCCTCGCGCAGCGACTCGAAATCGGCATCGCTGACGGCGTTCGGGTCGCGCGCCATGCGGATCGCGAAATCCAGCGCCGCGCGGTACGAGGGCGGCAGCGCAAGGCGCCGGTCCTCGGTGTCGAGCAGGGCGTTGAGGTCCTCGAACTTCAGCGTCGGGTCCAGGCCCAGCACGGCATGGGCATGGCAGGCGCTGCAGTAGCGCGAGCCGTTCTCGACCGAGACGACGAAGATCACCATCTCCTTGAGGATGGCCGGCATCACGCCGCGCACCAGCGAGCCCTTCGTGCGCTCCCAGTAGGCGTGCAGCAGCGACACGTTGCAGCCCAGGCTCTGGACCCAGTAGGGCACGGTGGTGGAGCCGGTCTGGCGCAGGAAATCGTCGTAGATCGCGCGCACCTCGGGGCTCGCGGATTCGTAGTCGACCAGGGTGTAGCGTGGCATCGGGGGCTTTCTTCGTTCGAGGGTGTCAGGCGCCCGCCAGGCGCGGCGGCGGCGTGGCCAGCGTGAGCCGGTTGCGGCCGTCGGCCTTCGAGCGGTAGAGCGCCTCGTCGGCGCGGCGTATCAGCGTCTCGGCGCTCGCGGCCGGGTCGCCGTCGGTGCTGGCGGCACCGAGGCTGATCGTCACCGCCAGCGCCTGTCCGGTCGCGGGGTCGATGACGAAGGGCGCCGCGGCGATGCCCGCGCGGATGCGGTTGCCCGCGCCCAGGGCCTCCTGCGCCCCGCAGGGGTAGAGCACGAAGAGGAACTCCTCGCCGCCATAGCGGCCGAAGCACTCGCTCGCGCGCGCCAGGATGCGGAAGCGCCGGCACAGCTCGCGCAGCACCTCGTCGCCGGCGGAGTGGCCGTAGCCGTCGTTGACGCGCTTGAAGTGATCGGCGTCGGCGATCAGCAGCGCCAGCGGCACGCGCGTGCGCCGCGACAGCGCGAGCTGGCCTTGCAGGCGATCGAGGATGGCGGCCCGGTTCAGCGCACCCGTGAGGGCGTCGGTGCAGGCGCGCGCGCGCAGCGCCTCGAGCTCGCGCTGGCGCAGCGCGGCGTGCAGCAGATGGTCGGCCAGCTGCGTGCCCAGCAGCGGAATGAACTTGCGGTCGAGCGCGCTGAAGGGCTCGGCCTTGGAAGCCACGCCGAGCAGGGCGACGCCCACGCCGGCCCGCGCGATCGGCATCACGAGGACCTCGCGTCCGCCCGCCAGCGCGAGTTCGGGCGGCCAGGCGGGTTCGGGCGCGGCGCCGGCGTCGATGATGCAGGGGTGCTGCGTGCGCCAGTGATGCGCGTCCCAGGGCGGCAGCGCCTCGAGCCGCTGCACCGCCACGCTGCCGCGATGCGCGGTCAGGCAGAGGAAGCCCGGCTCCTGCGCCAGCACGAGCCGCCAGGCGCCAGGCTGGGCGATGTATTTCCAGCGCGCGGCGCACAGGCGCGCGGCCGCTTCGACGTCGTCCAGCGGCCGCAGTTCGTCGAGCAGCTGGAACAGCGCTTCATAGCGCACCAGCTGCTGTTGCGCCGCAGCCAGGGGGTCATTCGGGTGTCGCGCTTGCATCGGAAGGCCCGACCGCACGCATGACGCGGCCCGGGTCTGCCCGAATATCGGCCGGGCGCGGCCGCGATGAAGCCCCGCAGCAGCGCATTAACCTTCGGAGCGGCCGGCGCAGCCTTATGGATAGAGGCCGCGCTCCTCGCGCGCCGTCAGGATGCGCTCGCAGGCGACGGCGAAGGTGGCCGTGCGCAGCGTGATGCGATGGCGGTCGGCGGTGTCCCAGATGCGGCGCAGCGCGCCGATCATGATCTTGTCCAGGCGCACGTTGATCTCGTCCTCGGTCCAGAAGAACGAGCTGAAGTCCTGCACCCACTCGAAGTAGCTGACGGTGACGCCGCCGGCGTTGCAGATGACGTCGGGGACGACGAGGATGCCGCGCTCGGCCAGGATGTCGTCGGCCGTCGGGACGGTGGGGCCGTTGGCGCCTTCGAGCACCAGCCTGGCCTTGGTGCGGCGGGCGCGTTCGGCGGTGATCTGGCCTTCGAGCGCGGCCGGGATCAGGATGTCGCAGGCGACGTCCCAGAACTCCTCGCTCTTCATCGGCTCGGCGCCCTTGAAGCCGCCGACGCCGCCATGCTCCTTCACATGGGCCATCAGGTCGGCCATGTCGAAGCCGCGGTCGTTGTGGATCGTTCCGGTGTGGTCCTGCGCGGCGACGATCCTGCTGCCGGCCTGGTTGAAGAGCTCGGCGGCGGCCGAGCCGACGTTGCCGAAGCCCTGCACCGCGACGCGCGCGCCGGCGAGCTCGAGGTCGATGCGCCGCGCCGCCTCGCGCCCGGTGACGAAGACGCCGCGCCCGGTGGCCTTGACGCGGCCGAGCGAGCCGCCGAGGTGGATCGGCTTGCCGGTGACGACGCCGGTGGCCGTGGTGCCGGTGTTCATCGAATAGGTGTCCATCATCCACGCCATGATCTGCGGGTTGGTGTTCACGTCCGGCGCCGGGATGTCGCTGTGCGGGCCGATGATGATGCCGATCTCGCTCGTGTAGCGGCGCGTCATGCGTTCGAGCTCCTTGCGCGAGAGCAGCGCCGGGTCGACCCGGATGCCGCCCTTGGCGCCGCCGTAGGGCAGGTTGACGGCGGCGTTCTTGACGCTCATCCAGGCCGCCAGCGCCATCACTTCCTCGAGCGTGACATCGGGGTGGAAGCGCACGCCGCCCTTGCCGGGGCCGCGGCTGAGGTTGTGCTGGACGCGGAAGCCCTCGAAATGCGCGACGCGGCCGTCGTCGAGCTCGATCGGCACGTCGACGATGAGCGCCCGCTTGGGGCGCTTGAGCGTCTCGACCCAGCGCGCCAGGTGGCCCAGGTAGGGCACGACGCGGTCGACCTGCATCAGGTAGGTGCCCCAGGGGCTGTCGGCGGTGGGATGGACCGATGACAGCGGCATCGGGGTGAGCGTTGAAGTCATGGCGAAGGTTCCTCGTGGGCTGGAGTTCGACGGCTGCCGCCGCACTTCCTGGGTGCGGCCGCGGCCGGTGGCGCACTGTAGGCGCGCGGCGACCGAATTTGTCACGGTCCGCCATGCCGGCTTTGCATGGGCGCTGTGCACCGCCGTCATCGCCGGCGCGCTCGCTACACTGGACCTATGCGACCTCCTAGCTCACTTCGTTCGCGCCCCCCATGGGGGAGTCCAGTACCTTCGGAACGGCCGGGCGGTACTGAATGAACGAACCCCTGATCGCCTTCATCGGCGGCGGCCACATGGCCGGCGCCCTCATCGGCGGACTGCGCCGCGCCGGCCGCGACGCCGGCGCCATCGTCGTCGTCGAACCCGCGGCGGCCCAGCGCGAACGGCTGCAGCGCGAATTCGGCGTCGCCGCGCTCGCCGCCGCCGACGCGCGGCTGGCGCGCGCCGCCACCGTCGTCTGGGCCGTCAAGCCGCAGTCCTTTGCCGCCGCGGCGGCGCCCTGCGCGGCGCATGTCGCGGGCGCGCTGCAGGTCAGCGTGATGGCCGGCGTGCGCAGCGATGCCGTCGCGCGCGCCAGCGGCAGCGATCGCGTCGTGCGCGCGATGCCCAACACGCCGGCACTGATCGGCCACGGCATCGCCGGGCTCTACGCGCGGCCCGCCGTCGGCGCGGCCGAGCGCGCGGCCGTCGAGGCGCTGCTCGCGCCCACCGGCGCGACGCTGTGGCTCGAGCGTGAATCCGACCTCGACGCGGTGACGGCGCTGTCGGGCTCGGGTCCGGCCTATGTCTATTACCTGCTCGAGGCGCTGGTCGAGGCCGCGGGCGCGATGGGGCTGGACGCGGCGCAGGGCAAGCGGCTGGCGCTGGCGACGCTGGAGGGCGCGACCGCGCTCGCCGCCGCGGCGAGCGAAGAGCCGGCCGTGCTGCGCGCCCAGGTGACCTCCAGGGGCGGGACCACGCATGCCGCGATCGGCGTGCTCGAGGACGCGGGCGTCAAGCCGGCCTTCGTGCGCGCGCTGCTCGCGGCGCAGGCGCGCGCGCGCGAACTCGGCGACGAGTTCGGTGCCTAGCCGCCGCCCCGCCTAGCCGGCCAGCCGGCGCAGCGCGAGGTCGGCGGCGACGCCGGCGTAGACGGCGAAGCCGACCCAATGATTGAGCCGGAAGGCCTTGAAGCAGCCCTCGCGCGAGCGGCCGCGGATGAGCGTGTAATGCCAGCCGACCTGGGCCGCGGCGGCCGCGATGCCCAGGCCGAAGACCCAGCCCAGGCCTGCGGCGACGCCGAGCGCGGCCCAGCTCGCGAGGTAGACGGCATAGAAGGCCATCACCGCCGCGACATCGTGGCGGCCGAGCGTGATGGCCGAGGTCTTCATGCCGATGCGCAGGTCGTCGTCGCGGTCGACCATCGCGTATTCGGTGTCGTAGGCCAGGACCCAGAACCCGTTGGACAGCAGCAGCGCCCAGGCCGTCAGCGGCACGGCGGCGCCGAAGGCGCCGGCGTCCCAGGCCGGGCCGCCGCGCACCGCCGCGTAGGCCATCGGGATGCCGAAGCTGAAGGCCACGCCCAGCACCGCCTGCGGCATCGACACGACCCGCTTCGCATAGGGATAGGCGAGCGAGATCGCCAGGCCGACGAACGACAGTGCGATCGTCGCCGGGTTGGTCGTCAGCACGAGCGCGAAGGCCGCCAGCGCCAGCAGCGCGCCGACGGCCAGCGCCTCGCCGGCGCCGATCGCGCCGCGCGTCACCGGGCGTTGCGCGGTGCGCTTGACATGGCGGTCGAACTCGCGGTCGGCGACATCGTTGGCGCAGCAGCCGGCGCTGCGCATCAGGATCGTCCCGGCGACGAACACCGCCAGCAGATGCCAGCCGGGCCAGCCGCCGGCCGCGAGCCACAGCGCGGCCAGCGTCGGCCACAGCAGCAGCAGCCAGCCGGCCGGCCGGCTCCAGCGGATCAGGTCGAGGTAGAGCGCCCAGCGGGGCGGGGTCGAGTTGCCGATCGCGTGCATCGAGGCCGATTATCGGATGCGGAACCGGCGCGGCGCCGGCGCCACACAGCACGGCGATGACGCGCCCGACCGCCGAACCGAACACCGACCGCCATCCCGTGCTCGAAGCCTTCAGGCGGGCGGCGCGCGCGGCGCCCTGCGTCTGGGCCCGGCGCGGCGAGCGCGGCGCGGTCGTCGTCGGTGCCGAGCGCCGGGAAGGCGGCGCCGGCGACGAGACCTCGGCTCTGCTGATGGAGGCGCTGCGCCAGGCCTACGGCGCGGCCGCCGCCGCGGTGGCCCAGCGCGAGATCGGGCTCGACGAGGGCTTCGGCCCGGCGCTCGAATCACGCCGCGTGCTGCAGGCGATCGCCTGTGCCGAGGCGGCGCGCGCGCTCGACGACGGTCGGCTGTTCGGCGTGCGCCTGTCGTACTCGGCGACGTTGGGCGGTTGCGAATTCGTCGCCGAATGCCGGCGTTGCGGGGTCGACCCGGCGGGCCTGTCGGACGAACGCTGCCAGGCCATCGATGCCGAGATGGCCCGGCTGTGGTGCGGCCCCGATCTCGTCGCCGAGGACGCCGCGGCGCTGCTGTGCTCGTTGCTGCGGCGGCGCGCGCATTGAGCCTGCGGCCTCGGCGCCCGCCGAGGCCCCCTTCCTATGTCGATGGGAGCGTAGGGATGTCCATGCCGGTCTGGCGTTGCCATCATCGTGATCACGATCGCGCCAGCAACCCGAGTATGGGATCGAACTCAGTGTTTACCCTTGGTTTTCGTATTTGGATGTCGTACCGAGGCTCGCTTTGTCGTTTGTACCGTCAAGGGCGCGCTGGTTCGGGGCGCCGCAGCAACGAGGCGATCGAATCATGACGGCCATCACCCACCCGCGCGTCTGCGAAGATCAGTTGTTCAGCGACCTGGTCGCCCAGCACGGCGACCGGCTCTACCGCTTCGTGCTGCGCCACATCGGGCAGGCAACCGAGGCCGAGGACCTGGCGCAGCAGGCCTTCGTCGAGGCGGCACGCGCCTATGCGAGCTTCCGCGGCGATTCGCAGCTGTCGACCTGGCTCTACGGCATCGCGATGAACCTGGTGCGCAACCACCTCTCGCGCAGCCCGCAGCGCCTGTACCGCTTCGAGGACGAGAGCGCGCTGGCCGATTGCGCCGGCGCCGGTGCCGACCCCGAGCAGCAATGCGCGCTGACCGAGCTGATCCGCGTGCTCGAGCAGGGGCTCGACGAGCTGATGCCCGAAATGCGCGAGGTGCTGATGCTGGTCGCGCTGGACGACATGAGCTACGAGGAAGCCGCGGCGCTGCTGTCGGTGCCGATCGGCACCGTGCGCAGCCGCGTCTCGCGCGCCCGCGCCCATCTGCGGCGCGGCTTCGCGGCACGGGGTGCACCCCTGCCCTTCTGATCGGCCGCGCTGATCGGCCGCGCTGATCGGCCGCTTTATTCGAGCAGCGCCGCCAGCAGCGCGCGCGCCTTCACGAGCTCGCGGTTGATCGTGCGCGCGGTGACGCCGCGCAGCCGTGCGACCTCGTCGATCGTGAGGCCGGCGAAGGCGTGGGCCTCGATCAGCTCGCGCAGCGCGGGGTCGATCTCCTGCATGCGCTGCAGCGCGCGGTCGAGCGCGACGAGGTCGACCGCCGAACCCGGCGCGGCGACGACGTTCTCGGCCGCCGAGAGCGTGACCATGACCTGTTCGCCGCCGCGCTTGTCGCGCGCCTCGCCGCGCAGATGGTCGATGACGACCGAGCGCAGCACCTGGCCGACGTAGGCGAAGAACTCGGCGCGCGACGCGGCGTCGAGCGCCTCGCGCTGGGCCATGCGCAGGAAGCCCTCGTGCACGAGCGCCGTCGTGTTGAGACCGACGACGCCGCCCGCGCGCGCCAGCCGCGCGTGCGCCAGGCGCTTGATCTCGGGATAGAGCCGGGCGTAGGCATGGCTCGGCTGGCCTTCGTCCGCCTCGGCCACTGGTCTAGCCCTCCAGCTGCTTCTGGAACACCAGCCCCGCGTGCTCGCGCAACGCGTGGAACTTGATCTTCGGCCAGTTCTCCTGCATCGCGCGCAGCTCGCCGGCGTATTCGAGCAGCACCGTCGGCGCGTTCACCGCATCGAGCGCGACGCGGTGCGCGTTGCCGTCGATGAAGCGCTGCAGCTCCTTCTCGCCGCCGTCGGCCTCGTCGCAGGTGACCCAGCGCGCGACGTTGTAGCGCGCCGGCATGATGCGCGCCTTGCAGCCGTATTCGTGCTCGAGCCGGTGCGCGACGACCTCGAACTGCAGCTGGCCGACCGCGCCCAGCAGCAGCACGCTGCCGGCGACGGGGCGGAAGACCTGGATCGCGCCCTCCTCGCCGAGCTGGGTCAGCCCGGCGCGCAGCTGCTTCGTGCGCAGCGGGTCGGCGACCTCGACGCTGCGGAACATCTCGGGGGCGAAGAAAGGCAGGCCGGTGAACTGCAGCACCTCGCCCTCGGTCAGCGTGTCGCCGAGCTGCAGCACGCCATGGTTGGGGATGCCGATGATGTCGCCCGCATAGGCCTCGTCGAGCAGCTCGCGGCGCTGGCTCAGGAACGAGACGACGGTGTTCGGCCGCAGCTCCTTGCCCGAGCGCGACACCTTGAGCCGCATGCCGCGCTCGAAATGCCCGCTGGCCACGCGCAGGAAGGCAATGCGGTCGCGGTGCGCCGGGTCCATGTTGGCCTGGATCTTGAACACGACGCCGCTGAACTTCGGCTCCTCGGGCTCGACGATGCGCTGGATCGCCGGCCGCTGGCCCGGCGGCGGCGCGAGGTCGACGAGCGCGTCCAGCACCTCGCGCACGCCGAAGTTGTTGACCGCCGAGCCGAAGAACATCGGCGTCTGGTGGCCGGCGAGGAAGGCATGGGGCTCGAACAGCGGCGCGGCGTCGGACAGCAGCTCGATCTCGCCCTGCGCCTGCTCGTACTGCATGCCGAAGCGCTCGGCGTAGGCCGGGTTGGCGAGGCCCTGCAGGATCTCGTCGGCGTGGTGGTCGCGATCCTCGCCGGGGCTGAAGACGCGCATCTGCTGCGCGCGCAGGTCCATCACGCCGTGGAAGACCTTGCCCATGCCGACCGGCCAGGTGAAGGGCACGACCTCCATGCCGAGCTCGCGCTCGATCTCGTCCATCAGCGCCAGCGGCTCCTTGACCTCGCGGTCCATCTTGTTGACGAAGGTCAGGATGGGCGTGTTGCGGGCGCGGCAGACCTGCAGCAGCCGGCGCGTCTGCGGCTCGACGCCGTTGGCGGCGTCGATCACCATCAGCGCCGCGTCGACGGCGGTCAGCACGCGGTAGGTGTCCTCGCTGAAGTCCTGGTGGCCCGGGGTGTCGAGCAGGTTGATGACGCAGTCGCGGTATTCCATCTGCATCACCGACGACGCGACCGAGATGCCGCGCTGCTTCTCGATCTCCATCCAGTCGCTCGTCGCGTGGCGCGTGGCCTTGCGCGCCTTCACCGATCCTGCGATCTGGATCGCGCCCGAGAACAGCAGCAGCTTCTCGGTCAGCGTCGTCTTGCCGGCGTCAGGGTGGGAGATGATGGCGAAGGTGCGGCGGCGGCGCACTTCGGTGGCGAGGTCGGCTGACATGGGCGGGCGGCTGGCGAAACCGGCGATTATCGGTGCCGCCGCCGCGTTGCCGAGGAGCGTTGATGCCCGAACTGCCCGACATCACCGTCTATGTCGAACGCGCGCAGGAGCGCATCGGCGGCCAGGTGCTGCGCCGGCTGCGCCTGCTCAATCCGTTCCTGCTGCGCACGGCGCTGCCGCCGATCGGCGATGCCGAGGGCCGCACCGTGCTCGGCACGCGGCGGCTGGGCAAGCGCGTCGTGCTCGCGCTCGAGGGCGAGCGCTACCTCGTCATCCACCTGATGATCGCCGGCCGGCTGCGCTGGCTCGCGCCCGGCGCGAAGCCGCCGGGGCGCGGCGCGCTCGCGAGCTTCGAGTTCGATGCCGGCACGCTCGTGCTGACCGAGGCCGGGACGACGCGGCGCGCCTCGCTGCATTACGTCGCCGGCGCCGAGGCGCTGGCCGCGCTCGACCCGGGCGGCATCGACGTCCTGGCGATCGGCCGCGCCGCCTTCGCCGCGCGGCTGGCGAGCGGGAACCACACGCTCAAGCGCGCGCTCACCGACCCGCAGCTGTACAGCGGCATCGGCAACGCCTATTCCGACGAGATCCTGCATCGCGCCCGGCTCTCGCCGCTGGCGCTGACGCGGTCGCTGCCGGCCGAGGCGGTGCAGCGCCTGTACGACGCGGCACGCGCGGTGCTCGGCGAGTGGACCGAGCGGCTGCGCGCCGAATCGCCGTCGTGGCCCGAGCAGGTCACCGCGTTCCGCCCCGAGATGGCCGTCCACGGTCGTTTTGGCCAGCCCTGCCCCGATTGCGGCGCGCCGGTGCAGCGCATCGTCTACGCCAGCAACGAGGCCAACTACTGCGCCCGCTGCCAGACCGGCGGCCGGCTGCTCGCCGACCGTTCGCTGAGCCGGCTGCTCAAGGCGAGCTGGCCGAAGACGATCGACGACCTCTAGCCGTTGCTGTAGCGCTCAGGCGACGAGCGCTGCGGCGAGCGGGTTCGGCGTCGGCTCGGCGATCTTGGTCAGCCGGTTGCGGTCGGTGTGGTGGAAGGGCTCGGACTGGCCGCGGATCATCAGCACCGTGTCCTCCTCGTAGCCCCAGCTGCCGTCGTCGTTGACCGTGACCTTGATGCGGAACTCGGTGGTCTTGAAGGCCTGGTGCAGGAAGGGCGCCGAGCAGATGCCCCAGGTGTCCAGGCCCTGGGTGGCGACGAGCTCGAACGACTTCGCGTCGGCCGCCGCCTGGCCCGAGGCCATCGCGATCTGGCCGCGCGGGATCGTCAGCGTGTGGATCACGGTGCCGGTGGCCGGCTCCCAGAGCCAGTAGCCGACCTGGTCGTGATAGGTCTTGACCTGGTCGGGCTTGGTGACATGGGTGTGGTAGCGCAGGCCGTAGAGCAGTTGCGGGCCGTTCGTCTGCGGGTCGATAGGCTGCAGCTCGATGCGCTCGACATAGGCCTGCTTGCGCGGCCCGTCGGCCTTGGGCTTGACGTCGAGTCCGCGCTGGCCCTGCCAGACGCCGGCCAGCGCGCGCAGCGGGCCGAGGTGCCCGAGCGTGCGCACGTCGATCTCGGCGGGCTCCGTGTAGATGTCGGACGGAATGTCGCTCATGGTCCTCGCTCCTTCAGGAAAGGCGCTTCACCCCGGGCAGGGCGCAGGCGTAGATCGCGTTGCGCAGCGCGGCGATCGCCTCGTAGCGCGGGAAGCTGCGGCGCCACGCCAGCACGACGCGGCGCGTCGGCACCGGCGGGGCGAAGCGGATGTAGCGCACATGGGCGTCGGGCGCGGCCGGCACGCTGAGCTGCGGCACGACGGTCACGCCCATGCCCGAGGCGACCATGTACTTGATCGTCTCGAGCGAGCTGCCCTCGAAGCTCTTCTGGATGCCCTCGGCCTGGCTCGACAGCCGCGCGTACTCGGGGCAGACCTCGAGCACATGGTCGCGGAAGCAGTGGCCGGTGCCCAGCAGCAGCATCGTCTCCTGCTTCAGTTCCTCGGCGCTGACGGTCTTGCGCTTGGCCAGCGGGTGCTTGGTCGGCACCGCGGCCATGAAGGGCTCGTCGTAGAGCGGCGCCACCGCGAGGCCGGCATCGGGAAACGGCTCGGCCATGATGGCGCAGTCGAGCTCGCCGGTGCGCAGCATCTCGAGCAGCTTGACGGTGAAGTTCTCCTGCAGCACGAGCGGCATCTGCGGCACCAGCGCGATCGCCTGGCGCACGAGGTCGGGCAGCAGGTAGGGGCCGATGGTGTAGATGATGCCCATGCGCAGCGGCCCGCTCACCGGGTCCTTGCCGCGCTCGGCGATCTCGCGGATCGCCTGCGCCTGCTCGATCACGACCTGCGCCTGGCGCACGATCTGCTCGCCCAGCGGCGTCGTGCTGACCTCGGAGGCGCCGCGCTCGAAGATGCGCAGGTCGAGCTCCTCCTCGAGCTTCTTGATCGCCACGCTCAGCGTCGGCTGCGAGACATGGCAGGCCTCGGCGGCGCGGCCGAAATGGCGTTCGCGCGCCACCGCGACGATGTACTTCAGCTCGGTCAGGGTCATGGACGGCGATTGTGGCGAAATCGGCGCGCCCCGGCCTGGGTCGGGCGATCGGTTCGTCAGGCCTTGAGGTAGTCGCTGCGCCCGGCGAGCCAGCGCTCGACCTGGGCGCGCGCCGCCGCCGGCGATACGCGCAGCAGCCGCGCCGCGGCCTCGCGCGCCGCCGTCAGCAGCACCGCGTCGGCCTGGATGTCGGCGAAGCGCAGCAGCGCGTCGCCGCTCTGGCGCGCGCCCATGAATTCGCCCGGGCCGCGGATCTCGAGGTCGCGGCGCGCGATCTCGAAGCCGTCGCCGGTCTCGGCCATCGCCTGCAGGCGCGCCTTGCCGGTCGGCGACAGCGGCCCTGTGTAGAGCAGCACGCAGACGCTGGCCGTCTCGCCGCGGCCGACGCGGCCGCGCAGCTGGTGCAGCTGCGCGAGGCCGAAGCGCTCGGCATGCTCGATCACCATCAGGCTGGCGTTGGGCACGTCGACGCCGACCTCGATCACCGTCGTCGCCACCAGCAGCTGCAGCCGCTGCTCGGTGAACTGCGCCATCACCGCCGCCTTCTCGGCGCCGGCCATGCGGCCGTGGATCAGCCCGACGCCGACGCCGGGCAGCGCGGCGCCGAGCTCGGCATGCGTCGCGGTGGCGTTCTGCAAATCCAGGTGCTCGCTTTCCTCGACCAGCGGGCAGACCCAGTAGACCTGGCGCCCGCGCGCGACCTCGGCGCGGATGCGTTCGATCACCGCATCGCGCTTGCCGTCGGCGAAGACCTTGGTGACGATGGGCGTGCGGCCGGGCGGCAGCTCGGCTATCGTGCTCACGTCGAGGTCGGCGAAATAGCTCATCGCCAGCGTGCGCGGGATCGGCGTCGCGCTCATCATCAGCAGGTGCGGCTCCAGGCGCTGGGCATCCAGTTTCGCGCGCAGCGCCAGTCGCTGCGCGACGCCGAAGCGATGCTGCTCGTCGACGATCGCCAGCCCCAGCCGCGCGAACGCGACATCCTGTTGGATCACCGCATGGGTGCCGACGACGAGCTGCGCCGCGCCCGACGCGACCTGCTCGACCATCGCCTGGCGCCCCTTGCCCTTGCGGCTGCCGGTGAGCCAGGCGATCGTCAGCCCCAGCGGTTCGAGCCAGCCGACGAGCTTGCGGAAATGCTGCTCGGCGAGGATCTCGGTGGGCGCCATCAGCGCGCATTGCCAGCCGGCGCCGATGGCCACCGCGGCGGCGAGCGCGGCGACCACCGTCTTGCCCGAGCCGACATCTCCCTGCAGCAGCCGGTGCATCGGGTGCGCCCGCGCGAGGTCGGCGGTGATCTCGGCGACGACGCGCGTCTGCGCCGCCGTGAGCGCGAACGGCAGCGCGGCAAGCAGCCGCTGCTCGAGCCCGTCGGCGCCCGTCGAGCGCAGCGCCGGCGCCGTCAGCAGCGCGCGTTCGGCCTGCGCCTGCGCCTGCGAGAGCTGCTGCGCCAGCAGCTCCTCGAACTTCAGGCGCTGCCAGGCCGGATGGCTGCGGTCCTCGATGGCGGCGAAATCGGCATCGGGCCCGGGGTGGTGCAGCGCCTCGAGCGCCTCGCGCAGCGGCGGCAGGCCGGCGGGGACGAGCTCGGGCGGCAGGATCTCGGCCAGCGGTGCGCGCGCCAGCGCCGACGCCACGGCCTTGCGCAGATAGGCCTGCGGCAGCTGCGCCGTCGTCGGGTAGACGGGGGTGAGCGAGCGCGGCAGCGGCGTGTCGTCGGTCACCGCGCGAAACTCCGGATGCACCATCTCGCGCCCGAAGAAGCCGGCGCGCACCTCGCCGCGCACGCGCACGAGCTGGCCCGGTGCCAGCGTCTTCTGGTTCGAGGGGTAGAAATGCAGCAGCCGCAGCACGAGCTCGCCGCCGTCGTCGGCGATGCGCACGACGAGCTGGCGCCGCGAGCGCGTCTCGACGCGGCTGTCGACGACGCGGCCCTGCACCTGCGCGGTCTGGAAATCGCGCAGGCTGGCGATGGGCACGATGCGCGTCTCGTCGACATGGCGCAGCGGCAGGTGCAGCGCAAGGTCGATGTCGCGCCGCAGGCCGAGCTTCTGCAGCGCCCGCGCCGGTGCCGAAAGTTTCTCCGGTGCGGGCTTGGGCGGCGAGGTCGCGGGCATGGAACAATTTTGACCTTCCCATGAACGATTCCCCGCCCCGCATGCCAACCCCCGATTGGCAGCTTGCCGATTTCGATTTCGAACTCCCCCCCGAGCTGATCGCCCAGCATCCCGCGGCCGAACGCAGCGCCTCGCGGCTGCTCGACGCGACCGTCGAGCCGGCGGCAGACCGCGTCTTCCGCGAGCTGCCGGCGCTTCTCAGCCCGGGCGACCTGCTGGTGTTCAACGACACCCGCGTCATCCACGCCAGGCTACACGGCGCCAAGGCCAGCGGTGGCGCCGTCGAGGCGCTGGTCGAGCGCGTGCTGCCCGGGCACGAGGTGCTGGCGCATCTGCGCGCGAGCAAGTCGCCGCGGCCGGGGAACGTCGTGCGCTTCGCCGGCGCCTTCGACGCCGAGGTGCTCGGCCGCGCCGGGCCCGACGACGCCCTCTTCCACCTGCGCTTCCCGGCCGACCCGCTGGCGCTGCTCGAACGCCACGGCCATGTGCCGCTGCCGCCCTACATCACCCACGCCGACGGCGCCGACGATGCGGCGCGCTACCAGACCGTGTTCGCCGCGCGCCCGGGCGCCGTCGCGGCGCCGACGGCATCGCTGCATTTCGACGCCCCGCTGCTGGCGGCGCTGGAAGCGCGCGGCGTGCGGCGCGCGGCGGTGACGCTGCATGTCGGCGCCGGCACCTTCCAGCCCGTGCGCGCCGAGCGCATCGCCGAGCACCGCATGCACAGCGAATGGTTCGAGGTGGGCGCTGCGACGGTGGCGGCGATCACGGCCACGCGCGCCGCCGGCGGGCGCATCGTCGCGGCCGGGACGACGACGCTGCGGGCGCTCGAATCGGCGGCGCGGGTCGCGGGCGGCCGCCTGGCACCGTACAGCGGCGAGACCGACATCTTCATCACCCCGGGCTACCGCTTCGCCGTCGTCGACCGGCTGCTGACCAACTTCCACCTGCCGCGCAGCACGCTGCTGATGCTGGTCAGCGCCTTCGCCGGCCACGAGCGCATGCGCGCGCTCTACCGTCATGCGGTGGCGTCGCGCTACCGCTTCTTCAGCTACGGCGACGCGATGCTGCTCGACCGCGCCTGAAGCGCAGCGCAGCCGCTACTGCAGTGTCGCGCTGAGGTCGCCGACACGCGCGCGCACGCCCGGCAGCGGTTCGAGGTTCCAGCGCCGGGTGATGAATTTGAGGATCGAGGTCGTGTCGTAGGTCTCGTGGTCGACGACGCCGCGCTTGACCATAGTCCCGATGAAGATCGCCGGCACGCGCGTACCCGGCCCGAAACGGTCGCTCCAGCCGGGCCCGGCGGGCGGCGCGGCATGGTCCCAGTAGCCGCCGTTCTCGTCGTAGGTGACGACGATCAGCATGTCGGCCCATTGCGGGCTCGCGCGCAGCGCCTCGAGCAGCGCGGCGATATGCTCGTCGCCGCTCTTCACGTCGGTGTAGCCCGGATGCTGGGTGTAGCGCCCGGCCGGCTTGTAGAAGGCCACCGCGGGCAGGCGGCCGGCCGCGGCGTCGCGCAGGAATTCGTCGCCGTCGCGGATGTGTTCGGCGCGCGCAGCGGTGCCGGGGGCGTAGGCGGCGTAGTAGTTGAATGGCTGGTGGTGGGGTTGGAAGATCGGGCTGTCGGGGCGGTTGGCGTAGATCACGCGGCGCGGCTGGTCCGGCGGCTGGCGGCCGTCGGCGAGCGCGGCGTTCCAGCCGCCGGAGTACCAGGCCCAGCTCACGCCGCGCGCGCTCAGGCGCTCGCCTATCGTCGGCGCCTGCTGCGGCGGCAGCGGGCGCTCGCCGCGCGCACCCCGCGGGTCGGCGAGGTCGGGTGAGCCGCCGGCGGCCGGCGGGATGCCGCTGGGCTGGTACGGCGGCTGCACCGTATTCACCGTCAGGCCGTCGGGCGTGACGGCGCCGCCGCCGCGGCTGTAGACCTGCACCGCGCCCACCGTCGCCGACGGCGAATCGGGTTTGCGCAGCAGTTGGCCGTTCGCGTCGAGCCGCACGCGCATCGACTCGGGCGCATCGGCGAAGGTCGGTGCGCAGGCGCAGATCAGGTACTGATGGTTGAGGTAGCTGCCGCCGAAGGCGCCCATGAAAAAGCGGTCGGCGAGCGTGTAGTCGCGCGCCCATTGCCACAGCTTCATCGCCGACCCGTCGTAATGGCCCATCGTCCAGCCGCCGACGGTCGACATCGCGGCAAAACGGTCGTTGGCGCCGCCGGCTATCTGTTCCTGGTTGTGGAAGAAGGCGTGGATCGGGCTCGGCACCTGTTCGTCCAGGCGCTTGGACACCGGCGGCGCGTCGATGCGGAACGGTCCGTTGGCCAGCCGCGGGTAGCGCGGGTCGGGCTTGCCGTCGGCGCCGAAGACGATCAGCTCGGGCAGTGGCTTGCCGTCGTGGTCGACCTGGGTCCTCGAGCGTTCGCTCGCGTTGGCGACGCCGTCGGCGCCCGGGAACATCCCGTAGAGGTTGTCGAAGCTGTGGTTCTCGGCGTAGATCACGACGAGGTGGCGCACGCGCTCGATGCCGGTCGTCGCCGGCGGTGGCGGCGCGGCGCAGCCGGCGCAGGCGAGGACGGCGGCCAGCGGTGCCAGGAAGCGGGGCGCGGCGCAGGCCATGGCGAACCTTCGAAGTGAGCGGACGCCGATGCTAGCGGCGCGCTGAGACAATCCTGCCGATGTTGAAATTCGAACTGCTCACCAGCGAGGGTGCCGCGCGCCGCGGCCGCCTCACGCTCAACCATGGCGTCGTCGAGACGCCGGTGTTCATGCCCGTGGGTACCTACGGCACGGTCAAGGGCGTGCTGCCGCGCTCGCTCGAGGAGATGGGGGCGCAGATCATCCTCGGGAACACCTTCCACCTGTGGATGCGGCCCGGGCTCGACGTCATCCAGCGCTTCGGTGGCCTGCACCGCTTCGAGGGCTGGTCGCGCCCGCTGCTCACCGACAGCGGCGGCTTCCAGGTCTGGAGCCTGGGCGAGATGCGCAAGATCGGCGAGGAGGGCGTGCGTTTCGCCTCGCCGGTCAACGGCGACAAGCTCTTCCTCACGCCCGAGGTCAGCATGCAGATCCAGACGCGGCTCAACTCGGACATCGTGATGCAGTTCGACGAATGCACGCCCTACGAGACCCAGGGCCGCATCACGACCGAGGCGCAGGCGCGCGCGTCGATGGAGCTGAGCCTGCGCTGGGCGCGGCGCAGCGTGGCCGAGTTCGGCCGCCTCGGGAATCCGAACGCGCTCTTCGGCATCGTCCAGGGCGGCATGTTCGAGAACCTGCGCCAGGAATCGGCGCAGGCGCTGGCCGAGCTCGACCTGCCGGGCTACGCCGTCGGCGGCGTCAGCGTCGGCGAGCCCAAGGACGAGATGCTGCGCATCATGGCGCACACGCCGCGCCTGCTGCCGGCGCACAAGCCGCGCTACCTGATGGGCGTGGGCACGCCCGAGGATCTCGTCGAGGGCGTGGCCTGCGGCGTCGATATGTTCGACTGCGTGATGCCGACGCGCAATGCGCGCAACGGCCATCTGTTCACGCGCTTCGGCGACCTCAAGATCCGCAACGCGCGCCACCGCGACGACGAGCGGCCGGTCGACGCGACCTGCAGCTGCCATGCCTGCGCCGGCTTCTCGCGCGCCTACCTGCACCACCTCGACCGCTGCGGCGAGATGCTGGGCCCGATGCTGGCCAGCATCCACAACCTGCATTACTACGTCAACCTGATGCGCGAGATCCGCGGTGCGCTCGATGCCGGCGGGTTCGAGACCTGGCGCGCGCAGTTCAAGGCCGACCGCGCACGCGGCGTCGGCTGAGTCCGGACCGAGCGAGTCCCTGCGGACTCGCGAGTGCTGGACGAAGGACCGGACCCTCTGCGGTCCGGGCTGAAGCCGATCAGGCCTTGGCCGAACGCTCGAGCGCGCTGCGCGCGCCGGGGAACTGCGCCAGCTCCAGCGCCAGCCAGGGCAGCACCGGCTGCAGCACGTCGTGCAGCGTGTGCGGCGGGTTGGCGACGAAGACGCTGCTGCCGAGCATGCCGTAGCCGCGCGCGTCGGCCTCGGCGACGGTCAGCCGCGCCATCAGCCAGCCCTTCTTCGCGCCGGTGTCGGCGGCCGCCTTGAGCCGCTGCGGCAGCTGCGCCGACTCGATCAGCTGCAGCTGCGGCAGCCAGATGACGACGACGCATTCGGGGAAGCGCTCGAGCGCCTCGCGCAGCGCCGCGAGCACGCGCGGGTAATCGGTCTTGATCTCGTAGGGCGGGTCGATCAGCACGACGCCGCGCCGCGTCGGCGGCGGCAGCGTCGACTTCAGCGCGCCATAACCGTCGCCGAGCTGGACCTCGACGCCTTGCAGATCGCCGAGGTAGGAGGCGAGGATCTTGTGGTCGGTCGGGTGCATCTCGACCAGGCGCAGCTGGTCCTGCGGCCGCATCAGCACCTGCGCCAAGGCCGGCGAGCCCGGGTATTGCTTCAACGCCGCGCCGTCGTTGAAGTCGCGCACCAGGCGCACGAGGTCGGCCAGCGGCGCGGGCAGGTCGTCGCGGCCCCAGAGCTTGGCGATGCCCTGTTCGTACTCGCCGCGCTTGGCCGCATAGTCGCCCTCGAGCGAATAGCCGCCGGCGCCGGCATGCGTGTCGACATAGCGCCAGCCCTTGTCCTTCAGGTTCATGTAGCGCAGCACCTGGACCAGGACGAGGTGCTTGAGGACGTCGGCGTGGTTGCCGGCGTGGAAGGCGTGGCGGTAGGCGAGCATGCCCGACTGTGCCACGAGCGCCGGCGCGGCTTGCGGCGCGACTTGCGCGGTATCGGGCAGACCCGACATGCCTGCGTTAGGCTTATGGGTATGACCACCCTCTTCGATTCCCTCCAGGTCGGCGCGCTGGCGCTGCCCAACCGCGTCGTCATGGCACCGCTCACGCGCAACCGCGCCAGCCCCGGCCAGCTGCCCAACGACCTCATGCGCGAGTACTACGTGCAGCGCGCCGACCCCGCCACCGGCGCCGGCCTCATCGTCACCGAGGCGACGCCGATCAGCCCCGAGGGCCATGGCTACGCCGACACGCCGGGGCTGCACAACGCCGAGCAGGTGGCGGCCTGGCGCCGCATCACCGACGCCGTGCACGAGCGCGGCGGCCACATCGTCGTCCAGCTCTGGCATGTGGGGCGCATCTCGCATGTCTCGCTCCAGCCCGGCGGCCGGGCGCCGGTGTCGAGCACGGCCCGCGTCGCCAACGCCAAGACCTATGTCGGCGGCGGCTTCACCCCGGTCTCGCCGCCGCGTGCGCTGGCCACGGCCGAGATCGCCGGCGTCGTCGAGCAGTACCGGCAGGCGGCACTGCGCGCGCTGGCAGCCGGCTTCGACGGCGTCGAGGTCCATGGCGCCAACGGCTACCTGATCGAGCAGTTCCTGCGCGACAGCATCAACGACCGCAGCGACGCCTACGGCGGCGGCATCGAGAACCGCACGCGCTTCCTCGTCGAGGTGATGGAGGCCGTGGCGGGCGCGATCGGCGGCGAGCGCACGGGACTGCGCCTGTCGCCGGTGACGCCGGCCAACGACGCCGCGCCCGACAGCGATGCGCAGGCGCTGTTCGAACGTGCCGTCGAGCGCCTGGCGCCGCTGGGCCTGGCCTTCCTGCACATCGTCGAAGGCGCCACCGGCGGCGCGCGCGACCACCTGCCCTTCGACTACGCGGCGCTGCGGCGCCGCTTCAAGGGCGCCTGGATGGTCAACAACGGCTACACGCGCGAACTCGCGCTGCAGGCCGTGGCCACGGGCGCCGCCGACCTCGTCGCGTTCGGCAAGCCCTTCATCGCCAACCCCGACCTCACGCTGCGCCTGCGGCGCGGCGCGCCGCTGAACCCGCTGCGCCAGGCGCTGCTGTACGGTGGCGGGCCCGAGGGCTATACCGACTATCCGACGCTGGCCGAAGAGACGACCTGAGCCCGCCGGCCCGCCGGCCGGCGCCGCCGGCGGACTCGAGCGCAGGAGCGCGATCGGATCGTCAGGCGCGGGCGCGCGCGCGGAACAGTTCGCGCAGATTGACCTCGCGCGGCCCCGGCAGCAGCTCGATCGCATCGCCGGCCGTCACCGCTCCCGGCTCGACGACGGTGAGGTAGGCGCCGCAGTAGCCCGACTGCACCATCAGCTTCGCGGCCTGCTTGAAGCCCAGCGCCGCGTTGAGCTTGAAGCAGGGGTAGCGCGGCTCGCTCACGGCGAGCAGGCAGCCCGGCAGGCGCAGCCGGTCGCCGATCCACAGGGTGTCCTCGGACAGGCCCTCGATGGTCAGGTTCTCGCCCAGCGCGCCGGGCGCGAGCGGCACCTCGCCGGCGGTGACGCGGGCCTGGGCGCGCACCGTCTGCCAGAACGCGTAATGGCCCTGCGGATAGGCGTAGACGGCCTTGGCCAGCCCGCCGTGCACCGTGGGATCGGCCTGCTCGTCGCCATCGAGCCCGAGCGGGCCGAGCGCGACCGGCCCGTCGGCGGCGCGCTTGCCGATGCCGCTCAGCACCGAGCGGCCGGCAATCGTCATCGCCTGGGCGCGGGAGCGGTTCACGCTGAGGATCTTCATGGGGCTTGGAAGCGCCGTGGCGCGCGAGGCCCCGGGGGGCCGGACCCGATCGAGCATAGCGCGCCGGCGCGCGCCGCACCGGTCCGCGCCCGGCCCGGGCGACGCCGGTCAGTCCGCCCGGGCGCGCCTGAATTCGACCCGGGTCGAGCGGTCGCCGCCCTTGAACCCGAATGCCATCGGCAGCGCCGCGGCCGGCACCTCGCGCGGCCTGAAGGTCAGTGCGCGACCGTCGAAGCCGAGCCAGGCCGGCAACGCGCGGACCGCGGCGAGCGCCGCCGTTCCCGGCAGGCCGAGATCGACGCGCTGCACCTCGCCCGCGCGCGGCAGGTCGCAATCCAGGCCCCGGGCGCGTGGCGTCTGCGCCGGGACGACGACCGCGATGAGCCCGGCGACGCCGGCCGCGGGCGCCCGCAGGCGCGCCACGGTGACGCTGTTCGACGCGGTGGCCGGCGCCGCGGCGCAGCGGTAACCGGGCGTGGCGGGATCGATGGCGTGCGGCGACGCGCCGGCGGTCGCGTGGCCGCCGCCGCCTTTCCACACCGGCTCGATCGTCGCGGCGATGTTCTTCACCGCATCGCCGGGCTGGACGATGCTGCCGTCGCGGGCCGCCACATCGCTGATCGCGTAATTGCCGGTGACGTCCGTGCCTGCGGCGTCGGTGATCACGATCGCGCCGGGCACGACGGTCTTGCCGCGGCCCGGGTTGGGATCGGTGTAGCTCTCGCCCGCTGCCGCGACGCCGTCGCCGGGCACGAGGCCGCTGACGAGGGGCGTCGCGCCGTTCGTGCCGACGCCGCCGTCGTAGATCTTGCTCACCGGCGTCGCGCTGACGACGAGCGGGGCGGGTGTGATCGTGCCGCTGGCGCTTCGGGTCACGACGAGGTAGTTGGCGCCGCCGTTGCCGTCGCCGATCGTCAGCCCGCTCGGGCTCAGCGTCGAGCCCCCGGTGCCGAGCACGTTCTTCGAGGCATAGACCTCGACCGCGCTGGCCGTGTCGCTGCCCTGCAGACCGGCGATCACGGGCGTGGCCGCGGCGGCGGTCGTGCCGTCGTAGGTCTTGGTGTTGGCGCTCGCCGACACCGTCAGCGTCGCCGGCGCGACGTTGGCGCTGAGCCCACTCGGCTGCGTCACGGCGTAATTGCCGGCACTGCTGCCGCCGAGGCTGTCGGTGGCGACGACGGCAACGCCGCTGCCGGCGTTGGGCGTGACGAAATGGCCGGCCTGGTCGAGCGTGACGCTGTCGCCTGCCAGCAGACCCTGCAGCACGCCGCCGGTGAGTGTCGCGGCGGTGCTGCCGTCGTAGGTCTTGTTGGCGACCGTCGTGCCGGTGACGGTGAGCGTCAGCGGCGTGATGGTGCCCGTCACCCCGCTCGGCTGGGTCAGCGTGTAATTGCCGGCGGCGCTGCCGCCGAGGCTGTCGCGGGGGATCACCGACACCGTCGTGCCGGCGTTCGGGCTTGCGAAGTCGCCGAGCTGGGTCAGCGTCACGGGGTCTCCGGCGACCACGCCCTGCAGCACGCCGCCGGCGAGCGTGGCCGAGGTGTTGCCGTTGTAGGGCCGGGTCGCGACCGTGGTCCCGACGACAGTCAATGCGAGCGGGGTGATGCTGCCGCTGAGCCCGCCCGGTTGGGTGTAGGTGTAGTTGCCCGCGCTGGCGCCGCTGAGGCTGTCGGTGGCAGTGACGGCGATGCCGTTGCCGACATCCGGGCTCGCGTAGAAGCCGGCCTGGACCAGGTTGACGCTGTCGCCGGGAATCGCACCCTGCAGCGAGCCGCCGGTCAGCGTCGCGGCGGTGCTGCCGTCGTAGGTCTTGGTCGCGACGGTCGAACCGGTGATGGTCAAGGCCCGCGGCGCGATGCTGGCACTCAGCCCGCTCGGCTGGGTGAGCATGTAGTTACCGGCGCTGCTGCCGCCCAGGCTGTCGGTCGCTGTCACGGCGACGCCGCTGCCGGTGTTGGGCGTGACGAAATGGCCGGCCTGGTTCAAGGTCACGGTGTCGCCGCCGAGCACGCCTTGAAGCACGCCGCCGGCCAGCGTGGCCGCGGTGGTGGCGTCGTAGGTCTTGTCGGCGACCGTGGTGCCGGTGACGGTCAGCGCCAGTGGGGTGATGCTGCCCGACAGCCCGGTGGGCTGGGTCAGCGTGTAGTTGCCGGCGCCGGCGCCGCCCAGGGTGTCGCTCGCGGTGACCGCGATCCCGGTGCCGACATTCACGCTGGCGTAGGTGCCGGCCTGGTTCAGCGTCACGGCATCGCCGCCGAGCACGCCCTGCAGCGAGCCGCCCGCCAGGGTCGCCGTGTTGTTGCCGTTGTAGGTCTTGCTGGCGACCGTGGTGCCGCTGACGGTGAGTGCCAGCGGCGTGATGTTGGCGCTCAGCCCGCCGGGCTGGGTGAGCGTGTAGTTGCCGGCACTGGCGCCGCCCAGGGTGTCGCTGGCGGTGACCGCGATCCCGGTGCCGACGTTGGCGCTGGCGAAATTCCCGCTCTGGCTCAGCGTGACGGTGTCGCCGCCGAGCACGCCCTGCAGCGTGCCGCCGGCCAGCGTGGCCGTGGTGCTGGCGTCGTAGGTCTTGTTGGAGGCCGTGGTGCCGGTGACGGTGAGCGCCAGCGGCGTGATGGTGCCGGTGACGCCCAGAGGCTGGGTGAGCGTGTAGTTGCCGGCGCTGGCGCCGCCCAGGCTGTCGCTGACGTTCACGGCGACGTTGTTGCCGGCGTTCGGGCTCGCGTAGGCGCCGGCCTGGGTCAGCGTCACGGTGTCGCCGGACAGGACGCCTTGCAAGGTGCCGTTGGCCAGCGAGGCCGAGGTGTTGCCGTCGTAGACCTTGGTCGCCGCCGTGGTGCCGGTGACGGTCAGCGCCAGCGGGGTGATGCTGCCCGACAGCCCGGTGGGCTGGGTCAGCGTGTAGTTGCCGGCGCCGGCGCCGCCCAGGGTGTCGCTCGCGGCGACGGAAATCCCGGTGCCGACATTCACGCTGGCGTAGGTGCCGGCCTGGTTCAGCGTCACGGTGTCGCCGTTGATCACGCCCTGCAGCGAGCCGCCCGCCAGGGTCGCCGTGTTGTTGCCGTTGTAGGTCTTGCTGGCGACCGTGGTGCCGGCGACGTTGAGCGCCAGCGGATTGACGGTGAGCAGGCCGGTGTTGGCATAGGCGAGCGTGATGCCCGATATCGCCGTGCCGCCCGAGGCATCGATCGGATAGGGGCTGCCGGCGACGCTGGCCGTGACCGCGCTGCCGTTCGAACTGATCGTCGGGAGCGTCGGGAGCAGGTCGGCGACGGTCGAGTTGTTGTAGACGTTGCCGTAGCTGGCGGCGCTCGTCAGCGGCATGCCGCTGTAGCCCACGTTGCCCGAGACGTTGTAGAACTGGCCGTAGGTCTTGCTCGCGCTGGTGGTCGTCGCGGTGACCGTGGTCGGGATCGCGAAGACGTAGCGCGAGCCCGCGCCGACCGCCGCCGGCGCCAGCGTCGACCAGGTCTGGCCCCAGTACGCGGTGTTGCCGCTGACGTTGACCTGGTTGCCGAACCAGTCGGCGGCCGGGTCGTGGCTATAGACGATGAAGCGACCGCCCGGGATCAGCGATGGCGTGACGAGGTTGGTGGCGTCGCTGTAGTTGGCGCTGGCATCGATCACGATGTCGTTGCCAGCGCTGGTCGTCAGGGACGCGCCATTGTTCTGGTTGACGTTGCCACCGTAGACGGTGATCGGGCCGTTGATGCTCTGCGCGGCATTCAGGTTCATGTCCGACAGGTTGCCGGGCTTGCCGAGCACGAGGCCGCCGATGCCGCCGGCGCCGGTCGCGACCGCGAGGTTGCTGATCGGCCAGTTGAAACCGCCCGAAAAGCTCGCCGAGGTCGGCTGCACGGTCAGGGTTCCGGTCGTGTCGATGGCGCTCGTCAAGCCCGCCGCCGTCCAGACGCTGCCCGGCGCGTTCGCGAACGGCTGGTCGCTCGTGAGCGTGACGGCGGCGCTCGAGGCCGTGACGGCGCTGCCCGGGCAGGTGGCCACTGCACAGGCACCGAAGATCACCGGCGGCGTGTTCGACGATCCCTGGGCGCCGTTGTCCAGGCCCAGGCGCCCGCCGCTGCCGCTCGTGGTGACGTCGATGGCGCCGCTGGCCGAGAGCACCGCCGTGCCGACCAGGTTGATGCCGGTCGTGCCGCTGCCGGTGATCGAGATGCCGCCGCTGCCGGTGGCTTGAATCAGGTTGCGCACGGCCGTGTTCCAGACCCCGGCCTGGAACCCGAGCGCGTTGGAAGCGGTCGTGACGCCGTTGATGACGATCGCCGCCGGCGCGTTCGCCGACGAGGTGATGATGGTGCCGGCATCGGAGAACTGCCCGAACTCGATGCCGTGGTCGCCGTCTGCGGTGCCGTTGAAGGTCACCGTGCCGTTGCCGGCCGCGAAGGTCTGTGCGCCCTGGGTGATGATGCCTTCGCGGCCGGTGCTGGTCCCGGCGCCCGACACCGCCTGGCCCGAGATCGAGATGTTGCCGCCGCCCGAATACATGGCACCGCTGCCGGTCGTGGACGTGCCCAGGATCACGGCGGACTGGTTGTTGCCGTCGATGCTGGTGGCCATCGCCGGCCCGGTGGGCACGCTGCCACTGCTGCTGTTGCCGCCGCCCAGCGTGATGTTGCCGCCGCCGCTGGCCTGCGTCGTCGTCGCGCCATCGGCGCTGGTGTTGATCGTGGTGTTGTTGCCGAGATCGATGTAGCCGTGGCCGGTTCCGTCGGCGCTCGCGCTGTCGCTCCACAGCGTGACGCTGCCATCGTGGGTGGTGATGGCCTGGTTCGGCTGCAGCGTGATGCTGTCGCTGGCCTTGACCAGGATCGGGGCGCCTGTCGCGGTGGCGCTGAGGCTGCCGGCCACGTTGATTGCGCCGCCGGCGGCATTGAGCGTGATGCCGCCCGAGCCGGCGTTGCCGAGCGCTGCGTTGACGTTGATCGTCGTGCCGGCGTTGAGCGCCAGGGCGGCTGCGCTGCCGCTGAGGGTGATCGCCGCGTTGACGGTGATGTTGGCCGCGGCGTCCAGAGTCAGGCCGCCGGCCGTGCTGCCCGTGGTGCTGATCGCGTTGCTGACGGTGATGTTGCCGCTGCCGGTGCCCGCGGTGCCGGCGTTGGTCGTCGTCACCGTGACGTTGTTGCCGGCGTTGAGCGCGGTCTGCAGCGTCGTCGTGTTGATCGTGACGGTCGAGACGCCCGAATTCGGCGTGTCGGTATTGGACAGGTTCGTGTAGCCGCTGTCGCCGCCGGTCGAGATCGTCACGTCGGCCGGGTCGAGCAGCCAGAGGCCGCCGCCGGTCTGCACCTGGGCGGCGGGTGCGATCGCCAGGCTATGGCCGGAGGTCTCGACGCGGCCGCCGGCGCCGCCGCCGGCGCCGCGGGCGCTGATCGAACCGGCCACTGTCGTCACGCCGTCGGCGCGCCCGACATCGCCGCGCAGCACGACGGTACCGCCGGCGCCGGCCTGCGTCGCATCGGCCTGCACGCTGGCCCCCGCGGCCATCTGCAGCGTCGCCGCCTGGTAGGTGCCGGCCGCACCCTCCCAGGCGCCGCCGACGCTGACCTCGCCGCCGCCGGCGGCGCCATCGGCCTGCAGGCTCGAGCCGGCGGCGAGCGTGATGTGGTCGCCCTCGACGACGATCCGCCCGCCCTGGGCGCCGACGCTGTTCGCCGCCAGCGTGCCGCTGTTGACGACGCTGCCCAGCAGCGCATTGACCGAGGTGGCGCTGAGGATGATGAGGCCGTCGGGGGCCTGCACGGCCTGGCGGTTCTCGACCAGGGTGGCGATCTGGCTCGGCGTCACGGTCAGGCTGGCGAGCCGGCTCGCGGGGTCGAAGTCGAGCCGGATCGCCCGGCCCGAGGCCAGCGCCACCGTGCCCTGGCGCGCGACGATGAGGCCCGCGTTGCGCACTTCGGGCGCGAGGAGCGCGACATAGCCGCCCAGGCCGCTCGTGATCCGGCCCTGGTTGACGACGCTGCCGGCACCGCCGCCCGCGAAGTCGGCGCGGCCGGCCATGAAGTCGGCGTCGCTCTGCTGCAGCGTCGTGGCCGTCAGCGCGCCCACGTCGAGCACCGCGCTGGGACTGAAGTACACGCCGGCCGGATTGATCAGCGTGACCTGGCCGATGGCGCTGATGTGGCCGAAGATCAGGCTCGGGTCCATGCCGGCGACGCGGTTCAAGGTCGCGCTCTGGGCATTGGGTTGGTTGAAGGTGATGCTGGCGGCGCTGCCCAGGTTGAAGCTGGTCCAGTCGATCACCGCGCGCGGGCTGCTCTGGTTGACGCTGAGCAGCGGTGCGCCGGCGCTGCCGCCGAGCGCGAGGCCGGCCTGGCCCTGGACGACGGTGCCGCCCTGGGGCAGGGCGTTGGTCGGCAGCGGCAGGGCTGCATGCGGCGCGCTCTGTGCCTGAGCTGGCGCGGCGATGCAGGCCAGCGCGGCCAGCAGGGCCTGGGCGAGCGCGGCCAGCGGGCCAGGCGCGGACCTGCCGCGGCGGCGCTCCAGATCGCCGGCGCGGCCCGTCGACGCGCTGCCGGCGCGCGCGCGCCGGGTCACTTCGGGCACCGGCACCCAGAGCCGATGCAGGGGATTCCAAACGAGTTTGTAGATGCGGTTCATCGGGTACTGCGGCTTAGAAGTTGAAGCTGGCGTCGATCCAGTAGCGGTTTTCCTGCAGGCTGCCGTCGGTGTCGGTGCCGGCCGGGGTCGCGAGCGGATTGCGGCCGTTGCGGTGCGACCAGCTGGCCTTGACGACCAGGCCCTGCGCATCGCGGAACTCGAGCGCGATGCCGCGCCCGCCCAGGGTGGCCCGGTTGTCGGGCAGCAGCGGTGCGCCGGTCGCGGCCGCCGCATTGCGCCTGAACTGCTCGATCTGGCCGCGGTCGACGAAGGCGCTGGCGAGCCAATGCGGTCCCAGCTGCCGGCGCAATTCGAGATTGAGGAGCCAGCCGCTCGAACCGCCGGCTTCACCGGTGGGATAGGCCCGCACCCCGTTCATGCCGCCGAGATAGAGCTTCTCCGCCGGATCCAGGTTGGTCGAGGCCCATTGGCCCTGCGCGCTGGCCAGCAACGCGAGGCCGGGCCGCAGCGGCTGCAGATGGCTGGCGGACCAGCGCGCCACGGCATAGCCGCCCTGCGTGTGGGCGTAGGCGGCGTCGGCCGCGATCGCGGAAGCGGGCGAGCCGGCCAGGCTCAGATGGCCGGCGCTCAGCGTCAGGCTGCCGGCTGTCGTCGCGCCGCCCCAGGCCGGTTCGTAGCGGCTCGCGGCGATGCCGATCTGGAGCAGGCCGGCCTTCGATTCATCGGCCGGCGTCGGCAGCGCGGGGTCGACCGGGCCGCCGTTGCGGTTCACCACGGTGCGTGCGCCGATGCCGAGCTGCAGCGTCGCGGACGCGAAGGGCGTGCGCCGCAGCGGGTATTCGAGCCCGACCCCGAGCACGCCGCTGTGGCCGCGCGGCGCGGCGCCGCCGCTCGGGTTCAGCCCCGGCAGCACGGTGTATTCGAGCGCGCTGGCGTGCAGGCCGATGCGCCATTGCGCCAGCGCTGCGAGCGCGACCGGCCAGCTCGCATCGCCGCCCAGGTAGGCGCTGCCCTCGGTCGCGGCCAGCGCGACGCTCAGGCGTTCGCCGCCGCCCAGCGGCGCGAGGGCCGTGACCTGCGCCGTCAGCCGGGTCGCCCCGGTGGCGCGATTGCCGCCGTTGTCGATGCCGACGCGCGCGGCCGTGCGCGCGGCGGGGTGCAGTTCGAGCAGCAGGTCGGTGCGCGCCGGATCGGCGCCGGCGGCCAGCGAACCGCGCAGCAGCACGCCCGGGATCTCGCCGGCGATGATCAGGCCGCGTTCGAGGCGGTGCAGGTCGAGCGGCTGGCCTGCCGGCAGATCGGCCGCCAGGATGAGGCGGATCTGCTCGACCAGCCGCGCCGGCAGCGCCGCGCTGCCGCGCGCGACGATGACGCGTCCCATGCGCGCCTCGACGATCTCGATCCGGACCCGGCCGCCGCTGATGTCCTGGACCGGCAGCAGCGCGCGCGCGAGCCAGCCGCGCTCCCGATAGGCCTGCTCGACGGCGGCCGCGGCGCGCCGCAGGTCGTCCACGCTGTCGGCATGCCCGAGCCAGGGCGCGACGGCGCTTTGCAGCGCGCCGCTGCCGAGCAATCGATTGCCGGCGAAATCGAATTGCCGCACCGTGACGCGCGGCCCTTCGGCGGCGCCGGGCGCAGCCACCTGCGGGACCTGCGCCCGGTCCAGCGGCAGGGCCGGCAGCGTGGGCGGCAGCTTCGAGCCCGCGCGGTCGCGCTCGGTCTGGCGCATCAGGGCGCCGGCGTCCGGGGCCGCGGCCTGTGCCCGCGCCGTGGCTGCTGGCAGACCCAGAAGAAAGATGGAAATGAGCGTACAGCCCGGTTTGATCATCGTCGAAGTCCTGGACATACCCTGTGGCTTGAACCCACACGATTGGCCCAAGCATTTCGACACGACCACAATTTCAATAAGGAATTTTTTGGCGATTTCCGCAGCCTCCAGACCTAGGGCGAATTGGAAATAGACCAACGTATAGATCGGTAACTAGACTATCGATT
>JAGWVB010000025.1 GCA_018971105.1 Burkholderiales bacterium
TGATGGAGATCCGGCGCGGCGCGCAGGTGCTGGTCGGCTTTCCGGCGCTGATCGACCGCGGCACGCATGTCGAGATCGAGGTCTTCGACGAGCCCGAGCTCGCCGCCGCGCGCCACCGCGCCGGCCTGCGCCGCCTCGTCGCGCTGCAGTTGCGCGAGCCGCTGCGCTTCCTCGAGAAGAACATCCCCGGGTTGCAGCAGATGGCCGCGTACTACTTGTCGCTGGGCACGCTGGAGGAGTTGCGCGCGCAGATCGTCGACGTCGCGCTCGACCGCGCCTTCCTGGCCGATCCGCTGCCGGCCGATGCCGCCGCGTTCAAGCGCCGGCTCGACGAGGGGCGTTCGCGCCTCAACCTGATCGCGCAGGAGGTCGCGCGCCAGGCCGGCGTTGTGCTCGCCGAGTACGGTGCCGCGCTGCGCAAGCTCAAGGACGCTCGGCCACCGCGCGAGGTCGCCGACGACATCCAGGCCCAGCTCCAGCGCCTGGTCGGCAAGCGCTTCCTGGCGGCCACGCCCTGGGCCGTGCTGCAGCATCTGCCACGCTACCTCAAGGCCATCGTGCTGCGGCTGGACAAGCTGCGCGGCGACCCGGCGCGCGATGCGGCGCGGCTGGCCGAGCTGCGGCCGCTGGAGCAGCGCTGGCTGCGCCGCGTGGCCGAGCTCAAGGGCGCGCCGCACGCGCGCATGGACGAGTACCGCTGGCTCGTCGAGGAACTGCGCGTGAGCCTGTTCGCGCAGGAGCTGCGCACGCCGCAGCCGGTGAGCGCGAAGCGGCTCGACAAGGCCTGGGCCCAGATCGAATCCTGAAACCCATACCGCCGAAATGCGGGGTGGCTCGGTCGGGCGCCGCTGCAGCTATCCCTAGAATCGCGGCTTCCGCCACCCGGGCGCCGGGCGAGGACCGCTCGAGGTCCCGGCGGAACCAGGAGACATGGGTTGCCGAAGCTGATGTCAGCCGCTGCTGCGGCCTTGTTGGGCGCCATGGCCGCCGGGCTTGCGCAGGCGCAGGGCGCGGCGTCCGGCGCCGACGACGCAGCGGCGATGGAACGCGCGCGCCGCGCCGCCGAGAGTCCGTTCAAGGCCATCCTCGAGGCCTCCAAGTTCAGGCGCAAGCCCGGCGCCGAATCCGGTGCCGAAGCGCCGCCGACGCCGAGCGAGCCGGTGCTGCGCCGGCTTGGTGCCAGCGCGCGCGGGGCGCCCACGAGCCCGGCGCTGAGCGCGATGCCGATCGATGAGCCCCGCGTCGGACTGGTGCTGCAGCCGCTGCCGCCCGGCCCCGACCCGAAATGGGTGGCGACGCTGGCCCCGCCCAAGCTGGTCCACATGGTCGAGCCGGTGATCCCGCCGCGCCTGCTTGCCGACATCGACTCGGTGCGCCGGTACACGGTGACGATGAGGATCGAGCGCGACGGCAGCGTCACCGATGTGCGCATCGAGCCCGCACCGCCGCGCGGCATGCTGCGCTACATCGTCGATGCGCTGGAGCAGTGGCGCTACGCGCCGCAGCCGCTCGAGCGCCGGCACCGCGTGCTGCTCGAGTTCAAACCCGGTTGAACCCGGCTCAGCGCTGCAGCAGGGCCAGCGCGCGGTCCATCCCGCCCTCGGTGATCGACAGCATGGCCTGCGCCAGCACCGCCGGCTTCGGGCGGTAGGCGATCGACAGCCCGGCCACGGCCATCATCGGCAGGTCGTTGGCGCCGTCGCCGACGGCGATCGTGCGTTCCGGCGCGATGCCCATGAGCTCGGCGACCTCGAGCAGCACGCGCCGCTTCTCGGCGCCGTCGACGACCTCGCCCCAAGGGCGCGTCACGAGGCGGCCGGTGAGGCAGCCGCCCTCGACCTCGAGCATGTTGGCGCGCGCATAGTCCAGGCCGAGCCGCTTGCGGATGCGTTCGCTGAAGAACGTGAATCCGCCCGAGACCAGCAGCGTCTTCAGCCCCGCAGCGCGGCAGGCGGCGACGAAGGCCTCGACGCCGGGGTTGAGCTGCAGGTGGTTCGCCCAGACCTCCTCCAGCGCCGTCAGCGGCACGCCGCGCAGCAGCGCCAGGCGCCGGCGCAGGCTCTCGGCATAGTCGCTGATCTCGCCGCGCATCGCCGCCTCGGTGATGGCCGCGACCTCGGCCTTGCGGCCCGCGGCCTGGGCGATCTCGTCGACGCATTCGATGTTGATCAATGTCGAGTCCATGTCGAAGGCGACGAGCTTGTAGTCGGCCAGCCGCAGCGGCGGCTCGAAGCCGCGCACCCACAGCCCGGGCTGGATCTGGCGCGCATCGCTCACGTCGTGCCTCGCTGGCCGGCGCCGCGCGTGCCGAGCCGCCGCGCGGCGGATTCGTGGACCATGGTTTCCATTCCTATCCGGCTTGCGCCACCGGCTGGCCGAGCGAGCGCAGCAGGTCGCGCAGGAAATGCGCGCGGTCGGCGGCGCCGTCGATCGCGCGGTCGATGCGCAGCTTGTCGTTGCCGGCGAGCTTGATCGCGCGGTTCTTCTGCACCAGCTCGACGATGCGGCGCGCATCGATCGGCGCATTGGCGCGGAAGGTGATGTTCATCAGCTTCGGCCCGGCGTCGATCTTCAGCACGCCGTAGGGTTTGGCGAGCACGCGCAGCCGGTGCGTGTCGAACAGCGTCTGGCCCTGCGCCGGCAGGCGGCCGAAGCGGTCGGTGATCTCCTCGAGCAGGGCGTCGATCTGCTCGGGCCTCTCGGCCGAGGCCAGCCGCTTGTACAGCGACAGCCGCGTGTGCACGTCGCCGCAATAGGTGTCGGGCAGCAGCGCCGGCGCGTGCAGGTTGATCTCGGTCGTCGCCGCCAGCGGGCTCAGCAGGTCGGGCTCGCGGCCGGCCTTGAGCGCGCGCACGGCCTCGCCGAGCATGTCGTTGTAGAGCTGGAAGCCGACCTCCATCATGTTGCCGCTCTGGTGCTCGCCCAGCACCTCGCCGGCGCCGCGGATCTCGAGGTCGTGCATCGCCAGATAGAAGCCCGAGCCCAGCTCCTCCATCGCCTGGATCGCATCCAGGCGCTGCGCCGCCTGCTTCGTCAGCCCCTGCACGTCGGGCACGAGCAGGTAGGCATAGGCCTGGTGGTGGCTGCGCCCGACGCGCCCGCGCAGCTGGTGCAGCTGGGCGAGGCCGAACTTGTCGGCGCGGCTGATGACGATGGTGTTGGCGCTCGGCACGTCGATGCCGGTCTCGATGATGGTCGAGCACAGCAGCAGGTTGTGGCGCTGGGCGACGAAGTCGCGCATCACATGCTCGAGCTCGCGTTCGGGCATCTGGCCATGGGCGACGGCGATGCGCGCCTCGGGCAGCAGCTCGGCCAGCTTCTGGCGCCGGTTCTCGATCGTCTCGACCTCGTTGTGCAGGAAATAGATCTGGCCGCCGCGCTTCAACTCGCGCAGCACGGCCTCGCGGATCACGCTGCTGCCCTCGCTGCGCACGAAGGTCTTGATCGCGAGCCGGCGCTGCGGCGCGGTGGCGATCACGCTGAGGTCGCGCAGGCCCTCGAGCGCCATGCCCAGCGTGCGCGGGATCGGGGTGGCCGTCAGCGTAAGCACGTCGACCTCGGCGCGCAGCGCCTTCATCGCCTCCTTGTGGCGCACGCCGAAGCGGTGCTCCTCGTCGATGACGAGCAGGCCCAGGCGCGCGAACTTGCAGTCGCTAGCCAGCAGCTTGTGGGTGCCGACGACGATGTCGATCGTCCCTGCGGCGATGCCCTCGAGCGCTGTCTTGACCTCCTTGGCGCTGCGGAAGCGCGACAGCTCGGCGATCTTCACCGGCCAGGGGCCGAAGCGGTCGACGAGGGTCTGGTAATGCTGTTCGGCGAGCAGCGTCGTCGGCGCCAGGATCGCGACCTGCTTGCCGCCGTGGACGGCGACGAAGGCGGCGCGCAGCGCGACCTCGGTCTTGCCGAAGCCGACATCGCCGCAGACCAGGCGGTCCATCGGCCGCGGGCTCACGAGATCCTGGATCACGGCGTGGATGGCGGCGCGCTGGTCGGCCGTCTCCTCGAAGCCGAAGCTGGTCGCGAAGGCCTCGTAGTCGTGCGGACTGAAGCGGTGCGCGTAGCCCTCGCGCGCGGCGCGCCGGGCATAGAGGTTGAGCAGCTCGGCGGCGGTGTCGCGCACCTGCTCGGCGGCCTTGCGCCGCGCCTTCTCCCATTGCTGCGAGCCGAGGCGGTGCAGCGGCGCCTCGTCGGCGCTGACGCCGGTGTAGCGGCTGATCAGGTGCAGCTGCGAGACCGGGACGTAGAGCGTCGCCTTGTCCGCGTATTCGAGGTGCAGGAACTCGCTCGGGCCCTCGCCGAGGTCGATGTTGACCAGCCCCTGGTAGCGCCCGATGCCGTGATTCAGGTGCACGACCGGATCGCCGACCTCGAGCTCCGAGAGGTCCTTGATGAGCGCGTCGACGCTGCTGACCTGCTCCTGCTTGCGCCGCCGGCGCGCCTGCGGCGTGGTCGCGAAGAGCTCGGTCTCGGTGACGAACTGGACCGAGACCTGCTGTTCGTGCTCGATCCAGTGGAAGCCCTCGGCCAGCGGCGTCGTCGCGATCGCGACCTTCTCCGGCCCGGTCAGGAATTCCTCGAGCGAGGCCACCGACGGCACGGCGATGCCATGGTCGCGCAGCAGCTCGAGCAGGCTTTCGCGCCGGCCGTCGCTCTCGGCCAGCAGCAGCACGCGCGCCGGCGTCGCATCGAGGTGGCGCTGCAGCGTGCCCAGCGGTTCGGTGGCGTTGCGGTCGACGCTGAGGTCGGGCAGCGGGCGCGCCCAGTCGACGGCGCCGGTCTCGCGCAGCGACAGCGTCGCGTGCGCTTGCGTGCGGCCGTAGAACTCCTCGGCCGGCATGAACACCGCCGGTGGCGGCAGGATCGGCCGTTCCGGGTCGTGCTGGAGGAAACGGTGGCGCTCGCGCGTGTCGATCCAGAACTGATCGAGCGCCTCGTCGACCTTGCCGTGCAGCACGAGTGCCGCGCCCTCGCCGAGGTAGTCGAAGATCGTGCCGGTCTGCTCGAAGAACAGCGGCAGGTAGTACTCGATGCCGCCGCCGGCCAGCCCCTGCGCCATGTCCTTGTAGATGCGGCAGCGCGTCGGGTCGCCCTCGATGCGCTCGCGCCAGCGGGCGCGGAAGGCCGTGCGCGCGGCCTCGTCGAGCGGGAATTCGCGCCCGGGCAGCAGCCGCACCTCGGGCACCGGGTAGAGGCTGCGCTGGCTGTCCGGATCGAAGGTGCGGATCGAGTCGACCTCGTCGCCGAACAGGTCGACGCGGTAGGGCACGAGCGAGCCCATCGGGAAGAGGTCGATGAGCCCGCCGCGCACGGCGTACTCGCCCGGCGAGACGACCTGGCTCACGTGCTGGTAGCCGGCCAGCGTCAGCTGCGCCTTCAGCCGCGCCTCGTCCAGGCGCGACTTCTGCTTGAACTGGAAGGTCGTGCCGGCGAGGAACGAGGGCGGCGCCAGGCGCGTCAGCGCGGTCGTCGCCGGCAGCAGCACGACGTCGACCTCGCCGCCGTGGATTGCCCACAGCGTCGCCAGCCGCTCGCTGATCAGGTCCTGGTGCGGGCTGAAGGTGTCGTAGGGCAGGGTCTCCCAGTCGGGGAAGACGCGCACGCGCAGCCCAGGCTCGAAGAACGGCAGCTCGTCGGCCAGGCGCTGGGTGTCCGAGGGCTCGGCGCTGAAGATCGCGAGCACGCGGCCGTCCCGCGCGTGGCTGCGCGCCAGGCGGGCCAGCAGCAGCGCGTCGGCCGATCCCGTGGGGCGCGGCAAGGCGTAGCGCTTGCCGGGCGCGATGGTGGGGAGTTGCATCGGGGGGTTGGAATGGAAACGGCCCCGGTGCAGGGTGGCCGGGGCGCGGAAGGCTGGATTCTAGAATCGACCCATGCCTTTGCCGACGAGCTCGACGCCGAACTGCTATGCGCTCGTCCCCTGCGCCGGCGCCGGTCTGCGCGCCGGTGCCGGCGGTCCCAAGCAATATGCCTCGGTCGCCGGCTGCAGCGTGGTCGGGCACACGCTCGCGGCGCTGGCCGCCGTGCCGCGGCTGGCGGCGACGCTGGTCGTGCTCGCGCCCGACGACGATGCGTTCGAACGCGAAGTCCCCGGCACGCGGGCCTGGATCGCGCGCTGCGGCGGCGCGACGCGCGCCGCCAGCGTCGCGCGCGGCCTCGCGGCGCTGCGCGAACGCGGCGCCGCCGAGAGCGACTGGGTGCTGGTCCACGACGCGGCGCGCTGCCTGCTGCGGCCGGCCTGGGTCGAACGCCTGATCGCCGCCTGCGAGGACGACGCCGTCGGCGGCCTGCTCGCGCTGCCGCTGGCCGACACGCTCAAGCAGGAGCAGGGCGGTCGCGTCGCGGCCACCGTCGAGCGCGCCGGCAAATGGGCGGCGCAGACGCCGCAGATGTTCCGCATCGGGCTGCTGCAACGCGCGCTCGCCGCGGCCGGGCCGGGCGTCACCGACGAGGCCGGCGCGGTCGAGGCGCTGGGACTGGCGCCGCGGCTCGTGGCGGGCGAACTCGAGAACTTCAAACTCACCTGGCCCGCCGATTTCGCCCTCGCCGCGCGCCTGCTGGAGACGCGATGAACCCGATGGAACCGCCGCATCCGCGGCATCTGCGCATCGGCGAAGGCTGGGACACCCATGCCCTCGTCGCCGGGCGGCCGCTCGTGCTCGGCGGCGTGACGATCCCGTTCGAGCGCGGCCTGCTCGGCCATTCCGATGCCGATGCGCTGCTGCACGCGATCACCGACGCGCTGCTCGGCGCCGCTGCATTGGGCGACATCGGGCGCCATTTCCCGGACACCGAGGCGGCGTTCCGCGGCGCCGATTCGCTCGCCCTGCTGGCCGAGGCGGCGCGCCGCGTGCGCGCGGCCGGCTTCGAGATCGTCAACGTCGACAGCACCATCGTGGCCCAGGCGCCGAAGATGGCGCCGCATATCCCCGCCATGTGCGAGCGCATCGCCGGCGCGCTCGGGCTGGCCGCCGATGCCGTCAACGTCAAGGCCAAGACGGCCGAGCAGATGGGGCCGGTGGGCGAGGGGCGGGCGATCGAGGCGCGCGCCGTCTGCCTGCTCGTTCGAGCGGCGAGCCAGGCGACCGGGGCCGGTCCGGCGCCGCGCTAGACCACGGCGCTAGACCGCCGCGCTAGACCGCCGCGTTCGAAACCGGTGTCAGCGCCGCCGCCGGCGCGCGCCGCAGGCGCAGGTGGGCGACGAGCCCGCCGCCCGGCGCGTTGGCGAGTTCGAGCGTGCCGCCCATGCGCTGCATCGCCTTGTCGACGATCGCCAGCCCGAGCCCGGCGCCGGTGGCCGCGGTGCGCGCGGCGTCGCCGCGGAAGAACGGCGTGATCAGCTGCGGCAGCTTGTCGGGCGCCACGCCCGGCCCCTGGTCGCGCACGCTGATGATGGCCCAGGGGCCCGTCTTCTGGTACGAGACCGCGACCTCGGCGATGCCGGTGTAGGTGCCGCGGCCGTAGCGGCGCGCGTTCTCGAACAGGTTCAGGAAGACGCGACCGAGCTCGGTCTCGTCGGCCATCACGACGAGGTCGATCGCCACGCGCGAGGTGATGCGGATCTGCGCCGGGTCGCGGAAGACCGCCGACTCGCGGTCGATCAGCTGCGAGACCAGCACCGGGCTGAGCTGGGTCTCGCCGGGGCGCGCGTAGTCCATGAACTTGTCGATGATGCCGTCGAGCTGGTCGATGTCCATCGCCATGTTGCGCTTGGCTTCCTCGTCGTAGACGCTCATCTCGGTCTCGAGCCGCAGCCGCGCCAGCGGTGTGCGCAGGTCGTGGCTGATGCCGGCCAGCATCACGGCGCGGTCCTCCTCGACGCGGGCGAGCTCGCGCGCCATGCGGTTGAAGCCCATATTGACCTCGCGTATCTCGCTCGTGAGCGTGTTCTCGTCGAGCCGTGAATCGAGATCGCCCTCGCGGATGCGGCTGGCCGCGAACGAGAGCTCCTTGAGCGGGCGGTTGATCAGCCGCGCGACCGCCACCGACCCGAGCAGCGTCGCCAGCAGCACCATGCCCATCCACACCATCCAGGTGCGGCTGGCGACCGGCGCCGCGCCGTCGATGTCGACCTGCATCCAGTACCGGTCGCGGTCGATCGAGAAGCCGACCCACATGCCGGGCGTGCCGTTGACGCTGCGCGCGACGACGGCGTCGGGGCCGAGCGAGGTGCGCAGCTGCTGCGCGACGAGGCGCGTGAAATGGTCGGCCTCGTAGGGCTCCCACTGGTCGCTCGGCTCGCGCGGCACGACATGCGTCGCCTCGGGCGAGCGCAGGCTCTTGAGCAGCGTGACGCGGTTGATGCCATCGGCCTGCTTGAGCGCCGCGCGCGCGAGGTTCACGAGCGCGGCCGTCTGCTGCGCCTGCTCGATCGCGCGCGGCTCGAGCTCGAGCAGGCGCAGCGTCTGCAGCCACGCGAACACACCGCCCACCAGCAGGATCGCCAGCAGGAAGAAAGTGCGCCAGAACAGGCTCAGGCCGAGCGTGGAACGGCGTGCCAACGGAATCTGTCTTGTGTAGCCGTCATCGGCGGCTATCGTAAGTCAGGATCAGCTCGTGCCATCCGGGACGAACACGTAGCCGACGCCCCAGACGGTCTGGATGTAGCGCGGCTGCGCCGGGTCGGGCTCGAGCATCTTGCGCAGGCGCGAGATCTGCACGTCCAGGCTGCGGTCGAAGGGCTCGAACTCGCGCCCGCGCGCCAGCTGTGCAAGCTTGTCGCGCGACAGCGGCTGGCGCGGATGGCGCACGAGCGCCTTGAGCATCGAGAACTCGCCCGTCGTGAGCGCGATCTGCTCGCCGTCCTTGGACAGCCGGCGCAGCGAGAGGTCGAATTCGAAGGGGCCGAAATTGACGATCTGGGCTTCCTTCGACGGCGCGCCCGGCGCCTCGGGCGCGGGGCGGCGGCGCAGCACGGCGTGGATGCGCGCGAGCAGCTCGCGCGGGTTGAAGGGCTTGGGCAGGTAATCGTCGGCGCCGACCTCGAGGCCGACGATGCGGTCGACGTCCTCGACCTTGGCCGTCAGCATGATGATCGGCGTGTGGTCGTTGGCCGCGCGCAGGCGGCGGCAGATCGACAGCCCGTCCTCGCCCGGCAGCATCAGGTCGAGCACGATCAGGTCGACCGTCTCGCGCGTCATCACGCGGTTCAGCGCCTTCGCGTCCTCGGCCAGCAGCACGTCGAAGCCCTCCTGCGCCAGATAGCGGCGCAGCAGGTCGCGGATGCGGGCGTCGTCGTCGACGACGCAGATGCGATCGGCGCGGGCGTTGGCGGCGGTGCTCATGGCAGGCTCCCAATTTGTAACAGCCGCATTGTGCGGCGCGCTGCGAGCCGTTTTCGGGCCCTGAAGACCATCTGTTACAAGTCTTTCGGGCAGGGCGCCGGCGGCGGCGGAGCGCGCGTGGCGCGTGCGCCGCGCGCGTGAAAACCCGGCCAGGCGCGATACTCGGCGCCCCCGGATCCGATATCGAGAGGAGTGCCATGCGACAGCCCACGGCTACCCTGAGGCGCGGACTGGCCTGCGCCGCCCTGGCCGCCGCGGCCGCCACCGCGGCGGCGCAGCCGAGCGCGCCGCCGCAGAACGTCGTCACGCTGGCGGCCAGCGCCTCGCTCGAGGTGAGCCGGGACTGGCTCACGGTGACGTTCTCGACGAACCGCGACGGCAGCGACGCCGGCCAGGTGCAAGCGGCGCTGCGCAGCGCGCTCGACACCGCGCTGGCCGAGGCGCGCAAGGCGGCGCGGCCGGGTCAGCTCGAGGTTCAGACCGGCGGCTTCTCGATCTACCCGCGCTATGCGAGCGGCAAGTTCTCTGGCGGCGTGCCGACCATCGCCGGCTGGACCGGCAGCGTCGAGCTGACCGTGCAGGGCCGCGATGTCGGCGCGATCTCGCAGCTCGTCGGCCGCATCCATACGCTGTCGATCGCGCGCGTGGGCTACACGCTGTCGCGCGAGGCGCGCGAGAAGGTCGAGGGCGAGGTCACCGCGCAGGCGATCGACCGCTACCGCGCGCGCGCCGAGGCGGTGGCGCGCCAGTTCGGCTACGCCGGCTACACGCTGCGCGAGGTGACGGTGAACTCCGACCTGCCGATGCCGCAGCCGGTGCCGATGATGGCGCGCGCGCTGGCAGTCACCGGCGGCGCACAGGCCGACACGCTGCCGACCGAGGCCGGCAAGGCCACCGTCACCGTCAACGTCAGCGGCAGCGTGCAGCTGAAGTAGGCGCGGCGGCGGCGCCGGCCGAACGGCGACCGACGATCGACTGGCTACTGCGCGATCCAGCCGCCGTCGACGTTCCAGGCCACGCCGCGCACGTTCTGCGCCGCCGGCGAGCACAGGAAGACGACGAGCTCGGCCAGCTCGGCGGGCGTCGTGAACTGCAGCGAGGGCTGCTTCTCGGCCAGCAGGCGGCGCTGGGCCTCGGCATCGTCGACGCCGTCGGCGGCGGCGCGCGCGTCGACCTGCTTCTGCACCAGCGGCGTCAGCACCCAGCCCGGGCAGATCGCGTTGACGGTGACGCCGGTGGTCGCGTTCTCGAGCGCCGCCGCCTTGGTCAGGCCGATCAGGCCATGCTTGGCCGCGACATAGGCACTCTTGCCGGCCGAGGCGACGAGCCCGTGCACCGAAGCGACGTTGATGATGCGGCCCCAGTTGCGCGCCTGCATCCCCGGCAGCGCGGCGTGCATGGTGTGGAAGGCCGAGCTGAGGTTGATGGCGATGATCGCGTCCCAGCGCTCGGCGGGGAACGCCTCGACGTTGGCCACATGCTGGATGCCGGCGTTGTTGACGAGGATGTCGCAGCCGCCGAGCTGCGCCTCGCAGCTGCGCACCATGGCCGCGATCTGGTCGGGCCGGCTCATGTCGGCGCCGTGGTGGACGGCGCGCGGGTCGTGGGCCCGGACCTGGGCGAGTGCGCCTTCGGCGTCGCCGAGGCCGTTGATCATCAGCCGGGCGCCGAGCTGCGCCAGGCGCAGCGCGATGCCCAGCCCGATGCCGCTGGTCGATCCGGTGACGAGGGCGGTTTTGCCTGCGAACATGCGAACGTTTCCGTTGATACGATGTCCCGGATTATCGACAAGCGGCTGAATCCAAGATGACCGAACCCGAACTCCACCACGTCCGTTGCATCGACAGCCGCGGCCTGCATCGCATGGCTTACTGGGAATGGGGCGCGCGCGACAACCCGCGCGTGCTCGTCTGCGTGCACGGGCTGTCGCGCCAGGGGCGCGACTTCGACACGCTGGCGCGCGACCTCGCGCCCGACTATCGCGTGATCTGCCCCGACATCGTCGGCCGCGGCAGCTCGGACTGGATCGCCGATCCGGCCGCCTACGCGATACCGAACTACGTCGCCGACATCGTGACGCTGGTCGCGCGGCTCGACGTCGAGCAGATCGACTGGGTCGGCACGTCGATGGGCGGGCTCATCGGCCTCGGCCTGGCGGCGCTGACGACACAGACCGGCTCGCCGGTGCGCCGGCTCGTGCTCAACGATGTCGGCCCGACCATCCAGGCGCCGGCGCTGGCGCGCATCGGCGCCTACCTCGGCCAGCCGGCGCACTGGTCCAGCGTCGACGCGGCCGCCGATGCGCTGTGGGAGATCTCGAAGAGCTTCGGCCCGCACACGCGCGAACAATGGCTCGAACTCACGCGGCCGCAGCTCAAGCCCGATGGCGACGGCTACAAGCCGCATTACGACCCGGCGATCGCGGTTGCCGTGCGCGCGATCACGCCCGAGGCCGCGGCCGCCGGCGAGGCCTATCTGTGGCAGCTCTACGACCGCTTGAGCTGCCCGACGCTGCTGCTGCGCGGCGCCGATTCCGATCTGCTGTCGAGCGCGACGGCGCGGGCGATGACGCAGCGCGGCCCGCGGGCGCAGCTGCGCGAGTTCGCCGGCGTCGGCCACGCGCCGATGCTGGTGCAGGCGGAGCAGCGGGCCGTCGTGCGCGAGTTCCTGCTGCGGTCCTGATGCGGCCATGATGCGGCCATGAAGACCTCCGAGGCGCCGCCGCCGGCCACCGGCGCGGCCGCCATCGTCCAGCTCGCGAGCGCACCGACGCTGGCCGAGGCCGACCCGGTGCAGCGCGCGCGCGCCTTCGCCGAGCCGCTGCTCGCCGACCATCGGCTCGACAGCGGCGAACCCGCGCTTGCGCATGCCGACGGCACGGCGGCCGTGCTGCGCGCGATCGGCGCCGGCCCGGCGCTGTGCGCCGCTGCCTACCTCGTCTACACCGGCGACCATCTGCAGCGCCCCGAGGAGGTCGTGGCCAAGGCCTTCGGACCCTCGTATGCGAGCCTGGTGACGCTGACGCGCAAGCTGATGCAGATCCAGCGCGCGGCGCAGTCGGGGATCGGCGGCAGGGGCGCTGCAGGCGCCGCGCGCGGCTCGCAGGGCGAGCCGGCGCTGCAGCTCGAGCGCGTGCGCAAGATGCTGCTCGCGTTCTCGCGCGACCTGCGCGTCGTGCTGCTGCGGCTGGCGTCGCGGCTGCAGACGCTGCGCTGGTTCGCCGCCAGCCGCCAGCCCTGCCCGGCGGCGATCGCGACCGAAGCGCAGCAGGTGTTCGCGCCGCTGGCCAACCGGCTCGGCATCTGGCAGATCAAGTGGGAGATCGAGGATCTCTCGTTCCGCTTCCTGCAGCCGCAGGAATACCAGCGCATGGCGCGCCTCGTCGACGGCAAGCGCGTCGAGCGCGAGGCGGCGGTGCGCCGCGTGCGCGAGCAGCTGCTGCAGCGCCTCACGGCCGCCGGCCTGGCCGCCGAGGTCGAGGGCCGGCCCAAGCATCTCTACAGCATCTGGAAGAAGATGCAGGGCAAGGATCTCGCGTTCGAGCGCGTGTTCGATGCGCGCGCGCTGCGCGTGCTCGTCGACGACGTGCCGGCCTGCTACGCGGCGCTGGCGCGCGTGCACGAGGCCTGGCCGGCGGTGGCGGGCGAGTTCGCCGACTACATCGCGCGCCCCAAGCTCAACGGCTACCAGAGCCTGCACACGGTGGTGCTGGCCGACGACGGCGGGCCGCTCGAGGTGCAGATCCGCACGCGCGAGATGCACGAGCATGCCGAGCATGGCGTGGCCGCGCACTGGATGTACAAGGAGGCGGGCGCGCGCGGCTACGCCGGGGTCAGCGCCAGCGGCGAATTCGAGGAGCGCCTGGCGCAGGCGCGCAAGGCCGTGCTGCGCGAGTTGCTGGCCTGGGAGCGCGACTTCGCCGGCACGGCCAGCTTCGACGACCGCATCTACGTCTTCACGCCGCAGGCGACCATCATCGATCTGCCGGCGGGCAGCACGCCGGTGGATTTCGCCTACAGCCTGCACACCGATCTCGGCCACCGCTGCCGCGGCGCGCGCGTCGACGGCCGCGTCGTGCCGCTGTCGACGCCGCTGCAATCGGGGCAGACGGTCGAGATCATCGCGGCCAAGGAGGGCGGGCCCTCGCTCGACTGGCTCAACCCCGAGCTGCGCACGCTCGTCAGCCCGCGCGCCAGGGCCAAGGTGCGCGCCTGGTTCAACGCCGAGCAGCAGGCGCAGACGGTGGCGCGCGGACGCGAGGCGGTCGAGAAGCTGCTGCAGCGCGAGGGCCGCACGGCGCTCGAGCGCGACGCGCTGGCCGAGCAGCTCGGGTTCCGGAACGCGGCCGCGCTCTACGAGGTCGTGGGCAAGGACGAGTTCTCGCTGCGCAACATCGAGATCCTGCTGCGCCCGGCCGGGCCCGAGGCCGACGACGAGGCGATCCATCTCCATCGCTCGCGCGCCGAACCCGGCGGCGGGCGCGGCGGCGTGCTCGTCGTCGGCGTCGACTCGCTGCTGACGACGCTGGCGCGCTGCTGCCGCCCGGCGCCGCCGGACGCGATCAGCGGCTATGTCACGCGCGGCCGCGGCGTGGCCGTGCACCGCAGCGATTGCAGCAACCTGCGCCATCTGGCGCAGGCGGCGCCGGGACGCGTGATCGAGGTCGCCTGGGGCCGCCCGGCCGAGGCGGCCAGGCCGGCGGTCTATCCGCTCGACGTCGTCGTCGAGGCCGACGAGCGGCCGGGACTGCTGCGCGACCTTTCGGAGGCGTTCGCGAAGGAGAAGATGAACGTCACGGACGTGCACACGCAGGGCGCCAGGGACGGCCACACGGCCTGGCTGACCTTGACCGTCGAAGTGTCCGACGCCGCGCGGCTGGCGCCGGCGCTGGCGCAGATCGGGCGCGTCGCGGGCGTCCGTCACGCGCGTCGCAAGTAGACCGCCGCGCTGACTCGTATATACTCGTGGGCTACCCCAGGCGCGTAGCTCAGCTGGTTAGAGCACCACCTTGACATGGTGGGGGTCGATGGTTCGAGTCCATTCGCGCCTACCAACAGGACGGCCCCCGGTTCCGCGTGGAACCGGGGGCTTTTTTCATCGCGTCCCGGCCAGGGGAGGCGCTTCCCGTCGCAGCGGCCGCGGTTCCTCGGCGGCGGCGGCGGCGCTGCCGCCGTCGCGTTGCGCCGGGTCGATCTGCCAGTGGGCCAGCACATGGTGATAGACGAGCGCTTCGTCGCGGCCGGGGACTTCGTCGGCCGCCAGCACCGTCGCCGCGAGCTGGCAGATCGAACGCCTGTGCCGCATGTCGACGAGCGACTCGAGCAGCCCGTTGAGGTAGTTCCGCGCCCGCTCGTCCAGCCAGGCATGCTCGCAGGCGCCGGCGCCGATGGCGGTCAAGGCACGGTCCGCCAGTTCGAAGAAGCGGGCGCGACCGACGCCCAGCCGGGTGTAGGCGAACTCCCGGTCGAGGATGCCGATGTCGGTCGGCACCAGTTGACCCCGCCTCGCCACCATCAACGCCAGCAGCATCGCTGCAGGATCGGCCTGGCTATCCAGAAGTTGCCTCATCGCCCGCTCCCGGTGTTCGAGATCCCCGAAGGACGCGGCACCCGTCGCGTCCCGTCGAGCCGTCCATCATGAACCTCGGCGCGGCGTGATGCAATGCACGCCGTCGGCATGCGCGAGCCGATGCCGATGCCGAACGCGCCGGCCCGGCCGCCGCCTATCCCCCGTCGAGGCGATGCGCAGCGGCCGCCGGACTGGTTAGGCTGAGTTCCATGTCCAGGCCGCCCCAACTGCTCAGCGCCATCGCGGCCCGTGCCGATGCCGAGGGCTATGTCAAGTTGACCGCGGCCGAGGTCGAATTCGCGCTCACGCTCGACGGCCGACGCCTGCTGCATCGATTCAGCGTCGATTCGAACCAGTTCCGCCTCTCGAGCGCGGCGCTGGCGCTGCTGGTGGCCGAGGGCCTGTCGCTGGCCGACGCGAGCGCGGGCTGAGCGCGGCCGCGGCACGGCGCCGCGCCCTGCGCGCCGCTGCGGCCTCATCCTCGTCGGGGTGGCCGCGGCGCGTGCGAGACTGCGGGGGCCATGAATCACACCTTCGTCTCCGCGCTCGTCCTGCTCCTGCTCGTGCTCGATCCGCTGGGCGCACTGCCGATCTTCATCCCGGTGATGCAGGGCGTGGCACCAAAGCGCCGCCTGCGCGTGGCGCTGCGCGAGAGCGCGATCGCCTACGCCATCCTGCTCGGCTTCATGTTCTCGGGCCAGGCCTTCCTGGCGCTGATGCACCTGTCGGAGCGCTCGCTCGAGGTGGCCGGCGGCGTGATCCTGCTCATCATCGCGATCCGGATGATCTTCGGCGACCCGGACGGCAAACCGGGCCACGGACCGATGCGGGCCGAGCCGCTGATCTTCCCGCTCGCGGTGCCGCTGCTGGCCGGGCCGTCGGCGATGGCGACCGTGCTGCTGCTGGCCTCGCGCGAACCCGAACACATGCTGCGCTGGATGGCCGCGCTGTCGCTGGCGATGGCGGTCTCGTGCCTGGTGCTGCTGGGCGCCGACCTGATCCGGCGCTGGGTCGGCGACTCGGTCGTCGCGGCGATCGAGAAGCTGATGGGGCTGGTGCTGTCGGCGATGGCGGTCGAGATGATCCTGGCCGGGATCAAGCATTACTTCTTCGGCGGCGGCGCCTAGGGCCGCGCGCGCCGCGCCCGCGGCCGCTCAGAGGGTCGTCACGAAAGGGTGCAGGCGCTCGATCGCGCGCTGACGGTCGCAGTCGATCTCGATCACGTCGATCCGGTAGCGGCGCCGGCCGGGGTCGCTGACGACGATGCACCGGCCCAGATGCAGGGCCCGTCCCGCCAGCATCGTGCCGACGGCCGGCGGCTGGCTCAATGTGCGAGCGATGTAGCAACGGCCCTCGGCATCCAGCAATGCGATTTCGGCGCTGTCGGCACTCGCCTCGTAGACCTTCAATCGCAGCATGGACACTCCGGCGTCAAGCGACGCTGTTTGCAAGTCGTAACGAAGCGGCGATGCTTTTCTGCGGGAGCACGATGCACAACCCCAAGTTCTGGGGATGCGCGGGGATTCATGGATACGCCTCAATTGCCGCAGTAGGCGTTGGGCATCGATGGTGTCGCGATGCACCTATGAAGATCGCCTCGTTCCGCCGGCTGAATTCGGAATCGAATATGCCGGTACCTAGATAGTCGGGCGTGTCGACCCTGCAAAGGTTGAGGGCTGTCGTCCGGTCATGACGACGTTAACTTCGAGCCACTCCCGACGCCGGCATTTGCAAGGAACGCCATGAAGCACGACCGATTTCGCCTCGCCGTTCCGGCCATCAATGTCGTCTTGATCTCTGCCACGCCGGCGCAGCGCGCCGCGGCCCGCCATGACGCCTGGCGCTGCAGCCGCGACGGGGAATTGAACACGCCGGCTTTCCTCTCGAACTGTGCGACGCTCGACGGGCAGGCGCTGGCCGTCGATGCGCGCGGCGAGATCGTGCCGTTGCTGCAAGGCCAGGGTCCGCAGGCTCAGGACCTGCGCGTAGAGGTCGGCGATTGGGCCATCGACTTTCGCGCCTGGTGCGCCGGCCGCGCGCAGGCCGACAGCACGGTGTGACCAAACCGACTTGGCGGACGGCGCCGGCGGAAGCGGTGAGATTCGAACTCACGGACCCTTGCGGGTCGCCGGTTTTCAAGACCGGTGCAATCGACCACTCTGCCACGCTTCCGATGCGCGCCGGATTCTAGGCTCCCGGCTTCTGCGCCGGCTCGCAGCCGACCTGGGTGACCGTACGGCGGCCGCCGTCGACGCGCACGGCGGTGAGCCGGCCGCCCCAGACGCAGCCGGTGTCCAGCGCCAGCAGGTCGGGACGGTTCACGAGGCCCAGCGTGCTCCAATGCCCGAAGGCCACCGGCTGGGTCGCGCTGCGCCGACCCGGCACCTCGAACCAGGGCCGCAATCCCGGCGGTGCCGCGTCGGCGCCTTCCTTGGCCTCGAAATCGAGTTCGCCGTCGTCGCTGCAGAAGCGGATGCGCGTCAGCGTATTGACGATGCAGCGCCAGCGCGCGGCGCCCTGCAGCGTGTCGTCCCAGCGTCGCGGCTCGTTGCCGTACATCCGGGCCAGGAATTCCGCGCTGCCGGGGCCGCGCAGCAGCGTCTCGACCTCGCCGGCCAGCGCCAGTGTCTGGGCCACCGTCCATTGCGGCACGACGCCGGCGTGCACGCACAGCCAGCCCGCCTCGAGATGCGCCAGCCGCTGCGTGCGCAGCCATGCGAGCCACGCCGGCGCGTCCGGCGCCGCGAGCACGTCGCCGAAAGTGTCGCTGCGATGCAGCGGCCGCGTGCCCTGCGCCACCGCGAGCAGGTGCAGGTCGTGGTTGCCGAGCAGGCAGACGGCCGACGCGCCGTAGCCGGCGAGCCGGCGCAGCACCGCCAGCGAGGCCGGGCCGCGGTTGACGAGATCGCCCAGCACCACGATGCGGTCGCGCGAAGGCGAAAAGCCGATCTCGCCGAGCAGTCGCTGCAGCGCCCCGTCGCAGCCCTGGACATCACCGAGCAGGAAGATCATCGGGCGATTCTGCTACGCTCGCGCCCGTTTTCACTGCCCTGCCGCCCCTCGTGCGGGCGGCGCGCATGGACCTCACGCTGCTGATCTTCCTCATCCTGCTCAACGGCCTCTTCGCGATGTCGGAGATGGCCCTGAGCGCCAGCCGCAAGGCCCGGCTGCAGGTGATGGTCGAGGGCGGCGCGCCCGGCGCCGCCGCGGCGATGGAGCTGCACGACAACCCGACGCGCTGGCTCTCGACGGTGCAGATCGGCATCACCTCGATCGGCATCCTCAACGGCATCGTCGGCGAGGCCGCGTTCCGCGAACCGGTGGCGGCCTGGATGCACGAGGTGCTCGGCGTCTCCGCCGGCGGTGCCGCGTTCGGCGCGACGGCCTTCGTCGTCGTCGTCATCACGGTGCTGACCATCATCTTCGGCGAACTCGTGCCCAAGCGCCTGGGCCAGATGTACCCGGAGACGGTGGCGCGGCTGGTCGCGCGGCCGATGAACTGGCTCTCGACGGCCGTGCGGCCGTTGGTGGCGCTGCTCAGCGTCTGCACCGAGGCCGTGCTGCACCTGATCGGCATCCGCGGCGGGCCGTCGCGCGCGGTGACCGAGGAGGAGATCGCCGCCAGCCTGGAGGAGGGCGTCGACGCCGGCGTCATCGAGGCCCAGGAGCACCAGATGGTGCGCAACGTCTTCCGTCTCGACGACCGCCAGATCGGCTCGATGATGATCCCGCGCGCCGAGATCGTCTGGCTCGAGCTCGGCGACCCGCTGGACAAGCTGCTCGCCGCCATCGCCGAGAGCGGCCACACGCGCTACCCGGTGTGCCGCGGCTCGCTCGACGATGTCCAGGGCGTGCTCGGCGTCGCCAGCCTGCTGCAGCCCCTGGCGCGCGGCGAGCGGCCGAGCCTGGCCGAGCATATGCAGGCGCCGGTCTTCGTGCCCGAGACGCTGTCGGGGATGGAGCTGCTCGAGCAGTTCCGCGTCTCGCGCACCGACCTCGTGTTCGTCGTCGACGAATACGGCGCGGTGCAGGGCGTGATCACCGAGCGCGATCTGCTCGAGGCCATCACCGGCGAGTTCGGCGCCCCCAGCGACGAGGACTCCTGGGCCCTGCACCGCGCCGACGGCAGCTGGCTCATGGACGGCCTGATCCCGGTGCCCGAGCTGAAGGACCGGCTCGAGATCCGCGAGCTGCCGGAGGAGGATCGCGGCCGCTACAACACGCTGGCTGGCATGATCATGCTTTTGCTCGGCCGTCTCCCGGACCGCACCGACAGGGTCGACTGGGAGGGCTGGCGCTTCGAGGTCGTCGAGCTCGACGGCAAACGTGTCGACAAGGTGCTCGTGACCCGCACCGATATTCCTGGAGAGAACGCTTGATCCTGCCCAACCTGCATCTCAAACCCACCGCGCTCGACAGCGTCGCGCATCGACCGCTCAGGCTCGACGTGCCGGTCACCGACTGGGCGCTGGCGGGCCGGCTGAATTCGATGTTCGTCGCCGGGGCCGAGTTCGGCGAGGCCTGCCGCGAATTCCCGATCGTCTTCGTGCGCGCGGGCAAGGAGCCCGACGGCACCGATGCGATCGCGCCGGTGGCGCTGTTCGGGCTCGTCCAGGAACAGAACCTGTACGTCGAGGGCAAGTCCTGGCGTGCGCGCTACATGCCGGCGGTGCTTCGCGCCTATCCGTTCTGCATCGCCCGCGTCGACGAGCAGCGGCTCGCGGTCTGCGTCGACCTCGCGTTCGCCGGCGTCGGCCAGAGCGGCCAGGCGATCTTCAACGACGATGGCAGCCCGGCCGAGCTGCTCAAGCAGATGACGCCGCATCTCGAGGCGATGGATGCCGAGATCCAGCGCACGCGCGCCGTCGGCCAGCGCCTGCTGCAGCTCGGGCTCCTGCAGGACATGCGCTTCGACGCCAAGCTGCCCGATGGCCGCCAGATCAGCGTCGACGGCTTCCTGACCGTCGACGACAAGAAGGTCAGCGCGCTGGCCGATGCCGAGGTCTGCGAACTGCATCGCAATGGCATCCTCGGCCTGCTGCACCTGCACTGGACCTCGCTGGGCAACATCCAGCGCCTCGTCGAATGGCATGTGCAGCGGCTGGGCAGCGCCCCCGCCGCCGCCAACGACTGATTCAGAGGCCGGCGCCGCGGCCCGCGCCGAAGCGCCGGTAGAACCTGCGGCCGACCCAGGCCGCCAGGCCGAGCAGGACCAGCGTGCGCGCGGCACGGGCGAGCGCGACGGCGACGGCGATGCCCATGCCCAGCGCGACCCATTTGAACCACCAGACACCCTCGTAGGTCAGGGCGTTGATGAGCCCCGTCAGCCCGACGACGAAGACGGCCTTGAAGGGCATCACGATGGCCTGGGTGATGTCGCGGACCGGGGTGCAGAGCCAGCGCAGCGGGTTCATGGTGTCTCCGTTTCTAAGGGTGGCGCCAGCTTAGGTTCGGCGCCGCGCGGCGGCGCGGGCGATGCGACGAAGCGACGGCGGCGGCGCCGATTCGACACCCGGCGCCGACGAACGACGCCGCTGCGACCACAATCGCTGCCTTCGACCCTTCGTCAAGCCGCAACATGACCGTCCATCTCGGCAAAGCGCCGCGCCAGGCCATTCCCGTCCACCTGACCGACAGCGAGCACTGGTCCACCCATGCCGCCTCGCTCGACCCGTCCGCGCGGCGCTGGCTCCAGGCCAGCGGCTTCAGCGGCGCGCCCGACAGCCATGCGCTGGTGCCGGCGGCGGATGGCCGCATCGCCGCCGTCTGGGCCGGCGTGCGCGGCGCGGCGCATCCCTGGGCGCTGGCGTCGCTGCCGCTGGCGCTGCCCGAAGGCGACTATGTGCCCGGTACGGCCGGACTCGCCGCGGACGCGGCGGCGGCCGCGCTGTCCTGGGAGCTCGGCGGCTACCGCTTCGACCTCTACAAGCCGGCGCGCCGCGCTCCGGCGCGGCTGCATCTGGACTCCTCGGCCGCGACGCAGCGCGCGCTCATCATCGCCGCGGCCGTCGCATCGACGCGCGACCTCGTGAACACGCCGGCCGAGCACATGGGCCCGGCCGAGCTCGCCGAAGCCGTCAAGCTCGTCGCGCAACAGCATGGCGCCTCCTTCAAGCAGATCGTCGGCGACAAGCTGCTCGCCGCCGGCTTCCCCGCCGTGCACGCCGTCGGCCGCGCCGCCACGCGCGCGCCGCGGCTGATCGAGCTCAACTGGGGCAAGCCCAAGCACCCGCGCATCACGCTGGTCGGCAAGGGCGTTTGCTTCGACAGCGGAGGCCTCGACATCAAGGGCGCCGACGGCATGCGCCAGATGAAGAAGGACATGGGCGGCGCGGCGAATGCGCTCGGGCTGGCGCAGATGATCATGGCGCTCGGGCTGCCGCTGCGGCTGCAGCTGCTGATCCCCGCGGTCGAGAACGCGATCGCCGGCAATGCCTACCGGCCCGGCGACGTGTTCAAGACGCGCAAGGGCCTGCACATCGAGATCGGCAACACCGACGCCGAGGGCCGCGTGATCCTCTGCGACGCGCTGGCCTACGGCGCCGAGTCGAAGCCCGAGCTGATGATCGACATGGCCACGCTCACCGGCGCGGCGCGCGTCGCGCTCGGCGCCCAGCTGCCGGCGCTGTTCTGCCGCGACATGGCGCTGGCGCGCTCGCTCGTCGACCGCGGCCTCGCGCTGCACGACCCGCTGTGGCATCTGCCGCTGTGGCGCGACTATCACGCCGGCATCGAGAGCGAGATCGCCGACATCGTCAACACCGGGCGCGGCGCGCAGGGCGGCGCGATCAACGCCGCGATCTTCCTCGAGGACTTCGTCCCCGCCGATCTGCCCTGGCTGCACATCGACCTCTACGCCTGGAACGACAGCGCGCGCGCGGGCCGGCCGGCCGGCGGCGAGGCGCAGACGCTGCGCACGCTGCTCGGGCATCTCGAGCAGCGCTGCGCAGGCGCGTGATGGCGCACCTGACGGGACGACCGATGGCGCGCCTGAATCCGCGCCGCGCTCGCTAGCTAGGCCAGCGCGAGCGACGCCGGCTGATGCGCCGGCTGATGCGCCGGCTCGGGCGGCGGCACCGGCGCATCAGCCGCGCCGAACAGCCGCGCCGCCACCGCCACCGGGTCGTTGGTGGCGCGCACGGCCTCGAAAGCCGCCTGCGCCTGGGGATGGCGGCGGCGCAGCAGGTTGAGCCATTGCTTGAGCCGGCCGGCGCGGTGGCGCGGTGCGACATGGCCGGCGATGCGGTGCCAGAACTGCGCCACCAGCGGCAGCAGTTCGCTCCAGGGCGGTTCGCGCCGACCGCGCAGCGCCAGCGCCAGCCCGGGATCGGCAACGATGCCGCGCCCCAGCATCAGCGCGTCGCAGCCGCTGGCGTCGAGGCAGCGCCGCGCGTCTTCCACGCTCCAGATCTCGCCGTTGGCGACCAGCGGCAGCGCGACCGCGGCGCGGATCTCGGCGATGCGGTCCCAATGCGCCGGGGGACGGAAGCCGTCGACCTTGGTGCGCGCATGGACGACGAGCTCGGCCGCGCCGGCGTCGGCGATGGCGCGCGCGCAATCGATCATGCGGCCGCTGTCGCGATGACCCAGGCGCATCTTGGCCGAGACCGGGATGCCCGCCGGCACCGCGCGCCGCACGGCGGCGACGATGGCGTGCACGAGCTCGGGCTCGTCGAGCAGCACGGCGCCGCCGCGGTGGCGGTTCACGGTCGGCGCCGGGCAGCCGAAATTGAGGTCGATGCCGGGCGGCGCCAGCGTCGCCAGGCGGGCCGCGTTCTCGGCCATGCAGGTCGGGTCGCTGCCCAGCAACTGCGGGCGCACCGGCGTGCCGGTGGCCGTGCGGCCGCCCGCGAGCAGCTCGGGCACGATGCGCGTGTGCACGCGCAGCGGCAGCAGCTGGTCGGTGATGCGGATGAACTCCGAGACGCAGCGGTCGACGCCGCCGACGCGGGTGAGGACGTCGCGCAGGCTGTGGTCGAGCAGGCCTTCCATCGGCGCGAGCAGGATCAGTCGGGGCATGGGGCGCGATGATGCCAGTGCCGGGAACGACAACTGCACCGCAACGATGGCGCTTATCCGCGCTTGCCGCCGCCGCGGCGCTGGCACAGTGGCGTCACTTCAGGCGCGAACCGACCGCAACACTGGGCGGAGTTCCGGAACCCGTCACCGGCGCCTGCGGTACCCACCGCCCTCTAGAATCCGCCGACCGTCCGTGCAGGACCTGCCGATTCGAGGATAGCCGTCGATGTCCCCTCAACAAGTGGCCGAGGCGTCACGCGATGCGATGTGGCGCGGCGATCGCGCATCCAAGTCCCTCGGCATCGAGATCCTGGCCGTCGGCCCGGGCAGCGCCAGGCTGGCGATGACGGTGCGCGAGGACATGCTCAACGGCCATGACCTGTGCCATGGCGGGCTGATCACGACGCTGGCCGACAGCGCCTTCGCCTTCGCCTGCAATTCGTACAACGAGCTCACCGTCGCCGCCGGGTTCGACGTCAACGTCGTCGCCTCGGCGCGGCTGGGCGACCGGCTGACGGCGAGCGCGTCCGAACTCAGCAAGGCCGGACGCACCGGCGTCTACGACATCGCGGTGACGAACCAGCGCGGCGAGGCGGTGGCCGCCTTCCGCGGCCGCTCCTACACGATGAAGGGCAAGGCCGTGGTCGAGGGCCTGCCCATCGGCAAGCCGCGCTGAGCGGCGGCGCGGCTGCCGGCCGTCTCAGTGCCGCCCGACCGCTCCGAAGGCGCTGAGAGCCCTCTCGGGAGGCAGTGAACGAAGTGAGCGTGTAGGTTTCGCTTCAGTCGGCCGCCGCAGGCCTCAGCTCGGGGTAGCGCACATGGTCGACGAGGTCCTGGGTCTCGGGCCGCGGCGGCGGCGTCAGCAGGCTCACGATGACGATGACGGCGATGCCGATCGGCACCCCGAACAGTCCGGCCGAGATCGGCTGGATGTCCCACCACAGCTGCACCGGCGCCGTGACGCCGAAGACGCCGCGCAGCCAGGGCTGCGTCGTCGCCATGTAGTAGAAGGTCGTGCCGAGCCCGGCAAGCATGCCCAGCGATGCGCCCCAGCGGTTTGCGCGCTTCCAGAACACGCCCAGCACGAGCGCGGGGAAGAAGGCCGCGGCGGCGAACGAGAACGCGGCCGAGACCAGGAACAGGATGTCGGCCGGCTTCTGCGACGCCACCGTGGCCGCCGCGACGGCCACCACGAGCAGCAAGGCCTTCGAGATCGCAACCCGGCGCGCCGTCGGCGCATTCGGGTCGATCATCTGGTAGTACAGGTCGTGCGAGAGCGCATTCGCGATCGTCAGCAGCAGGCCGTCGGCGGTCGACAGCGCGGCCGCCAGGCCGCCCGCGGCGACCATGCCCGAGATCACATAGGGCAGGCCGCCGATCTCGGGCGTGGCGAGCACGATGATGTCGCCGCCGATCTTCATCTCGCCGAGCTGGAAGATGCCGTCTCCGTTGACGTCGGCGATCGACAGCAGCGCCGGGTCGACCTTGTGCCAGTTCGCGATCCAGGCCGGCAGTTCGGTGTACGGCGTGCCGACGAGGACGTTGAAGACCTCGTACTTCACCAGCACCGCCAGCGCCGGCGCGGTGAAGTAGAGCAGGAAGATGAAGAACAGGCTCCAGAACACCGACTCGCGCGCTTCCTTCACCGAGGGCGTCGTGTAGTAGCGCATCAGGATATGCGGCAGCGCCGCGGTGCCGACCATGAGGCAGAACACCAGGGCCAGGAAATTGCGGCGCGAGACGTCGAACGCCCGTTGCGCCTTCGCGTCGCCATGCGGGTCGCCGGCGAAGACCTGGGCATGATTGGGCATGCCGCCCAGCGGCTTGGCGCGCTGCTCGTTGGCGGCCTGTGCCGCCGTCCAGGCCTTCCGCGCCGCCGCCTCGTCGACCGGCACCGCGTCGAGCGCCCGGCGCGCCGCGGCCAGTTCGGCCGCCGGCGCGTTCGCGGCCTCGAGGTCGGCGAGCTTGCTCTCGGCCGCCGCGCGCTCGGCCTTCAGCGCCTCCGGCACGTCCTGCAGCTTGGCCGCGTAAGCCTCGGCGCGCTGCCTGAAGATGCCCTCGACCTCGAGCTCCTTCGGGTCGGCGCGCAACTGGTCGCCCTTGGCCGTCACCTTCTGCAGCTGGTAGCCGTAGATCGCCTGTGGCACCGGGATGCCGGTCTGCTTCACCGACAGCCAGACCACCGGCACCATGTAGGCGATGATGAGGATGATGTATTGCGCCACCTGGGTCCAGGTGACGGCGCGCATGCCGCCCAGGAACGAGCACACGAGGATGCCGCCCAGGCCGACGAAGATGCCGACCTCGAAGGCCAGCCCCGAGAGCCGGGCCGTGATCACGCCGACGCCGTAGATCTGCGCCACGACATAGGTGAAGGAGCACAGGATGGCGGCGCAGATGCCGATGAAGCGCGGCAGGTTGCCCTCGTAGCGCGCCCCCAGGAAATCCGGGATCGTGAACTGGCCGAACTTGCGCAGATAGGGCGCAAGGAACAGCGCCACGAGGCAATAGCCGCCGGTCCAGCCGAGGATGAAGGCCAGGCCGCCGAAACCGGTGAGGTAGAGCGTGCCGGCCATGCCGATGAACGAGGCCGCGCTCATCCAGTCGGCGCCGGTGGCCATGCCGTTGTAGATCGCCGGCACGCGGCGGCCGGCGACGTAGAACTCGGCCGCGTCGGTGGTCCGGCTCATGATGCCGATGCCGGCATACAGGCCGACCGTGGCGAGCAGGAAGGTCAGGCCGATCCAGTCGCGCGGCATGCCGATCTGTTCGAGCACGGCGAGGACGAGGATGAAGGCGATGAAACCGCCGGTGTACCAGCCGTAGACGCGATGGAGCTGCTGTTTGAAGGCGCGGCTGGCCGCGCTGCCGCTGCGGCTGGCGGGTTCGAGCGTGATGCCGGCCATCTCAGTGCTCCTCCTCGGCCACGCCGTAACGGTGGTCGAGCCGGTTCATGCTGCGCGCGTAGAACCAGATCACGAGCACGTAGACGATGAGCGCGCCCTGGGCCGCGACCCAGAAGCTGAAGGGCCAGCCGAAGAAGGTGAAATCGAGATCGCGCGCGAAATAGCCGAGCACGAAGGTCACGAAGAACCAGATCGCGATCAGCACCGAGGTCAGCCGCAGGTTGGCGCGCCAGTACTGGCGGTGTCGCTCGCTGATGGGAGTCGTCTGCATAGGTCTTCCTCCGTCGGTGGTTGCATCCGGGGGCCGCCCCAGGGCTGGCGGCGATCTCAGCTCATGAGTCCGGTCTCGCGTTCCAGTTGTGCCGCCACCCGGGGCTCGAAGCCCTTCAGGCGGCGGATGATCTCGATGGCCTGCAGCGGCGCTTGGCGCCGCGCATGCAGCTTCGCCAGCTGGTACCAGCCGTAGGGGCTCAGCGGCTGCAGGCGCGTGTTCTGCTCGAGTGCGGCCACGGCCTCGTCGGCGCGTCCGAGCCCGATCAGCACCAGCCCGAGCCCGTACCAGGCGCGATCCAGTCGCGCGTCGAGCGCGAGCGCGGCGCGCAAGGCGTCTTCGGCTTCGGCAAGGCGGCCTTCGGCCTCGAGCAGGAAGCCGAGGTTGAACCAGGCCGCGGCAGCGGGTCGCGGATGGGTGGCGACGAGGCGGCGGGCGTCGGCGATTGCGCCGCTGCGGTCGCCGCGGCCGGCGCGCAGATGCGAGCGCGTCGCCAGCGCCCAGGCGTCGTCGGGTCGGTGCGCGAGCGCCCGTGTGCAGGCGGCCTCGGCCGCCGCCTCGCGGGCGCACAGGTGCAGCGCGAGCACCTGCACCTTGCGGCTGGCGTAGGCGAACGGCGCGGCCGGGGTCATCGGCACAGCTCGACGCCGATGCGCAGGCACAGGTCGATCTTCGCCAACGTGCTCACGACCCAGACCATGGCCAGGGCGATGAAAGTCGCCGCCGGTATGTGGCGGTCGAGGACGACGCGCGGCGCGATCAGCCGCATCGTGCGCAGGAACGGCTGTGCCAGCAGCGTCAGCAATCGGTAGCAGAAATTGGCTTCCCTTCGGGAGCCAGCGAGCAGGCCGAGCAGGCCGCGTCCGATCAGCGCCAGCAGGGCGATTTCGGCGATGAGCTTGATCGACGAGATGAGCAACAGCATGGACCGGCAGCGGCGAATCTGAGCGCCGGCGCCGATTCTGAACAAGCAGCGCTGGCCCTGTCACGGACGAGGCGAGGGGGGAGAACCCGCATTCCGAATCCCGCGTCGGCCTTGCGGCCTCGCCACGGAACGCAGGGCGCGGCCGTCCGGATTCAGGCCCCAGCCCTCGGTGGCCTGCTCCTCGGCATGGCTGATCAGTCGCACGCCGGCCAGGCCCCGCGCCGCGCAGCGTTCGAGCAGCTCCGCCGTTGCCGCCGCGCCCAGGCTGAGGACGAAATGCTGCCAGCGCCGCTGCAGGCGTTCGTTGAGCCAGGCGTCTTCGAGACCCTGGCGCACGCCGGCGGGCGCGCTCGCGGCTTCGATCGCGCGCGGCGCCAGCGCGCCGACGAAGAGGTTGAAGTCGCCGCGCAGCGTGTGCTCAGGCAGCATGTCGGCGATCGCGCGCATGCGCGCCGCCCAGCCCGGGGTCGCGAACTGCAGCGTCAGCAGCGCCTGCAGGCCCTGCGGCGCGTTCAGCAGGCGCACGCGATCGGGCGGCAGCAGCGCCAGCGGCAAGCGCGCGGCGAGGCCGAAATCCAGCGCCGTCGCGAACGCGGCCAGCGCCGCGATGCGGGACCAGGCGGCGGCGCCGATGTCGTCCGCGCCGCTGGCCGCACCATGGGCCCGGCGCAGCGCCGTGAGCGGGTCGACGCCGGCACGCGCCGCGGCGGCACGGCGGCTCAGCGTCACGAGATTGCCCGCCGCATAGCCGGCGCCGGGGTTGATGCGCTCGACCACCGCAGCCGTCGCATCGCCGGCTGCGCCGCCCAACGCCACGCGCAGCACCGGGCAGCGCTCGGCCTGGATCTGTCCGAGGTAATGCGGCGTGACCTGCTGGGTCTCGAACGCGATGCCGCGACGCCAGGCCTCGATGCGCAGCGCCAGCCACAGGCGCGTCTGGCGCTGCGCGGTCAGCGTGCGCGATCCGAAGACGGCGCGTCCGGCGCGCCAGCCCTGGCCCAGCGGCGTGCCCTCGAGCAACAGTTCGGCCGGCGGCACGAGCCCGTGGTGGGCATGGTCCCAGCCGATGTCGAAGCCGATGCGTTCGACGGCGGTCGCGGGAGCCGCCGCAGGCGCGGCTACGAGTTCGAGGCGGGTCTGGTTCATCGCTTCCTCCGGTTCACGCGCGGACCCGGTGCCCGCGCGATGGAGGCAGTTTCGAACGCCGCTGGCTCAGAAGCTGAGCCAGTGAAGGCGCGGCCATCGGCAGGTGCAGCGGCCTTGGCCGGAGGCGCCCCAGGGATCTCGCGCGACGGGTCGCCGATGCGCTCGAGCCTGCCTGCGCGCCGGCCCCTGCGGGATGCGCAGCGTGCCATGCTAGAATTTAAGGCTATGTGGCGCGACGCATCTTCGGTGCATCGCCCGACAAATCGCCGGTGTAGCTCAGTTGGTAGAGCAGCGCATTCGTAATGCGAAGGTCACCAGTTCGATTCCGGTCAGCGGCACCA
>JAGWVB010000281.1 GCA_018971105.1 Burkholderiales bacterium
CGCTACGCGCTGGCCACGATGTGCATCGGCGTCGGGCAGGGGATCGCGGTGGTGCTCGAGCGCGTGTAGGCCCCGAGGCGCCCAGGGGCAGCCCTCGGCTCGTCATGCCGGCCGCGCCGACGGAACGCGGAACGGCCGCCCGCGACCGCGCCGGCGGCGATCGGGCCTGGGTGCGGACGCGCGTGCTGCCGACGACGGCACTTCCGGGTTGGGACCGGCCCCGGCGTCCGCAGGTTCACGGCGGCCCCTGCAGCGTGTGTTGCTCGATCCAGTCCAGGAACTCACCGTACCACTGGCGCGAGTTGCGCGGCTTCAGCACCCAGTGGTTCTCGTCCGGGAACCACAGCAGCCGGGCGTCGACGCCGCGCGCCTTGAGCGTGTTGTAGTACGCCAGGCCCTGGGCGTCGGGGACGCGGTAGTCGAGCGCGCCGTGGATGACGAGCGTCGGCGTCGACATCGAGCCGGCGTAGCGATGCGGGCTCTGGTGGTTGACGCGCTCGAGATCGTCCCAGTACCAGGCGCCCAGCTCCTTGGCGTGCCAGCTCCAGGCATCGTCGGCGAACATGCCGACCCAGTCGTAGCAGCCGGCGTGGCAGATGTAGGCGCGGTAACGGCCGGGCGCGACATGGCCGTTCATCCAAGCCACCATGTAGCCGCCGTAGCTGCCGCCGGCGGCGAAGACGCGGCGCGCGTCGACCCAGCGCTGCTGCAGCAGCCAATCGGTGCCGGCCTCGACATCCTGCAGCTCGAGCTCGCCCCAGCGATGCGTGATGCTGTCGAGGAAGGCGTAGCCGAAGCCGCTCGAGCCGTGGTAGTTGACGCTCGCGACGACATAGCCGCGCGCCGCGAACAGCTGCGTGTTCCAGCGGTAATGCCAGTTGTCGCCCGGGCCTGTGTGCGGCCCGCCGTGGATGTTGTGCAGCACCGGGTGTTTCTTCTTCGGGTCGAAGCCGCTCGGGTAGGCGAGCCACATCTGCACCGGGTCGCCGGGACCGTCGCCGGCGGCGCTCGCGCCGCGGATCCAGACCTCCTCGATGCGCGCCAGGGCGATCGGGTCGAGCAGCGCGTCGTTGAACGATTCGATGCGGCGCGGCGCCGCGCCGGCCAGATGCACATGGGCCTGCGAGGGGTGGTTCGCGCTGTCGGCGACCGTCACCAGCGTGCCGGCCGCCTTGTCGAAGCCGTTGACCCAGCCGCCGCGCACGACGACCTCGGCGCGCCGGTCGGGCAGGTCGAAGCGCCACAGATGGGTGCGGCCCTGCTGTTCGGCGCAGAACAGCAGCGCCTGGCCGTCGTCCTCCCAGTGCAGCGGGGCGTGGACTTCGTGGTCCCATTCGGCGCTCACGACCTCCCAGCGCCCCGCGTCGCGTTCCCAGACGGCGAGCTGGTCGGGCATCGTGTGCCGCACCTCCTGGTGGCTGGCCGTGAAGGCGATGCGCTCGCCGTCCGGGCTGTAGCGCGGGTTGCGGCAGTCCCAGCCGGCGTCGCGCACGATCACGCGCGTGCGGCCGCTCCTGAGCTCCATCTCGGCCAGCGCGCAGCGGCCGTCGGGGCGCTTCACCGGCGCCGGGTCGAACGCGAAGACGACGTGGCGGCCGTCGGGCGCGATGTCGAAGTCGTTCGCGCCCGGCTCGGCGCGGCCGAGCTCGTAGTCGCTGCCCTCGAACAGGTCGCGCACCCGGGCCGGCCCGCCGGCGCGGCCGAGCTCCATCAGGTGCAGGTGGGCGACGCGGCCCTGCGGCAGGTTGTGGTCCCAGTGGCGGTAGTAGGCCTCGCTCGTCGCGTAGCCGCTCTCCTTGCGCTCCTTGAACGCCTTGTGCCGCGCCGCCTGCGCCTTCGCCCCCTTCGCGTCGGGCCAGACCCAGCTCGCGAACAGCAGGCGCTTGCCGTCCGGGCACCAGCGGAAGGCCTCGACGCCGGTGGCGACCTCGGCCGCGCGCTGCGCCTCGCCGCCGTCCGGGGCGATGAGGTAGATCTGGGTCTCGTCGTCCTTGCGCCCGTCCTGCTCGCGCCGCGCCGTGAAGGCGATGCGGTCGCCGCGCGGGCTCCAGCGCGGCGCGCCGTCCTTGTCGCCGCAATGCGTGAGCTGGCGCGGCGCGCCGCCCAGCGTCGACAGCAGCCACAGCGACGAGGCCGACTTGTTGTCCTCCATCGACGGCCGCATCAGCGCGAGCGCGAGCTGCGCGCCGTCGGGCGACAGGCTCGGGCTGCCCAGGCGCTCGATCTTCCAGAGGTCCTCGACCGTGATCGGTCGCTTCTTGGTCGCCATCGTCGTCTCCCCTTCGGTCGTTTCCGTTCAGTGCCCGGCGTGCCGTTGCAGGCGCGCCTGCAGTTGCTCCCGCGCCGCCGGCCATTCGGCCGCCGTCAGGCTGTACATCACCGTGTCGCGCACCGTGCCGTCGCGGCGCAGCGCGTGGTGGCGCAGCACGCCGTCGCGCCGCGCGCCCAGGCGCTCGATCGCCCGCTGGCTCGCTAGGTTCAGGAGGTCGGTGCGCCAGCCGACGACGCCGGCGCCCAGCGTCTCGAACGCATGCTGCATCAGCGCGAGCTTGCAGCTCGTGTTGACGGCGCTGCGCTGGCGGCTGCGGGCATACCAGGTGTAGCCGATCTCCAGGCGTCCGACCGCGACGTCGATGTCGTGATAGCTCGTGCTGCCGATGATCGCGCCGCTGGCCGCGTCGACGACGGTGAACGGCAGGCGGCTGCCCTCGCGCTGCATCTGCAGGGCGCGCTCGATGTACGCGGCCGTCGCGCCGGGCTCGGGCACCGAGGTCACGCGCAGCGTCCACAGCTCGCCGTCGGCGGCCGCGGCCGCGAGGCCGGCCTCATGCCCGGGCAGCAGCGGCAGCAGCCGCACCGGGCCGCGCTCGAGGGTCACCGCGTCGACCGGGCGCATCGTTGCGCGTTCAGCGGTTGTGCTTCTGCATGAAGACGAGCTTCTCGAACAGCGTCACGTCCTGCTCGTTCTTCAGCAGCGCGCCGACGAGCGGCGGCACGGCCACCTTCTCGTCGGGGCTGTGCAGCGCCGCGAGCGGGATGTCCTCGGCCAGCAGCAGCTTGAGCCAGTCGAGCAGTTCGCTCGTGCTCGGCTTCTTCTTCAGCCCGGGCAGGTTGCGCACGTCGTAGAACGTCTTCAGCGCCGCCGCCAGCAGCTCGCGCTTGAGGGCGGGGAAATGCACGTCGACGATGCTGCGCATCGTGTCGGCGTCGGGGAACTTGATGTAGTGGAAGAAGCAGCGGCGCAGGAAGGCGTCGGGCAGCTCCTTCTCGTTGTTCGAGGTGATGAAGACGACCGGCCGGTGCCGCGCCTGCACGAGCTCGCGCGTCTCGTAGACGTAGAACTCCATGCGGTCGATCTCGCGCAGCAGGTCGTTCGGGAATTCGATGTCGGCCTTGTCGATCTCGTCGATCAGCAGCGCCACCGGCCGATCGGCCGTGAAGGCCTGCCACAGCACGCCCTTGACGATGTAGTTGTGGATGTCCTTGACGCGCTCGTCGCCGAGCTGGCTGTCGCGCAGGCGGCTCACGGCGTCGTACTCGTACAGGCCCTGCTGCGCCTTCGTCGTGCTCTTGATGTGCCACTGCAGCAGCGGCATGCCGAGGGCCGTCGCGACCTCCTCGGCCAGCATCGTCTTGCCGGTGCCGGGTTCGCCCTTGACGAGCAGCGGGCGCTGCAGCGTCACGGCGGCATTGACGGCCAGCATCAGGTCCGGCGTGGCGACGTATTGGTCCGATCCTTGGAACTTCATCTTCATCTGCGGCGCCGGGGTCTCGTCGGGCGCCTCGAGAGGCGATTCGAGGCGGATGGGGCTGTCCGTCCCAGTATAAGGGCGCCCCTATAATCGCCGCCGGTCCGAGGCCGCTGCCTCGGGCCTGGCGCGAGACCACGCCCCCATCCCGCACGAACCAGACCGGACCACCGATGAGCAAAGCGATCCCCTTCCTGCTGGCCCTGGCGGCCGCCTGTGCCGCCCCGGCCGTCCACGCGCAAAACGCCGTCGAGGGCGAGCACAAGGCCGCGATGTGCATCGGCTGCCACGGCATCCCGGGCTACCAGGCGACCTTCCCGGTGATCTACAAGGTGCCGATGATCGCCGGCCAGAACGCGAAGTACATCGAGAACGCGCTGCACGAATACAAGAAGGGCGACCGCAAGTTCCCGACCATGCGCGCGATCGCCGCGTCGCTGTCGGACACCGACATCGCCGACCTCGCGGCCTACTATTCGACGCTGGGCACGGCCGGCCGGCCCGCTGCGCCCGACACGCCGCCGGCGCCGCCGCCCGAGGTCGCCGCACTCGTCGCCAAGGGCGCCTGCAACAGCTGCCATGGCCCGAACTTCTCGAAGCCGATCGACCCCGGCTATCCGAAGCTCGCCGGCCAGGCCGACAGCTACCTGTTCAATGCCCTGCTCGCCTACGGCACGCATGACAACCGGCTCTTCGGCCGCGACCATCCGATCATGAGCGCCCAGGTCAAGCTGTTCGACCGCAAGGAGCTGCAGGCGCTGGCCGACTACATCAGCTCGCTGCCGGGCGAGATCCACACCGAGCCGGCGCCGCGCTTCAAGTAGGCGCCGCGGTCCGGCCGCCTCGGCGTGCCGGCGCGAGCGCGCCTTCGCGTTCGAGCAGCGACCGCTTGCGGTCGAGGCCGCCCGCGTAGCCCGTCAGCGAACCGTCGCCGCCGACGACGCGGTGGCAGGGCACGATGATCGAGATCGGGTTGCGGCCGATCGCCGCGCCGACCGCGCGCACGGCCGTCGGCCGGCCGATGCGGCGCGCGATCTCGCCGTAGGTCGCCAGGCGGCCGGCGCAGAGCGCCCGCAACGCGTTCCAGACCGCTTGCTGGAACGCCGTCCCCCGCGCGTCCAGCGCGACCGTGAACGGCCGCGCCGGGTCGAGCCAGTAGGCCTCGAATTCGCGCGCCGCCAGGCGCAGATGCGGGTCGTCGGGGCGCTGCGGCGCGTCGACCTCGGCGCTGCGATGGGCCTGGCCGTCGAACCAGGCCAACGCCAGCCCGCGCGCCGTCGCCGCCAGCGTGAGCGGGCCCAGCGGCGTCTCGACGCGCGTTTGCGCCGCGTATGGAATCGTCTTCACGTCTCGTTCTCCAGGTGGTGCCACAGCCGCATCACGGCATAGGCGCGCCACGGCCGCCAGGCCTGCGCCTGCGCCGTGATGGCGGCGCTGGCGCTCGCTCGCTGCGCCGCCGAGGCGCGGGCCCGAGCGGGCGCGAGCGCGTTCAGCAAGCCGATGTCGCTCGCCGGCCAGGCGTCGGGCCAGGCGAGCGAGCGCATCGCGATCACCTGCGCCGTCCAGTCGCCGATGCCCGGCAGCGCTCGCAGCGCCTCGAGCGTCGCCACCAGCGGCGCCTGGCCGTCGAGCTCGATCGCGCCCGCCGCGACGGCCGCCGCCAGCGCCTGCAGCGCCCGCACGCGCTGGCGCACGATGCCGAGCCGGCC
>JAGWVB010000282.1 GCA_018971105.1 Burkholderiales bacterium
AGGACACGACCTGGTAGTAGAGATTCTGCGGGTGGCGCGCCTGGGCGAAGAAGAACCAGCGCTCGCCGAACAGGCCGGGCCATTGGCAGAGCAGCGCGGCGGTCCAGGCCGCGCTGCCGGCGCCGGCCAGCGCCAGCACGATCATCAGCAGCGGCAGCGCGAACGCGAAAACGAGAAAGCCCGAGCGGACGCCGGCGTACACGCGCGCGCTGCGCCCGTGGAAGAACTCGCGCGTGTTGAACGCGCCGCCGCTCATGCCCATCGACTGCTGGCGCAAGGGGGTGGCACGGATGCCGGTGGCCGACTGCAGGGTCGAGGCCGGACGCAGCCGCGCGTTGCGCCGCAATGAGAGCAGGCGGACGCCGCCGGCCACCAGCGTCAGCGCGAGCGCCCACAGGCCCGCGGCGCGCGACAGCGCGGCCGCGCCCATCCAGGCCGCGATCGCGCCGGCGAGGATCGCCCCGGAGGACAGGCCGATGAGGACGAAGTTGGCCAGCGTCAGCGGCGTCGCCCATTCCTGCACGAAGCGCAGGCAGGCGTAGATCATCGCCGTGCACAGCCACAGCAGCAGCGCCAGCGCGAGCGCCACGAGCGGCATCACCGCGGGCCGCAGCACCGGGGCGCTGCCGTCGCGCAGCGTCAGCCACCAGAGCGCGACCGCGGCCATGAACAGCGGCAGCGCGATGACCTCGCGCGAGAGCCAGGAGGTGCGCCACATCGCGACGGCGCGCCAGGCGCGCTCGGGCCGGCCCAGGTGCGCGAAGGACGCGGCCAGGCCGGCGCCGAGCATCGCCTCGGCCAGCAGCAGCGCGCTGCGGGCGCAGTCCGGCGCGATCGGCAGTCCGGCCAGGAAGCCCAGCGCCAGCAGCGTGACCAGCCCCTGGGCGGCGCCGGTGAGGGTGGTGAGCAGGATGACCGAGGAGGCCGGATTCAAGACGCGTCCTCCGAATCGGCCGTGGGCCGGCGCGGCAGATACTGATTCGCGGGCCGGGTCTCCCACTCGGGCATCAGGGCGTAGCCGCCGCGCTCGCGGATCGCGCGCGAGACCTCGGACGCCGGGTCCTTGACGTCGCCGAACAGGCGCGCGCCGGTCGGACAGGCCTTGACGCAGGCCGGCTTGCGATCCGCCTGGGGCAGCTGCTCGTCGTAGATGCGGTCGACGCACAGCGTGCACTTGGTCATCACCTGCCGGTCCTCGTCGATCTCGCGCGCGCCGTAGGGGCAGGCCCAGGCGCAGTACTTGCACCCGATGCACTTGTCGTAGTCGACGAGCACGATGCCGTCCTCCCGGCGCTTGTAGCTCGCGCCGGTCGGGCAGACCGGCACGCAGGGCGGATCCTCGCAATGCAGGCAGCTCTTCGGGAAATGGATCGTCTCGGTGGCCGGGAACTGCCCCGCCTCGTAGGTCTGGACGCGGTTGAAGAAGGTGCCGCTGGGCTCGGCGCCGTAGGGCAGCTGGTCCGACAGCGTGCCGGCGCTGCCTGAGGTGTTCCATTGCTTGCACGAGGTCACGCAGGCGTGGCAGCCGACGCAGACGTTGAGGTCGATCACGAGCGCGAGCTGGCGCGCCAGCGTCTCGCCCGGCAGCGCGCGCACGCGGTCGGTGGTGGCGGCCGGCGCGGGCGGCGCCGATGCCGCGGCCGCGGCGCCCGGTGCCGCGGCCGGCGCCAGCCACTCCTGGAGCCAGCGCATCATGGCTTGCGCTTCCCGGCGAAGTAGCGCAGCACGCCGGTCGCGCCGCCGCGCACGCCCGGCGGTGCCGGCACGGCGGCGATCTGCGGCGAGCTGTGTTCGGGCTCGTCCGGTGCGGCCGGGCGTATGCGCACCCGCACGTCGTACCAGCCGGCCTGGCCGGTGATCGGGTCCGAGTTGCTGATCGTGCCCGCGCCGTGCGGCAGTTCCTCCGAGATCAGGTGGTTGAGCAGGAATCCCTTGCGCGCCTCGTCGGCGCCCGGCGCGAGCTGCCAGGCGCTGTCGGCCTTGCCGATCGCGTTCCAGGTCCACACCGTGCCGGGCTCGACCGCCTCGCTGTAGCGCAGCATGCAGCGCACCCGGCCCCAGGCGCTCTCGACCCAGGTCCAGCCGCCGTCCGCGATGCCGGCGGCCCGCGCGGTGATCGGGTTGACGTGCAGGTAGTTGTGGCTGTGGATCTGGCGCAGCCAGGCGTTCTGCGAATCCCAGGAGTGGTACATCGCCATCGGCCGCTGCGTCACCGCGTTGAGCGGGAAGGCCTGCAGATCGGTGGCCGCCTCCTCGAGCGGCGGGTACCAGAACGGCAGCGGGTCGAAATAGGTGGCGATGCGCTCGCGCAGGGCGTCGGGGGGCTGGCGGCCGCCGCTCTTGCCCTGGGCCGCCAGGCGGAAGCTCTGCAGCGTGTCGGAATAGATGGCGAGCTGGATCGGGTCGTTCTTCTGGCGCCAGCCCTTGTCCTGGGCGAAGTCGAGGTAGTCCCGGTTCCAGTTGCGCATGTAGTGCATGCCCTCGGGCATCTTGTACTGGAACACGCAGTTGTTCGCGGCGTACATCTCCCACTGCCTGGGATTGGGCGCACCGCGCAGCGCCTGGCTGCCGTCGGCGCCGCGCCAGCCCATCAGGAAGCCGATGCCGGGCTGGGGCTGGAAATTGACGATGAAGTCGGTGTAGCCGCTGAACTTGCGCCCGCCCTCGGCCGTCGTGAAGGCCGGGAACTTCAGGCGCGACGCGAGTTCGACCAGCACCTCCTGGAAGGGCTTGCACTCGCCGGTGGGCGGCAGCACCGGAATGCGCACCGAGTCCACCGGGCCGTCGAACTCCGAGATCGGGCGGTCGAGCATGCTCATCACGTCGTGGCGCTCGAGGTAGGTGGTGTCGGGCAGCACGAGGTCGGCGAACGCGACCATCTCGCTCTGGAACGCGTCGCACACGACCAGGAACGGGATCATGTGCTCGCCCTGCGCGTCCTTGCGGTTGAGCATCTCCCGCACCGCCATCGTGTTCATGCTCGAGTTCCAGGCCATGTTGGCCATGAAGATCAGCAGCGTGTCGATGCGATAGGGGTCGCCGCGCACCGCATTCGTGATGACGTTGTGCATCAGGCCGTGGGCCGACAGCGGGTGCTCCCAGGAGAACGCGTGGTCGATGCGGATCGGCGAGCCGTCCGGGTTGATCGCCAGCTCCTCGGGGCTGGCCGGAAAGCCCAGCGGCGCGGCATTCAGCGGCGTGTTCGGCTGGATCATCCCCGGGTCGTTGAAGGCGCGGTAGTTCGGCACGATGTGGCGCGGGTAGGGCGCCTTGTGGCGGAAGCCGCCAGGGGCGTCGATGGTGCCGAGCACGCTCATCAGCACGGCCAGCGCGCGCACGGTCTGGAAGCCGTTGGAATGCGCCGCGAGGCCGCGCATGGCGTGGAAGGCCACCGGCCGCGCCGGCGTGCTCGGGTGGCGCCGGCCCCAGGCATCGGTCCAGGGGATCGGCAGCTCGAAGGCCTGCTGCAGCGCGGTGCGGCCCATCTCGCGCGCGAGCCGGCGTATGCGGTCGGCGCCGATGCCGGTGATCGCGGCCGCCCATTCCGGGCTGCAGCCGGCGACGCGCTCGCGCAGCAGCTGGAAGGCCGGGGCGACGCGGCTGCCGTCGGCGAGCGTGTAGTGGCCCTCGAGCGCCGGATCGCAGCCCTCGGCGATGCCCTGCGGGTAGGCCTGCATCGCGCTGCCGCTGCACCGGTCCCAGACCAGCTTGTTGTGCGGATGGCGGCCGTCGCCCGGGGGGCCCTGCGCCGGGTCGGGGTCGAACGCGAACAGCCCCTCGCGCGCGCCCTCGTCGAGCACGACCAGCTGCGGCGCGTTCGTGTAGCGCTTCAGGAACGCATGGTCGACGAGGTCGGACGCGATCAGCTCGTGCAGCAGGGCCATGAACAGGGCGCCGTCGGTGCCGGGCTTGATCGGGATCCACTCGTCGGCGATGGCCGAGTAGCCGGTGCGGATCGGGTTGATCGAGATGAAGCGCCCGCCGCCGCGCTTGAACTTCGAGATCGCGATCTTGAGCGGGTTGCTGTGGTGGTCCTCGGCCGTGCCGATCATCACGAACAGCTTGGCGTGGTCGAGGTCGGGGCCGCCGAATTCCCAGAACGATCCGCCGATCGTGTAGATCATCCCGGCGGCCATGTTGACCGAGCAGAAGCCGCCGTGCGCCGCGTAGTTGGGCGTGCCGAACTGGCGCGCGAACAGCCCGGTCAGCGCCTGCATCTGGTCGCGGCCGGTGAAGAGGGCGAAGCGCTTCGGGTCGGTGGCGCGGATGCGTCCCAGGCGCTCGGTCAGGATCTCGAACGCGCGCTCCCAGGAGATGGGCTCGAATTCGCCCGCCCCGCGCTCGCTGCCGGGCTTGCGCAGCAGCGGCCGCGTCAGGCGCGCCGGCGAGTACTGCTTCATGATGCCGGCCGAACCCTTGGCGCAGATCACGCCGTGATTGAGCGGGTGCTCGGGGTTGCCGTCGATGTAGCGGATCTGCGGCCCCTGCTCGCCCTCGCGCAGATGGACGCGGATGCCGCAGCGACAGGCGCACATGTAGCAGGTCGTCGTCTTGACCGTCGTTGTGGCGTCGAGCGCCGGCGCGGCCAGCGGGTCGTGCAGCGGTTCATCGGAAAACTGCTTGAACATGGATCAATGTCCGGTGACGGGCGCGGCCAGCACCGCGAGCGCGATCGACGCCAGGCGCGAGGCCGGCGTGTCGGCGCGCGACGTGAGCACGATGGGGTGCGTGGCACCGAGCACGAGGCCGGCGCACTCGCCGCCGCCGATGTAGTTGAAGCTCTTGTACAGGATGTTCGCGCTGTTGAGGTCGGGCAGCAGCAGCAGGTCGGCGTCGCCCGGCACCGTCGAGACGATGCCCTTGATGCGCGCCGCCTCGGCCGAGATCGCGTTGTCGAAGCCGAACGGGCCCTCGACGACGGCGCCCGGCCACGCGCCCTGGCGCGCCATCTCGACCAGCGCCGCGGCATCCTCGGTCGCGGGGATGGCCGGGTTGACGGTCTCGACCGCGGCGACGATCGCGACCTTGGGCCGCTCGATGCCGAGCGTGCGCAGCAGGCCGATCGCGTTGCCCAGGATGTCGCGCTTGGCCGGCGCCTGCGGATGGATGTTGACGACGCAGTCGGCCAGCGCGAGCAGCTTGGGGTAGCGCGGCAGGTCGAACACGAACGCGTGGCTGATGCGCGTGGCGCCGCGCAGGCCGGCGGCGCGGTCGACGACCGCCGCCATCAGCACGTCGGTGTGCAGCGAGCCCTTCATCAGCGCCTGCAGGGCGCCCGCGCGCACCAGCTCGACGGCGCGGCGGGCGGCGCCTTCCGGCGCCGGCGGCGCGTCGACGATCTCGAAGTCGCCCGCCGCCATGCCGCATGC
>JAGWVB010000026.1 GCA_018971105.1 Burkholderiales bacterium
ATCACGCCGACCATCGCGGCGCGGTACTCGGCCGAGCCGTGCATGTCGCCGTTGACACCGGCGCTGCCCAGCTGCACGGCCTGCGCCGCCTGCGGCGTGAACGAGGCCGCCAGCGCTTTCTCGAAGTCGGTGGCGCGGAACACGCTGCTGCGCGCGCCGGTGACGGCCACGCGCACGCCGCCCGCACCCTGGCTGACGAAGACGCCGACGAGGGCGAAGCGCGACGCCGGCTGATGGTACTTGGCGTAGGCCGCGCGCTGCGGCACGGGGAAGCTGACCTCGGTGATGAGTTCGCCGGGCTGCAGCGCGGTTTCGAACATGCCGGTGAAGAAGGCGTCGCCGGCGATCTGGCGCTGGTTCGTGCGCACCGTGGCGCCGAGGCCGAGCACGGCTGCCGGATAGTCGGCGGCCGGGTCGGCGTTGGCGATCGAGCCGCCGAGCGTGCCCATGTTGCGCACGCTCGGGTCGCCGATGCCGCCGGCCAGCTCGGCCAGCGCGGGAATGGCCTTGCGCACCTCGGCCGAGGCGGCGACCTGCGCATGGCGCGTCATCGCGCCGATGATGACCTGCTGGCCCTCGATGCGGATGCCCGCCAGCTCGGCGATGCCGCCGAGGTCGACGAGGCGTTCGCTCTGGCTCAGGCGCAGCTTCATCGCCTGCACGAGGCTCTGGCCGCCCGCGAGATAACGCGCCTCGGGGCCCATCGCGGCGACCGCGGCGGCGGTGCCGGCAGGACGTTGGTAGTCGAATCCATACATGGTGTCTTGGCTCCTGATCAGGCCTTGCCGTTGGCGGCGCGCCAGACGCGCTCGGGGGTCGCCGGCATCGCGATGTCGCGCACGCCCAGCGCGTCGGTGAGCGCATTGATGAAGGCCGGCGGCGAACCGATCGCGCCGGCCTCGCCGCAGCCCTTCACGCCCAGCGGGTTGTGCGTGCAGGGCGTGACCGTGTGGTCGACCTTGAAGCTGGGCAGGTCGTCGGCGCGCGGCATCGCGTAGTCCTGGTAGCTGCCGGTGAGCAGCTGGCCCGACTCGTTGTCGTAGACGCAGGCCTCGAGCATCGCCTGGCCCAGCCCCTGGGCGATGCCGCCGTGGACCTGGCCCTCGACGATCATCGGGTTGATGATGTTGCCGAAGTCGTCGACGGCGACGAAGCTCTCGACCTTGGTGCGCCCGGTCTGCGGGTCGACCTCGACCTCGCAGACATAGCTGCCGCTGGGGTAGGTGAAGTTCGTCGGGTCGTAGAACGCGTTCTCGTTGAGGCCCGGCTCGAGCTTGTCGAGCGGGTAGTTGTGCGGCACGTAGGCGGTCAGCGCGACGCTGCCGAACGGCACCTTCTTGTCGGTGCCGGCGACCCTGAATTCGCCGTCGACGAATTCGATGTCGGTGTCGGCGGCCTCGAGCAGATGGGCGGCGATCTTCTTGCCCTTGGCGATGATCTTGTCGACCGCCTTGACGATGGCCGTGCCGCCGACGCTGAGCGAGCGGCTGCCGTAGGTGCCCATGCCGAAGGGCACGCGGCCGGTGTCGCCGTGGACGATCTCGACGTTCTCGACCGGGATGCCGAGCTTGGCCGCGACGACCTGCGCGAACGTCGTCTCGTGGCCCTGGCCATGGCTGTGCGAGCCGGTGAAGACGGTGACGGTGCCGGTCGGGTGGACGCGCACCTCGCCGGCCTCGAACAGGCCGGCGCGCGCGCCCAGCGCGCCGGCGATATTGCTCGGCGCCAGACCGCAGGCCTCGATGTAGCAGCTGTAGCCGAGGCCGCGCTTGAGGCCCTTGGCGGCCGACGCCGCCTTGCGCGCCGGGAAGCCGGCGACATCGGCCAGCGCGATCGCCTTGCTCAGATGGGCCTCGTAGTTGCCGATGTCGTAGGTCAGCCCGACCGGGGTGGCGTAGGGGAAGGTGGTGATGAAGTTGCGCCGCCGCAGCTCGGCCGGGTCGACGCCGAGGTCGCGCGCCGCCGTCTCGACGATGCGCTCGACGACGTAGGTGGCCTCGGGCCGGCCGGCGCCGCGGTAGGCGTCGACCGGCGCCGTGTTGGTGAACACCGCCTTGACCTCGGCGTAGATCGCCGGCGTCTTGTACTGGCCGGCGAGCAGCGTCGCGTAGAGGATGGTCGGCACGCTCGACGCGAAGGTCGAGAGGTAGGCGCCCATGTTCGCGATGGTGCCGACGCGCATCGCCAGGAAGTTGCCTTGCGCGTCCATCGCCAGCTCGACGTCGGTGACATGGTCGCGGCCATGCGCGTCGGTCAGGAAAGACTCGCTGCGCTCGGCGGTCCACTTGATCGGCCGGCCGACGCGCTTGCTCGCCCAGACCAGCGCCGTCTCCTCGCCGTAGAGGAAGATCTTGCTGCCGAAGCCGCCGCCGACATCGGGGGCGATGACGCGCACCTTGCTCTCGGGCAGGCCGAGCACGAAGGCGCACATCAGCAGGCGCTCGACATGGGGGTTCTGGTTCGCGACGTAGAGCGTGTAGCTGTCGTCGTGGCGCGAGTAGGCGGCGTTGGCGGCGCGCGGCTCCATCGCGTTGGGAATGAGCCGGTTGTTGGCGAAGCTCAGCTTGCTGACCTTGGCCGCCTTGGCGAAGGCGGCGTCGACCGCCGCCGCGTCGCCATGGCCCCAGGTGTAGCAGACGTTGCCCGGCACGTCGTCGTGCACCGAGGCCGCGGCGCCGGCGGCGCTGCCGGTGTCGACGACGGCCGGCAGCACGTCGTAGTCGACCTCGACCAGTTCGGCGGCGTCCTTGGCCTGCAGCGCCGTCTCGGCGACGATCAGCGCCACCGCCTCGCCGACATGGCGCACCTTGCCCTGGGCCAGCACCGGATGCGGCGGCTCCTTCATCGGGCTGCCGTCCTTGCTGTGGATGAGCCAGCCGCAGGGCAGGCCGCCGACTTTCGCTTCGGCGAGGTCGGCGCCGGTGAAGATCCGCAGCACGCCCGGCGCGGCCAGCGCCGCCTTCAGGTCGATGCTGTTGATGCGGGCATGCGCATGCGGGCTGCGCAGGAAATAGCCGTGGGTCTGGCCCGGCAGCACCACGTCGTCGGTGTACTGGCCGGCGCCGGTGAGGAAGCGGTAGTCCTCGCGCCGCAGCAGGGGCTTGCCGATCGGGGAATTCGACAGGTCGGTCATGGCGTCCCCTCCTCAGGCCTGCACGGCGGTCGAGCCGACGTCGCCGCTCTGGCAGCGCTGGATCGAACGCACGATGTTGTGATAGCCGGTGCAGCGGCAGATGTTGCCGTCGAGCCCGGCGCGGATCTGCGCCTCGGTGGCCTGCGGCTGGTCCTGCAGCAGTTGCACGGCGGCCATCACCATGCCCGGCGTGCAATAGCCGCATTGCAGGCCATGGCAGGTGCGGAAGGCCGCCTGCATCGGGTGCAGTTCGCCCTCGGGCGCCAGGCCCTCGATCGTCGTCACCTCGGCGCCCTGCGCCTGCACGGCGAGCATCGAGCAGGACTTGACTGCGCGGCCGTTCAGGTGGACGGTGCAGGCGCCGCATTGCGCCGTGTCGCAGCCGACATGGGTGCCGGTGAGCTGCAGGCGCTCGCGCAACAGTTGCACGAGCAGGGTTCGGGGGTCGACGTCGACGGCGACTGCACGGCCGTTGACCTTGAGGGTGATGGGTACGCTCACGCGGCCTCTCCTGAGGAGCCCGGACCAACCGCTGGCCCGGAACGAGGCGAATCTTCGCGGCAGCGCCGTCGTGATACAGCGCCGGTAAACGCTTATGAATGTTCTTGCATATAGGGATCAGGGTTGTTCCGTTTTGGCGCAGTGGCGCCGCGGCCGACGATCGAGCCCATGGGCACCTGTCGAAAAGCGCCGCCGCCATTCGTCGTACAAAGGTCAACCACTGCAGGAGACTTCGATGACCCGTTACATGATCCAGGTGCGCGCCACGGCCATGAGTGAGGCCGGCGAATTCCCCGACGACCCGACGCTGGTGACGCGCATGATGGCCTTCCACGACGAGATGGCCCAGGCCGGCATCCTGCTCGACGGTGCCGGCCTGCAGCCCAGCAGCCAGGGGTTCCGCGTTCAGTACGACGCCGCCGGCAAGGCGCGTGTCACCGACGGTCCCTTCGCCGAAACCAAGGAGCTGATCGCCGGCTACACCTTGATCGAGGTGCGCTCGCACGACGAGGCGCTGGCTTGGGCGCGGCGCTTCCCGGCGCCGTTCCCCGGCCAGCCCTGCTGCATCGAGGTGCGCCCGCTGATGGGCGGCATCGACCTGCCGCCCGAGGATGCGGAACGCCTGATCCGCGAACAGCTGGCGGCCATCAGGCAGGGTCGATGAGCGGCCTCGAAAACCGGCCACCCGCGATCGCGGAGCGCCAGGTTGTGGGTCTAGGCGCCCCGCGACAGCGACGCCGGTTTCGGCTGATCATCGCGGCATGAACGGTGATGTCGCGCGCACGCTGGCCGCTGTCTGGCGCATCGAATCGGCGCGCCTCGTCGCGGCCGTCGCGCGGCTGGTGCGCGATGTCGCGCTGGCCGAGGAGCTGGCCCACGACGCGATGGTGGCCGCGCTCGAACGCTGGCCGCGCGACGGCCTGCCCGACAACCCGGCCGCCTGGCTGATGACCGCCGCCCGCAACCGGGCGCTGGACCGGCTGCGCCAGGACGCGCTGCACCGGCGCAAGCAGCAGGAACTCGGCGCCGATGCCGATGCCCGCGGCGACCATGTCGTGCCCGATTTCAGCGACGCGCTCGACGCCGCCGACGAGATCGACGACGACCTGCTGCGCCTGGTGTTCTGCGCCTGCCATCCGCTGCTCGGGCGCGAGGCCCAGGTGGCGCTGACGCTCAAGCTCGTCGCCGGGCTGACGACGGCCGAGATCGCGCGCGCCTACCTGCTGCCCGAGGCTACCCTCGCGCAGCGCATCGTGCGCGCCAAGCGCACGCTCTCGGCCGCCCGCGTGCCCTTCGAGGTGCCGCGCGGCGGGGCGCTGGTGCCGCGGCTGGCCGCGGTGCTCGAGGTCGTCTACCTGATCTTCAACGAAGGCTATTCGGCCAGCGCCGGCGACGACCTGATGCGCCCGGCGCTGTGCGACGAGGCGCTGCGGCTGGGCCGCATGCTCGCGGCGCTGATGCCGCGCGACGCCGAGGTGCTGGGCCTGATGGCGCTGATGGAGATCCAGGCCTCGCGCGCGAACGCCCGCGTCGACGCGCAGGGCGTACCGGTGCTGCTGCCCGACCAGGACCGCAGCCGCTGGGACCGGCTGCTGATCGGCCGCGGGCTGGCGGCGCTGGCGGCAATCGAGGCCGCGCAGCCGCTGCGCGAGCAGGCCGGGCCCTACGAGCTGCAGGCGCGCATCGCCGCCTGCCACGCCCAGGCGGCCGGCGCCGCCGCGACCGACTGGCCGCGCATCGTCGCGCTGTACGACGAACTCGGCCGCTGCCGGCCGTCGCCGGTGGTCGAGCTCAACCGCGCGGTGGCGGTCGGCATGGCCTGGGGCGCGGCGCGGGCACTGCCGCTGGTCGACGCGCTGGCCGCCGACCCGGCGCTGACGCGCTACCCCTGGCTGGGCGCCGTGCGCGGCGACCTGCTGGCCAGGCTCGGCCGCGCCGACGAGGCGCGGCGCGAGTTCGAACGCGCCGCCGCGCTGACCGGGAATCGGCGCGAGCGCCGGCAGCTGCTGGCGCGTGCGCGCGGCGAGCGGCCTGAGACCGGGATGGATACGCGCCGGTCGGGCGGCGATGTTCAGGCCCGCGACGCCAAGCCGGCCTGAGCCAGGGACGCACGCGCTGCGGCCGCGAAGTATTCGATCAACGTCACGCTGGACGGCTGCTGCGATCACCGCGCCGGCCTCCCCGACGCGGCGCTGCACCGCCATGCGGCCGCGAACATCGCCGCCGCCGATGCGCTGCTGTTCGGCCGCGTGACCGACGAGATGATGGAATCGGCCTGGCGCGAGCCGGCGCGCGCGGGCGCCCGACCCGAATGGATGGAAGACTGGATGCTGCCCTTCGCGCGCGCGATCGATGCGGCGAAGAAATACGTCGTGTCGGGCACGCTGCGCGAGGTCGACTGGTGGCGATGATCTAGCGGCCGAAGTCGACTTGACGCGCAGGACGCCGGACCATCGGCAGGTGTGCGATGTTGATTTCTCGCGACCCTCGTTGCCGCCGCGTCAGGACCAGACCATGGGCCGACGCCACAGCGCCGCCGGGCTGAAGCCGGTGACCAGGGCGGTGCCGACGATGACGACCAGCGCGCCGGCGGCCATGTGCCAGGACAGCGGCTCGCCCAGGAAGAGATGCCCCCACAGCACGCCGAACACCGGGATGAGGAAGGTGACCGTGAGCGCGGACGCGGCGCCGAGATCGGCGATCAGGCGGAAATACAGCAGGAAGGCGATGCCGCTGCAGACGATGCCCAGCGCCAGCACGGCCAGCCAGATCGCGGGCGTCGCCGTTCCCGGCGCCGGCGCGAACGGCAATGCGGGGGCGATCAGCAGCGTCGCGGCCCACATGCTGCCGTGCGCATTGGCATAAGGGTCGACCTTCTGCGCCGACTTCGCATAGTTGGTGGCGACGCCGTAGGAGAACGTCGCGCCGAGGGTCAGCGCGATCGCCAGCGGCGCGCCGGGGTGCAGGCTGCCGGGATCGAGGCCGACCAGCATCGCCACCCCGGCCACGCCCATGGCCAGGCCCGCCAGCACCCGGGGCGCGACCGCCTGGCGCGTCCACAAGGCCGCGATGACGGCGCCCCAGATCGGCGCGGTGGCGTTGAGGATGGACAGCAGCGAGGCCGACAACGTGCGCGCCGCGAACGCGAACAGCAGGAAGGGCAGGGCACCGTTGAACAGACCCAGCACGACGTAATGCCGCGCGTGGCGGCGCACTTGCAGCGGCTTGCGCAGCACGAGGCCGACGATGGCGAGGAACACCGCGGCCGACGCGACGCGGCAGGCGATCAGCAGCGTCGGCCCGAGCACCGGCGCGCCCATGCGCATGAAGAGGAAGGAGGCGCCCCAGATGGCGGAGAGGGCGAGCAGGCGGACGAGACTGGCGGGCGTCATGCGGTGGCGAGTTTGGATGCGCGGGTTCGAGTTGTATCGAAACAGCGTGCCTGAAACGCGCCGCATCCGGACATCCCAGGGACTACCGCACTGAAACGCCAGGTACCGAGCGACCAGGCTCGACGCCAGCCCACCTCAGGCGTCAGGCCACGTGAGCCGCGGCGTTGCCGGGCCGCCCGTGGGGCCCGAGCACGGCGACAGGCGAAATATTCCAGTCCCGGTATCGATCACCATGCATCATGGATTCTTCGCCACCGGACCCCCGGGCCCCGGATCGTTCGCCCTGGACGTGCCAGGCGGGATCGCGGCCGGACCCGGGTCCTGCAGTGGCGGCGACAGAGCCGTGAGTCGATAGCTCAAGTGACGGCTCTTGCCCACCGTGGTGTCGAGGCCGATCCATGCGCCGCCCGTTGCCGCGTACCAGACGTCGATCGGCGCGACGGCACTGGCGATGCGAATGCCGCGCGCAGGCGTCGCATGACCGGCGACATCGATCGTCGTCGGCGGGATCTTCGAAATCGATACCCGCTCCACCCGGCCGGTCTGCGGGTTGATCAGGGCCTGCTGCACGGCCAACGCGGGGTCCCAGTAGGCGAAACTGAACGCGCATCCTGTAGACGACGCGGCAAGGGGCGGGGCGTCCCGACCCAGCGTCACCGCGGTGATATCGAAGCGATCGCCTGCCCGGACGCCGCGGACCTGCGTGCGATCGCCATCATCATCGGCGTCGGCATTCATCTGTTGCAGGCAATGTCCCCGCCAATGCTCGATGTCGCGGATCCGGTAGTGGTAGACCGGGATTCCCAGGAAGCGCACCTGAAAATCCGCAGCGCTGGTGACCCGCACCGCGGTGGGATCCCGGTCTTGATCCGGGGCGATCAGGAAGTCGTGCTGGCCTATCTTCTTGCCATCCAACAGCACTTGAAAGTGCCATTCACGAGCGCCGCGCGGCAACCCGTTCGGCGCCGCATCGGGCGCTCCATGCGCCAGACCGATGTAAGCGATGCTGAGCACGATGAGGGCACGGCCGGCCATCAACCTGGAGATCGAGCATCGGGAGTGCCGGCGGGCGTATGCGCTGGATCGAGAGTGCATGCGGCTTCTACGCGCCGATGGCGCCCGCGGATCACCGACAACGATCCGGCGTCCACCGGCCGTGCCTTCATCGCCTGGACGCAGAGCGGTGGCATCCGGCACGTCTTGATCGAGCCGGGGCGGCCCATGCACAACGGCGGCATCGAGCGCTGCGATGGGCGGTTCCGGGACGAGGGTCTGAACGGGCACGGGAATCGGTACGGCGATGGGAGTCAAGTCACAGCGAACGAACTCAAATGGTTGGCTGCTCATGGTTAGGTTTGTCCGACACCTGCCCTCGGGTCAGCACCGTGCGCCGCACCGCGGTGGGGCACGGGCAGGTGTCGAACGGACCTGAACAGAACCTCACCTTCGCCGTGCGCCAGCGCCAGCGCCGCCCCGTGACCGCTCCTTCGGCCCTCGAAATGGGGCCGCCGACCCGGACCGGTCAGCCAGCCCAGCAATTCGGCGGCTCCAAAGCGGCCATTTCGTTCATCGAGCCCTGCGTTTCGCTGCCGAACCGGACGGGGAACGAAGTCACGGCGTCTCGTCGACCCAAGGATTCAACAACGGGACTCGCGCGAGCTTGTAGTCACCGGTATCGCGGGTCACAACCGTCAGTCCGTGCTGCAGGGCCGTTGCGGCAAGGATGAGGTCGGGTTGCGAAAAAGTGTGGCCCGCTTTGCGGCCGTCCTCGACCAGGATGCGCCACTTGAACATGACATCCTCGGAGACCTCCAGGACGCGTTGATCGAACATGGGCCGTACTCTGTGCAGCAGCCAGTCGTTCAATTCCGAGCGGCGAACCGGATCGCCGAGTGTCTCGATACCGGAGCGGATCTCGGCAAAGGTGACGCTGCTGACGAACAAGTCCTCAAGCCGTTGGCTCGCAATGAAGCTACGCACCCGCGCACTGGAGCGTGGCCGACGCAACTCCGAAATCACATTGGTATCGAGCAGCCAGCCGCTCACAACTTTACGACCCGTACCGGCATCGCAGAACGGCGTGGATCGATCTCGATCTGGCGATGTGGTGAAGCTTGCAGAGCCTCGATTAACAGTTCGCCTGTACGCCCGCCCTTCATGCGATTGAATTCGTCCGCGTCGACCACCACCACTGCATCTCGGCCATGCAAGGTAACGTGCTGCGGCCCGTCGCTGTGCGCCATGCGCACGAGTTCGCTGAACCGCGCCTTTGCGTCTTGAAGGCGCCAGCGACTGCGCGGAGGCTGGGCGGCCGATACGGTCAAGGTGGGTGTTTTTCTAGTCATGCTGACCAGAATATCACGACTCGCCGCGGGAAACAAAGGCCCGGTCTGCAGCCGCCTGATGCCGATGGCCGCGACCTGACGGCCAGCGTTCTGGCAAACCCAACGGGTGCAGGGACAGACGGACCGACAGCGGACGGTCGGGAGTAGCCGCACCTGGCCGAGGCCGGGCTGTCCCCATGATTACCGGAGGCCGATTTCGGCGGGCAAGGCTGACAAGACGAAGGTCGGCTCCCTGGCTCACCCTTGTACTCATGCTGACGGCCAGTTCCGGCCACCAACTGCGGACGGCTTTGCTGACGCACCTTGGTCCCGGCGCAGCCAGATCAATGTCTTGTCGAGGTCCGCCGCCGCACCGGCTCCAGTCCGGACAACCGTCAGGTGCGTCAGCGGTAGTCGTGTTCGTGCTGATCCCGCAAGGCAAGCAACACGACATCGTCGTCGCGAAGCGCGAATAGAACGATGCATCCGCCATCACCAAACGGGATGATCAGCTCCCGAAATTCCCTGTGCTCTTCAGATCGACGGCAGGTGTGTGGCGCAAACCCAAGGTTCCCATCGCACGCTCCACCTCGTCACGGAATCGAGACAGACCAGTGTCATCCGGCGTATGGCTCGCCAGCTCGCGCTGAATGACGTGTTCCTCGAGGCGCTCAATGTCTAACTGGAACGTGGCCGTCGGAACAACCCGATACCGTTCGCTCACCCGGCGACTCGCTTGCTCCTGGCCTCCACGGCCTCACGGATGCGCTGCTGTGCGGCCTTGGCCCGCTTTTCCATGCCGGCCAGGAAGTCCTCAGCCTTTATCAGGCCCACGCCCTTGTCAGCGCTGCGCAACGCCTTCTTCGCCCGGGCGACCGCGGCGTTCTGCTCGGCACGGAACTCAGACTCACGGCAAACGGCGTTCTCGATGAACTGCGTCAACGATTCGCCTTCCCGCAGCACAGCCTCGAGGCTGGCTTTCGTCTCGGGAGCAACGCGGATGGGCGGCAAAGTGGCGGAGCGAGTCATGAGTTCAGTGTATTGCTTTGATATACAGACGCAGGCGAGGCACCTGGCCAGCGCCCGATCTACATCGATCGCATGATCAGACTGCAGCTCACCGGCCAGTGATCACCCCTGCACAGACCCCGTACGGCTGGCGCTGCACGGGGCCGAGTTGGGCGTCGAAAGCGTGGGTGGTCGTTCGGTTGCGCGCAGCGCCGTATCCGTCCCAAGCACCTAAGTTGTAGCCGACCCGCCTCTGCAGCTGACAGCAGCTCAGCTTCCCTTACATTCTGTGGGAAGGAATCCCCCTCAGAACCAGGTTCAGAAGGCCTTTGCGGTCAAACGGGTGAGCTCTTCAGGCAACTTCAGCTTTCTGGGCGAGCACTCACCGCTGCTCGCCGACCTCGGTGCGACCGCCGAGCGCCTGTTCACGTTCGATCCCGCAAGCTGCGTGCTCAAGCTCCGCCTGCTGGCCGAAGCCATCACGCAGGACATCGCCGCCCGGCTGGGGATCTCGCTGATCCAGCCGACCCAGGCCGAGCTGCTGCGCGCGGTCGACGCGCGACTGGGCATGGACGCCCAGGTACGGCAGCTGTTCCACCTGCTGCGTCAAACCGGCAACCAGGCTGCCCATCAGGCCGACCACCGCATCGGCTACCGCGAAGGCCTCGAAGCCCTCAAGGTCGCGCGGCAGATCGCCGTCTGGTTCCACCGCAGCTTCGGCCGCAACCCCGACTTCAAGCCCGGCCCGTTCCAGCTGCCTGACGATCCGAGCCAGAAGCTGCTGGCCCTGCAGCAGGAGATCGCGGCGCTGAGCGGTCAGTTGCAGGCCGCCGAGGCGACGCAGACGGCCCACTCGTCGGCCCAGGCCAGCCAGGCCGAGATGGTTCGCCTGCTGGAGGCGCAGTCGGCGCAGGAGCGCGAGCTGTCGCGCCGTGCGCAGGAGGAGGCCGCCATCTATCAGCAACTGGCCGAGGAAGCCGGCGCCCGCGCCGCCCATCTGCAGGCCCAGTTCGATGCGCAGTTGGCCGCCGCCAGCCAGCGGGCCAGTACCGACCAGCTGTCGGGCTTTGCCCAACGCGCCAGCGAGGCCGCCAAGTCGGTGCTGCTGGACGAAGCCGCCACACGCCAGATCATCGACCTGCAGCTCGTCGAGGCCGGCTGGGAAGCCGACACCGTGCGCCTGACCCACGCCCGCGGTGCGCGCCCGGAACGGGGCAAGAACCAGGCGATCGCCGAATGGCCGACCCAGGGCCAGCAGGCGGCCGACTACGTGCTGTTTGCCGGCCTCACACCCGTCGCCGCCGTCGAAGCCAAGCGCATGAACGTCAATGTGCCCGGCAAGATCGGCCAGGCCGAGCGCTACGCCCGTGGCTTCGCGCTGGAAGACGACATGAGTCCCGCCTGGACCCGTGCCGGCGCCGCGCAGGCTTGGGCCGACGGACAGGGCGGCCACTTCCAGCTCCCCTTCGTCTATTCCAGCAACGGCCGCCCCTACGTCAAGCAGCTGGCCGAAGCCAGCGGCACCTGGTTCCGCGACGCGCGCTCGCCCTCCCACACGGCGCGGCCCCTGGCCAGCTTCCACTCGCCGCAGGGCCTGCTCGACCTGCTGACCCGCAGCCGGGACGAAGCCGAATCCAGGCTGCGGCAAGACGGCTACGGCTACCTGCGACTGCGCGACTATCAGAACAAGGCCATCGCGGCCGTCGAGACCGCCCTGGCCGAGGGCCGCAGCACCTGCCTGCTGGCGATGGCCACCGGCACCGGCAAGACGCGCACGATCATCGGCCTGATGTACCGGCTGCTCAAGGCCGAGCGCTTCCGCCGTATCTTGTTCCTGGTCGACCGCAACGCGCTGGGCACGCAGGCCCAGGATGCCTTCAATGAAGCGCCGCTGGAGCAGAACCAGCCGCTCTCCAAGATCTACAACGTCGCGGAGTTGGGCGACATGGCCGCTGAGGCCGAGACCCGCGTCCAGGTGGCCACCGTGCAGGCGATGGTCAAGCGCGTCTTCGGCAGCGACTCGCCGCCGCCGGTGGACGCCTACGACTGCATCATCGTCGACGAGGCGCACCGCGGCTACGCGCTCGACCAGGAGATGACCGAAGGCGAGCTGGCGGTGCGCGACCACGCGCAGTACCTCTCCAGCTACCGCCGCGTGCTCGACTACTTCGACGCCGTGCGCGTCGGCCTGACGGCCACGCCGGCGCGCCATACCAGCGAGATCTTCGGCAAGCCCGTCTTCACCTACTCGTACCGCGAGGCCGTGGCCGACGATTGGCTGATCGACCACGAACCGCCCATCCGCTACGAGACCCTGCTCAGCCGTCACGGCATCCACTTCGCCAAGGGCGAGCAGGTCGAAGCCCTGAACCTGGCCACCGGCGAGGTCGAGTCCGCGGAACTAGACGACGAACTCGACTTCCAGGTCGAGAGCTTCAACAAGCGCGTCATCAACGAAGACTTCAACCGCGTCATCTGCCAGCAACTGGCCGAGGAGCTGGACCCCTTCGGCGAGGAGAAGACGCTGATCTTCTGCGCCACCGACGCGCATGCCGACATGGTCAAGCGCCTGCTCGACGGCGCCTTCAAGGCCAAGTACGACGAGCAGTACAACGAGGCGGCGGTGCGCAAGATCACCGGCGCCGCCGACAAGGTCGACCAACTCATCCGCCTGTACAAGAACGAGCGCCTGCCCAGCATCGCCATCACGGTGGACCTGCTGACCACCGGCATCGACGTGCCCGCGATCTGCCACCTGGTGTTCCTGCGCCGGGTGAAGAGCCGCATCCTGTACGAGCAGATGATCGGCCGCGCCACGCGGCGCTGCGACGAGATCGGCAAGACGGTCTTCAAGATCTACGACCCGGTCGACCTCTACGCCTCGCTGCAGGCGGTGAACACCATGCAGCCGCTGGTCAAGGACCCGAACGTCACGCTCGAACAGCTGATCGACGAGCTGAACAACCCCGCCAGCCTGGCCGCGCCCGGCAGCGCGCCGGGCACCACCCACGCCCACGATGTGCTCAACCAGCTGAACCAGAAGCTGATGCGCGTGCTGCGCCGCGCCGGCCACGAGGCCGACAAGCGGCCCAAGCTGCAGGCGCGGTTGGCCGAGCTGGAGCAGCAATGGGGCGTGCCGCCGGCGCAACTGCATCAGCACCTGCACGAGCTGGGCCCCGCCGGCGCCGCCGACTACCTGAAGCACAGCACGCGGCTGCTCGTGCAACTGGCCGAGGTGCAGGAGCTGATGGGCACGGCCTACATGCCCATCCTGTCGCAGCACGCCGACGAGCTGCTGGCCCGCGAGCAGAGCTGGGGCACCTACACCCGGCCCGAGGACTACCTGGACAGCTTCGGCCGCTTCGTGCGCGAGCAGATCAACCAGTCCGCGGCGCTGGCCGTGGTGGTGAACGCGCCGAAGGACCTGACCCGCGAGCAGCTGCGCGAAGTGCGGCTGCTGCTCGACGCCCACGGCTACAGCGAAGCCAACCTGAAGGCCGCCTGGCGCAACCGCAGCAATGTCGAGATCGCCGCCAGCATCCTGGGCTACATCCGCCAGGCCGCCCTGGGCGAGCCGCTGCTGCCCTTCGAGCAGCGCGTGGCCAGCGCCATGCAGCGCATCTACGCCCTGAAACCCTGGACGCCGGTGCAGCGCAAATGGCTGGACCGGCTGGCCAAGCAACTGGCGCTGGAGGTGGTGATCGACCCGACTTTCGTGAACCGCGCCTTCGCCCAGGACGGCGGGGCCAAGCAGTTGGACAAGATGATCGGCGGCGAGCTCGACCGCGTGATGACCGAGCTGGCCGCCCACCTGTGGCCGCAACAGGCCTGAGCCTGCACCGACAATCCCGCCCATGACCCAAAACGACATCGTCCAGAAACTCTGGAACCTCTGCGACGTCCTGCGCGACGACGGCATCAACTACAGCGACTACGTCGCCGAGCTGGTGCTGCTGCTGTTCATCAAGATGGAGCACGAGAACAAGGCCAGCGGCATCCTGGCCGAGCACAAGCTGCCCGCCTACGCGCGCTGGTCCAAGCTGTCGGCGATGAGCGGCCTGAACCTGCTGAACCATTACCGCGAGACGCTGCTCAAGCTCAGCCGCAGCGACGACCCGCTGATTGCCGCCATCTACGCCGACGCGCAGACCAGCCTGAAGGAGCCGCGCCACCTGGAGCAGCTGATCAAGAGCCTGGACGGCATCGACTGGTTCAGCGCCGCCAAGGACGGCCTGGGCGATCTGTACGAAGGCCTGCTGGAGAAGAACGCCAGCGAGACCAAGAGCGGCGCAGGCCAGTACTTCACGCCGCGCCCGCTGATCGACAGCATCATCGCGCTCGTCAAGCCGCAGCAGGGCGAGACCATCCAGGACCCGGCCGCCGGCACCGCAGGCTTCCTGATCGCCGCCGACACCTACATCAAGGCGCGCACCGACCAGCTCTACGACTTGAGCGAGAAGCGGCGGACCTTCCAGCGCACCCGCGCCTACCTGGGCATGGAGTTGGTCACCAGCACACGGCGCCTGGCGCTGATGAATTGCCTGCTGCACGGCATGGAAGGCGACGCCGAGGGCGTGGTGCACCTGGGCAACACGCTGGGCAGCGCCGGCAGCGCGCTGCCCAAGAGCGACATCATCCTCAGCAACCCGCCCTTCGGCACCGCCAAGGGCGGCGGCGGGCCGACGCGCGACGACCTGACCTACGCCACCAGCAACAAGCAGCTGGCCTTCCTGCAGCACATCGTGCGGCACCTGAAGGACGGCGGCCGCGCCGCGGTCGTGCTGCCCGACAACGTGCTGTTCGAGGCCGGCGTGGGCGCCGACGTCCGCCGCGACCTGATGGACAAGTGCAACCTGCACACGATCCTGCGCCTGCCCACCGGCATCTTCTATGCGCAGGGCGTGAAGACCAACGTATTGTTCTTCCAGAAGGTCAGCCAGGCCGCGACCAGCAGCACGAAGGCGGTCTGGGTCTACGACCTGCGCGCCAATATGCCGAAGTTCGGCAAGCGCACGCCGCTGACCAGGGGGCACTTCAGTGCCTTCGAGGCAGCGTATGGCGAGGATGCCAATGGGCGCAGCGCGCGCAAGGACGAAGGCGAGGGCGGGCGCTTCCGATGCTTCAGCCGCGAAGCCGTGAGGTCGCGTGGCGACAGCCTGGACATCAGCTGGCTGAAGGACGACGGCGCGGAGGATGCGGCGGACTTCCCGGAGCCAACTGTATTGGCGCGGGAGGCGGTGGACGAATTGAACGGAGCTCTTGCGGACCTGGAAGCGATCTTGGCAGAACTTGGCGAGGCTTCGGCGGCATGAGCTCGAAGCCTTCCGGTTGGGCGAGTGTGCCTTTGGCCGAACTCGTCGATATCCTTGATTCCAAACGGGTTCCCATCAACTCAGATGAGCGGGCGACGCGAATTGCGGGAAAGCATGTCAGCGAGCTGTTCCCATATTACGGCGCAACAGGCCAGGTCGGATGGATCGACCAGGCAATCTTCGACGAAGAATTGGTACTGCTTGGCGAGGATGGCGTGCCGTTTCACGACCCGTTCAAGCGGAAGGCTTATCGAATCAAAGGTAAGACTTGGGTCAACAATCACGCTCACGTCCTACGCGCTATCGCCCAAAAGATCGACATCCGATACCTCGAACACTACCTGAATAGCTTCGACTATGTCGCTTCGGTAACCGGCAGCACACGTCTCAAGCTGACGCAAGCAGCGATGGTGCGGATTCCCGTGCTCGTCGCTCCAGTGCTTGAGCAGCAACGAATCGCCGACAAACTCGACACCGTGCTCGCCCGCGTAGACGCCTGCCGCGACCGCCTGGCCCGCGTCGCCCCGCTGCTCAAACGCTTCCGCCAATCCGTCCTCGCCGCCGCCACATCGGGGCTGTTAACGGAGGAGTGGCGAATTATTTCTGGGGCCCGTGCTTGGATAGCGACGGACGTCCAGTCCGTGGCCGAGGTCGGAACGGGATCGACACCGCTTCGCTCGAACGCTCAATACTTCGCTCCAACCGGAACGCCCTGGATCACGAGCGGAGCCACATCACAGCCGTTTGTGACATCCGCCCAAGAGTTCGTCACCGACGCTGCGATCAAGGCACATCGGCTCAAGGTTTACCCACCCGGGACCTTGTTGGTCGCGATGTATGGAGAAGGCAAGACGCGGGGGCAAGTCACTGAGTTGTCAATACCGGCGACGATCAATCAAGCCTGTGCTGCCGTTCGCGTCGATGAAAGTTTAGCTCGCGCCGCCTATGTGAAGCTCGCCCTTCAAGCCAACTACTTTGAGATGCGTGAGCTCGCGGAGGGCGGAAACCAGCCGAATTTGAACCTCGGCAAGATCAAGGAATTCGGGTTGCAGCTGCCAGGCCTAGACGAGCAAGCCGAAATCGTCCGCCGCGTCGAAACCCTCTTTGCCTTCGCCGACCGCCTGGAAGCCCGCCTCGCCCAGGCCCGGTCCGCCGTCGATCGCCTGAGCCCGTCGCTGCTGGCCAAGGCCTTCCGCGGCGAGCTGGTGCCGCAAGACCCAGCAGAAGAACCCGCCGCCGAGCTCCTCACACGTTTGGCCGCACAGCGCGACACCGCGCCAGCTCGGCAGCGCAGCCGCTCGGTCCGAGCGTGACGCCGTTGTTTAGCGGCCACCCTTTTGGCAAGAGAGCTAATTCACTCAGGGGACTACCGTATGTTTGACTTCAAGTCGATCGGCGTGCATTCCAAGCCCGAAGCACCGTCGACACTGGCCGAGTTGTTTAGCCAGTTGGACCGCAAGACAAGCCACAGCACGTTGCGCCCTGTGCAAGTCTCAGCGTTCAAGGCTCTGGACGCTCTGCAGACCGAGCGGGATCTCGTACTGAAAATGAGTACCGGTTCTGGCAAGACTGTCGTCGCGCTGACCTACGCAGAAATGATGCGGCGGCGCTACAAAGGCGAGCCGTCGGTTATCCTCTGTCCCACAAATCAGCTCGTGGATCAGTTAGTCCATAGTGGCTCATTGATAGGTGTGCCCGTTACGGCGTATGGAAAAGACGTGCCCTACGGCGCGTTCGCGGGGGACTCGGTCCTAGCCTGCACATACGATCGGGTCTTCAACGCACGCTCTGCCTTCGATAATCGAGGAATTCGGCCATCTTCTTTTGTACTTGACGACGTTCATGCTGGCATCGAACGTGTCCGCGGCTGCTTCACTGTCAGCGCCCCGGATGAGATCTTCGAACAGGTGCTCGCCATTCTGCGTCCGTTGTGCGAAGGCAGTGATCCAGCGGCTTGGCACGCCATTGCCAGTGGATCCGGTGAAGTCGTTTACGAGGTACCGTACTGGGTTTGGTCAAATGTGCACAAACAAGTATTCCCGCTGCTCGACAAGTACAAGGACGATGACAAGTCTGAACTATTCTTCCGATGGGGCAACATTTGTCGATATCTGGAGTTGGCTCGAGTTTGCGTGACCGGGCGCGGGCTTGAATTCGCCCTGCCGATTGCTGCCGTTGAAGAAAACGCAGCCTTCTCCAACGCGCGTCACCGGCTTTTCATGTCAGCAAGCATCAAGGACGGTTCATCCCTGGTCGCAGACCTCGGCTGCTCTAGCGCAGCGCTACAACGAATCATCGAACTCCAGGAGGACGAGGGCGCAGGGGAGCGCATGATTCTGCCTACCTCGCTGATCGCGTCGGGCGCGCGAAAAGAGGACGTGGCCAAGGTCTGCTCCGGCTTCGCCACCAATACGAACGTCGTTGTCTTGACCAGTTCCAGCGCGCAATCGGCTGAATGGGTAAAGGCGGGCGCCACCCTCTACGAGGGTAAGCTGGTGGACGCGGGTATCAACCGGCTGCGTACCAGCTCTGCAAATTTCGCGGTCTTCCCGCAGCGCTTTGATGGCGTAGATCTTCCCGACGATGCCTGCCGCGTTTTAGTCATCGACGGTGTGCCAAGCGGGGACCGACTCTGCGATAAGGTGGATGCGATTAGGCAGAAGGACTCGCCAGAGTATGACATCCGTACTGTGAATCGCTTCGAGCAGGCCCTAGGGCGCGCAGTGCGCTCAAACGCCGACTACGCCGCTACCGTCCTTGTCGGTCCAGATATCGCATCGTTCATCGGGAGGCGCTCTGTGCGCGAGATCCTTGAGGGCCGCACGCGTGCACAGGTGGATCTTGGGAAAGACCTTGCCAACATGAAACCGGGTGAGTCCCTGCCGGTTGTGCTGAATGGTTTGGTCAACGCGTTGCTGGGTCGTGACGAAGGCTGGAAGGAGGCACATCGCACAAAGGTGAAGGCCGCGCCTAAGTACACGCGCGCCTTGGGGACGCTCACTGTCTACGAGAGGGTAGCTGAGGCCGAACGAAACGCGTGGCTTTCCGCCAAAGCTCGTAACTTCCAGGGCGCCGTCACGCTGTTGCGTGACGCGGCTAACTTGGGTGGGGTTCACCCGGTGCAGAAGGCTGAGCTTCTGTATCGGATCGCTTGGTATCTGCACCAGTTCGATCCCGCCGCGGCTGTCCCCGCCTATCGCAGCGCCTTCGAGATCAACTCAAACTTTCCGCGGCCGGATCAGGCGGTCGATAAGAGGTTCAGCCGGCTGACTGAGCAAGCGGCCACAGCTGCCGCTTACTTTGCCCAGTTCTCCACTGCTAACGCGGCACTCGCCCGTCTGGACGAGATAAAGGCCAAGCTGAGCTTCGGCATGCCGGCTGACGTGGTCGAGCAGGGTTTGCTCGCGCTGGGTGAAGCCCTGGGAGCCATCTCTGCACGCCCAGAGAAGGAAACTGGGCGAGGTCCAGACAACCTCTGGCTGTTTGACGAAGTGGCGATGTGCATCGAGGCCAAGAGCGAGAAGACTGCGGCCCTAAGCAAGACTGACGCGGGGCAACTCATGATGAGTCACCGTTGGTCGCACGATCATGTAGACATCTCGAAAGAAAATGTGCACCCTGTCTTCGCGACCAATTCGATGACGGCGGATCGAGCAGAAGATATTGCGTTCGGTCCGATGCTGCTGAGCGAGGCAATCCTCTTTGAAATTGTCGAGGCGCTCCGACAGCTAGTCACGGGTCTTGCATTCGATGGGCCGCTGTTTGGTGATGCCGCGGGCGTCAGCAGAGGCCTTGCCAGTCGAGGGCTCACCGGCAAGCAAATCTTGGCTCGGCTGAAAGTGATTGGCGGCTAGTCAGGTGGAAAGCGATCCGCTGAAACGGCCAACACGCTGCTGAGGAATCGTTCGTCATTGCAGACCCGTCGTCGCCGCTCGGATGTCCAGCTGCAGCACGCGGCTTAAGACTCGGCCAAACCGCGAGTCCGCTCTCTGTGCCGAAAGGTCTCTGAAACAAAGTCGATGAAGGCAACCGCCGAGGCGACGGCAAGTCGAGCATGACGAGGCTGGAGACCCCTGTACTGTCCATCGCGCCCATGTCCCGTACCATACAAGCCGCGCAGCTGTGCGAGGTTGTTGGTGAGCTGAGTCAGATTCCGAAGAATCAGGCGAATATTTTCAGCACCCTTGGCCTCATCGCTGACGCCTTCGGGCACGAGCTGCAATTCTTTCGCAAGCTTCTTTGTTAGATCTCCAAGGTCTTCAGACTTAGTAAACGCAATGCCTCGCTTGGTCAGGATGGATTTGCAGCAAGTCTCGATCAGTTCCTTCGCGGTGCCTATAGCCAAGGCGGGGTCTCGATCAACGGCATTTTCCAGACGCTCAATCTCCTTCTCCATCCAACCGGCGTTGAGTGCATCGGCCACCGTCTTGGCTCGCATAACTGTGCGAGATGAGCCACCGAGCATTCGGCGGTATGCAAAGCGGGGTCGACCCGCGATTCGCTCTTCTTCGTAGATTTCAAAACCGGCGGGACGAAGCTGATCGTTGAAGTGCTGGACCAGCCTCAGGGCCTCGTCACGGTCAGGTCGAACCACAGGATGTATGACCTCGCAGAGAAAGCGGAGAAACTTGTCTGCGGGACCATCAAGAAGCCTGAACCGACTGTCAGTGAAGATCCAGTCATTCTCCCAATCGTCGTTGTTATGACGGTGTTGCCAGATATCTCCTGCAGCATCCTTAAAACGGCTGTCGTTTGATGGCAGTTCCTGTAGATCAAATAAGCGGCTCAAGAACTCGACATCGTCCAGCTTGCCATGCCAAGCAACTTCTTCCAAGCGCAGTCCGTCGAAAATATTGATTCTTATCTGCCTGGCAAGGGTTGCCGTGTCAAGGCGCCAATCAGCTTGTCGTTGCTTGGCCGGCACGATCTTGGCGGTGTACCAGTCTTGTGTATCAGGCTCAAGGACGATCTTTAGCCTCGCGGTAATTTGATCTTCCAACTGAGCACGCTTGGCGCCAAGGCTCGCGTACTCCGGCACCGACAGATTGAATCGAACCTCCCAAATGTCAGTGCCACCGTTCCAGTTGTCATGACCGGTTTGCTCGGCTTGGGCGGCGCACGTACGGACTATGGCCGCCGCCTCCATCAGACCATCGGATCGCAGGAGTGCGTGGACTGTCGCCAAGGTCTGCTCGATTTCCAGCATCGGCAAGCTCCACTCGTGAGGGGACTCAATCCAGAGACTGTATTGAAGTAGGTACGGCATGGGCGGTCATACAAGCACCACGCTACCCAAGGCCAACTTGTAACCGGCGCCTACATCGAGCCACGTACCGGTCTTGTCCGGCCTAGGAGGCGCTAGGCCAGTCGCAGCAACTAACGCCTGCCAGTCGCAAAAGTGTGGCGCGAGTCGCAATTACTTTGGCGCCCTACGAATTCGACAAACCTCAGGCATCAATATTCGCCGCCCTCAAAGCATTGGTCTCGATGAAATCGCGCCTGGGCTCCACCTCATCCCCCATCAACATCGTGAACACCCGGTCCGCCTCGATCGCATCGTCGATCTGCACGCGCAGCAGGCGCCGCACGGCCGGGTCCATCGTCGTTTCCCAAAGCTGCTCGGGATTCATCTCGCCCAGCCCCTTGTAGCGCTGACGGCCGACGGCGCTCTCGGCCTGCTGCATCAGCCAGGCCATCGCGGCGCGGAAATCGGCGACCTTCTGCTCCTTCATCTTCTCGCCCTCGCCGCGGCGCACGACGGCGTCGGGGCCCAGCAGGCCGAGGAACGAGGTGCCGGCATGCGCCAACGCCGCGTAATCGGCGCCGTGGACGAAGTCCTGCGTGATCACGCTGCTCTTGACGTTGCCGTGGTGGCGGCGGCTGATGCGCAGCAGATGCTTGTCGGTGCGCGCGTCGAGCTCGGATGTCACCTGCGCGTCGACCAGCGCCGCCTGCAGCTGCGCGGCGCTGCGCTCGGCCGCCTCGGCGCTGTCCAGGTCCAGCGTCAAGCCGCCGCCGATCGCGCGCACGGCGTCGACGTCCATCCAGTTCGCCAGCCGCTCGATCACCGCATTGGCGACGAGATAGCTGCGCGCCAGCGTCTCGAGCGCGCTGCCGTCGATGGCCGCGCGCGCCCCGGCGGCGGCGTTGCTTGCGACCCCATCGGGCAGCACCGCCGCGCCATCGAGCGCAACGCCGAGCAGGAAGGCGTCCAGCGCATGGCCGTCCTTGAGGTATTCCTCGTGCTTGCCGAGCTTGACCTTGTACAGCGGCGGCTGCGCGATGTAGATGTGGCCGCGCTCCACCAGCTCCGACATCTGGCGGTAGAAGAACGTCAGCAGCAGCGTGCGGATATGCGCGCCGTCGACGTCGGCGTCGGTCATGATGATGATGCGGTGGTAGCGCAGCTTGTCGATGTTGAAATCCTCGACGCCGATGCCCGTGCCCAAGGCCGTGATCAGCGTGACGATCGATTCGCTCGACAGCAGCCGCTCGTAGCGCGCCTTCTCGACGTTGAGGATCTTGCCGCGCAGCGGCAGGATGGCCTGGAATTTACGGTCGCGCCCCTGTTTCGCGCTGCCGCCGGCCGAATCGCCCTCGACGATGTAGATCTCGCACATCGCCGGATCCTTCTCCTGGCAGTCGGCGAGCTTGCCGGGCAGCCCCAGGCCGTCGAGCACGCCCTTGCGCCGCGTCATCTCGCGCGCCTTGCGCGCCGCCTCGCGCGCGCGCGCGGCGTCGATGATCTTGCCGCAGATGATCTTGGCGTCGATCGGGTTCTCGAGCAGCCAGTCGGTCAGCAGCTTGCTGACGATGTCCTCGACCGGTCCGCGCACCTCGCTGCTGACGAGCTTGTCCTTGGTCTGGCTGCTGAACTTGGGTTCGGGCACCTTGACGCTGACGACGCAGGCCAGGCCTTCGCGCATGTCGTCACCTGCGATCTCGACCTTGGCCTTCTTGGCCATTTCGTTGTCGTCGATGTATTTGTTGATCACGCGCGTCATCGCCGCGCGCAGGCCGGTCAGGTGGGTGCCGCCGTCGCGCTGCGGGATGTTGTTCGTGAAGCAGAGGACGTTCTCGTTGTAGCCGTCGTTCCACTGCATCGCGACCTCGACACCGATATTGGTGTTCTGGTCGCTCATCTTGTCGCCCATGGCGTGGAAGATGTTCGGATGCAGCACCTTCTTGCCGGTGTTGATGAAGCCGACGAAGCCCTTGACGCCGCCGGCGAAGGCGAAGTTGTCCTCCTTCGCATTGCGCTCGTCGACGAGCTTGATCTTCACGCCGTTGTTCAGGAAGCTCAATTCGCGCAGGCGCTTGGCGAGCACGTCGTAATGGAAATCGATGTGGCTGAAGATCTCGTCGTCGGGCAGGAAATGGACTTCGGTGCCGCGCTTCTCGGTGTCGCCGGCGATCTTCATCGGGCTCGTCTCGAAGCCGTCGCGCATCTCGATCACGCGGTCCTGCGTGATGCCGCGCTTGAATTCGATCACATGCACCTTGCCTTCGCGGCGCACCACCAGGCGCAGCCATTTCGACAGCGCATTGACGCAGCTGACGCCGACGCCGTGCAGGCCGCCCGACACCTTGTAGCTGTTCTGGTTGAACTTGCCGCCGGCGTGCAGTTCGGTCAGTGCGATCTCGGCCGCGCTGCGCTTGGGCTCGTGCTTGTCGTCCATCTTCACGCCCGTGGGGATGCCGCGGCCGTTGTCGATGACGCTGATGCTGTTGTCGCTGTGGATGGTGACGGTGATGTCGTCGCAATGCCCGGCCAGCGCCTCGTCGATCGAGTTGTCGACGACCTCGAACACGAGGTGGTGCAGGCCCGTGCCGTCGCTGGTGTCGCCGATGTACATGCCGGGGCGCTTGCGCACCGCCTCCAGGCCTTCGAGGATCTGGATGCTGCCCTCGCCGTAGGCGGCCGAGGCCTCGCTGCCGTGCGAGATCTGCAGGCCTTCGGCGCTGGGCACGGCGCGTTGATGGACGCCGTCGGCGCCGGCGGCGTTTTCGGTTTTCTTGGGTTCGGACATCGGAAGCTTTCGGGAACGGGGACGGGCCGCGGGTGGCGGCGCGGATGGCGGCGCGGTGCAGGCGGGCCCGGGTGGGGCCCGTCCGACGGCTGGACGCGCCGCGCGGCTAGATGCGCATCGGCATCACGACATATTTGAATCCGGGCTGGTCGGGGATGCTGAACAGCGCGCTCGCGGCGCTGTCCTGCAATTCGAGCTTGACCATCTCGTGCGGGCTGTTGGCAAGGATGTCGATGAGGTAGGTGACGTTGAAGCCGATCTCGATCGCGTCGCCCTCGTAATCGATCTCGAGCTCCTCCTTGGCCTCTTCCTGCTCGGCATTGCTCGAGGCGATGCGCAGCACGCCGGGCTCGATGTTCACGCGCACGCCCTTGAACTTCTCGCTCGTCAGGATCGCCGCGCGCTGCAGGCAGCCGAGCAGCGGCGCGCGCCCGAGCACGACCGTGTTCTTGTGGTTGCGCGGGATCACGCGGTTGTAGTCCGGGAACTTGCCCTCGACGAGCTTGGTGACGAACTCCATGCCCGAGAAACTGAACTTGGCCTGGTTGTTGGCAAAGCGCATCTCGATCGGGGTGTCCTGGTCGGCCAGCAGGCGCTGCAGTTCGAGCACGGTCTTGCGCGGCAGGATCACCTCCTGCTTGCTCGGCACATCGGCCTCGAGCTGCGCCTGCGCCAGCGCCAGGCGGTGGCCGTCGGTGGCCACCAGGGTCAGCGTACGGCCCTCGGCGATGAACAGGATGCCGTTGAGGTAGTAGCGGATGTCGTGCACCGCCATCGCGAAATGCACCTGGTTGATGAGCTCGCGCAGCGTCTTCTGCGGCACCGCGAAGGTGGGGCCGAAATCGACGCTCTCGTTGACGAGCGGGAAGTCGTCCGCCGGCAGCGTCTGCAGCGTGAAGCGGCTCTTGCCGCCCTGCAGCGTGAGCTTGTTCTGCGCTGCCGTCAGCGTCACCACCTGGTCGGCCGGCAGGCTGCGCAGGATGTCGATGAGCTTGCGCGCGCCGACGGTGGTCGACAGGCTGCCGGCGTCGCCGCCGAGTTCGGCCTGGGTGCGGACCTGGATCTCGAGGTCGCTGGTGGTGAACTCGACCGTCTCGCCGTTCTTGCGCATCAGCACGTTGGCCAGGATGGGCAGGGTGTGTCGCCGCTCGACGATGCCGGCCACCGATTGCAGCGCCCCGAGGAGATTGGCCTGCGCGGCTTTGAGAACAATCATGTATTCCTCTCTCTTTTAGGATGGTGGTAGCTAGTAGAGCGGCACCGGATCTGGGGACAACGCTATTTTCTCCTTTTCCATCAACCGTTTATCTGGCTGTGAACCCTGTGGGCCCGGGGCTGTCGCCGCTGTCGCGCCGGCAGGGTCAAGTCGGCGCGGTCGGCCGCGGCTGTGGACAAGGCGGGACTTGTGCCGGTCTTCTCCACAGGCTTGTGCCGGGCGGCGTCTCGGGTCTAGCCCTTGAGCGTCTGCTCGAGCACGTGCAGCTGCTGGTTCAGCTCCGGGTTGACGCCGCGCTCGGCGCCGATCTTGCGCACCGCGTGCAGCACCGTCGTGTGGTCGCGCCCGCCGAAGAGCTCGCCGATCTCGGGCAGGCTCTTCTTCGTCATGTCCTTGGCCAGGTACATGGCGATCTGGCGCGGGCGCGCGATGCTGGCCGGTCGCTTCTTGCTGTACATGTCGGCAACCTTGATCTTGTAGAAGTCGGCCACCGTCTTCTGGATGTTCTCGACCGAGATCTGGCGGTTCTGGATCGACAGCAGGTCGCGCAGCGCGTCGCGCGCGAGGGTGATGTTGATGTCCTTGTGGCTGAAGCGGCTGTAGGCCAGCACCTTGCGCAGCGCGCCCTCGAGCTCGCGGACGTTGGCGCGCACGTTCTTGGCGATGAAGAAGGCCACGTCCTCGGGCATCTCGGTGCCCTCGGCGAGCGCCTTGCGCATCAGGATGGCGACGCGCATCTCGAGCTCGGGCGGCTCGATGGCCACCGTCAGGCCGGCGTCGAAGCGGCTCGTCAACCGCTCGTCGATGTCGACCAGGCCCTTGGGGTAGGTGTCGCTGGTCATGATGATGTGGGCGCGCTTGGTCAGCAGGGCCTCGAAGGCATTGAAGAACTCCTCCTGGGTGCGGTCCTTGCCGGCGAAGAACTGGACATCGTCGATCAGCAGCAGGTCCAGCGAGTGGTACTTGGCCTTGAGCTCGTCGAAGGTCTTGCGCTGGTAGTTCTTGACGACGTCGCTGATGAACTGCTCGGCGTGCAGGTAGAGCACGCGCGCCTGCGGCCGGTCCTTGAGCAGGGCGTTGCCGACGGCATGGACGAGGTGGGTCTTGCCCAGGCCCACGCCGCCGTAGATGAAGAGCGGGTTGTACATGACGCCTGGGGCGCCGGCGACATGCAGCGCTGCGGTGCGCGCCATCTGGTTGGCGCGCCCGGCGACCAGGGTGTCGAAGGTGAGGGCGAGGTTGAGGCGGTGCGGCGAGGCCGGCGGCGCCAAAGTGCGCGACTCGACGGTGGCGGTGTCGCCGGAGCCGCCGCCGGCGGCGCGCTGCAGCGCCTGCTGGGCCAGCGTCGCCGCATGCGTGGGCAGGCCGCGCGCGGCGCCACCTTGGGGGGTCTCGGTGCGCGGGGTCAGTGTCAGTTCGAGGCGCATCGGCCGGCCCGCGGCCTCGGTCAGCGCCGACTCGATGCGCCCGGCGTATTGCGAACGGATCCAGTCGAGCTTGAAGCGGTTGGGCACCTGCACCGCGACGACATCGGGCGCCGCCGCGCCCGGCGCGTCGACGGCCAGCGTCAGCGGGCGGATCCAGGTATTGAATTGCTGTTCAGGCAGTTCGGCTGCTAGTCGCTCGCAACCGCGCTGCCACAAGTCGAGGCTCATGTGGACATCTTCTAGGGGAGCCGCCGATTCTGGATGGATTTTTGACCGGCGGACCGAGGTTATCCACAACTTCGGGCTCGCCGTCAAGCCCGCCCGGATGCACCGGCCTGTGGTGCAAGTGTTTGACCCGATTGGCGTTTTTTGCTGTAATCGCGGGTTTCCCGAATTCGGCCTTGAGCTGACGGCGCACCAGACCTTCCTGCGCCGCGCACTGCAGACTCTGTCCTGAGGAGCGAGCGGGACCCCCACCGAGCATCGACAGGACCCGCCATGAAGCGCACCTACCAACCTTCGAAGATCCGCCGCGCCCGTACCCACGGTTTCCTCGTGCGCATGAAGACCCGCGGCGGCCGCGCCGTCATCAATGCCCGCCGTGCCAAGGGCCGCAAGCGTCTGGCCGTCTGAAGTTCGCTCGCTCGTGCGGCATCTCGTCGCCCGGGCCGACTTCGAACGCTTGCTCGCGACGCGCTCACGCTCGCGAAGCACTCACTTCGCTCTACATCACGTGGCGGCCGCACCATCGTTGCCTCCAAGGCGGGTTGAGCGGGCCTCGACAGACGAGTTATCCACAACCGATGCACCGAGCTGCCCACCGCTTGTGGATGACCGGCCGGAAGGCATCTGGTTCGGGTGCGTCGTGCCGAAGCGGCATGCGCGGCGTGCGGTGACGCGCAACCTGCTCAAGCGCCAGGTCCGCGGCGCCTTCCAGCGCCTCGGCGAGAGCCTGCCCGCCGGCCTGTGGCTGGTGCGGTTGCGGGCGCCATTCGCGCCCGGCGAGTTCGTCTCGGCGCGCTCGGACCGGCTCGCGGCCGCCGCGCGCGCCGAGCTCGAGTCCCTCTTCGACCGCGGCGCGCGCTGAATGTCGATGCTCGCGATCCTCGTCCGGCTGCCGCGGCAGGCCCTGATCCTGCTCGTGCGCGGCTACCGGCTGCTGCTCAGCCCGAGCCTGGGCAATGTCTGCCGCTTCACGCCCAGCTGCTCGGCCTATGCGCTGGAGGCGCTGCAGCAGCATGGCGCGCTCGGCGGCAGCCTCTTGACCGCCGGTCGCATCCTGCGCTGCCAGCCCTGGTGCGAGGGCGGCTGCGATCCCGTGCCGCTGCATTTCCCCAATCCCGCCCGGGGGCTGTTCTCGCGCCTCGGCATCGCGCGCGAGGCCGCAAGCGAGACCGCGCGCGCCACGACTGCCCGCCCTGCCGAAGGCTCTGCCGACGGCGCCCCAGACCGCATCTGACCCGGAACGATCCTCCATGACCGATATACGACGCACCCTGCTGTGGGTGGTTTTCACGATGTCGCTGCTGCTGCTGTGGGATGCCTGGGGCAAGCAC
>JAGWVB010000027.1 GCA_018971105.1 Burkholderiales bacterium
GGCGCGCGCACCGGCGCGCAGGCTGGCACCGGCGCGGAGGCCGCCGCCGGACCCACCCCATGCCACCGCTTCGCCGACGGCGAGGTCTTCGCCCTCGGCGGCCTCGGCGTGCGCGTCCTGCACACGCCCGGCCATGCGCCCGACGGCGTGAGCTACATCGTCGGCGCCGGCGCCGACCGCGCGACCTTCGTCGGCGACCTGCTGTGCATGCCCGACTGCGGCACCGCCTGCTGCGATCCCGCGGGGGGCGATGCGCGCCGGCTCTTCAGGTCCATCAACCGCGTGCTGAGCCTGCCGCCGGCGACGCGGCTCTACGTCGCGCACGACCGCCCGCCGGCGACGCGCGACGCCGAGTTCGTCAGCACCGTGGCCGAGCAGCGGCGGTCCAACATCCATGTGCGCGACGGCATCGGCGAAGCCGCCTTCGTGACGCTGCGGCGCCGCCTCGACGCCCGCGCGCAGGCGGGCCTGCGGCCGGTGGATGCGGCGCATCCGGCTTGAAGCGGGCCGGCGCCGCATCCGGCTTGCCGCGCCCCGGTGCCGCGTCCGGGCGGCCGGCATCTGCCAAGGTTGGCAGACCGGGCGCCCGGCCGGTCTGCCCGCGCCGCCCGCCGCGCGCGCAAGTCCTTGATTTCCGACGACTGTGCGCTGCGCCCGCAGCCTGGCACGCGTCTTGATACAGGACTGGCATGACCCGTTCCGCACATCCCCTCGCACGCCACCTCGTGCTCATCGTCACGCTCAAGCTGGCCTTGCTCACGGCGCTGTGGCTGGCCTTCTTCCGCGCCGCACGCGTCGAAGTCGACGCCGAGATCGCCGCGGCGCATCTCGTCGCGCCGGCCGCGGCGCCCGGAGTCCGCCCGTGAACGCGCCCTCGCTCGTCGAACTCTCGCGGCTGCAGTTCGCCGTCACCGCGCTGTACCACTTCCTGTTCGTGCCCCTGACGCTGGGCATGGTCTGGCTGCTGGTGATCATGGAGAGCGTCTACGTGATGACCGGCCAGGTCGTCTGGAAGGACATGACGCGCTACTGGGGCAAGCTGTTCGGCATCAATTTCGCGCTCGGCGTGACGACCGGCATCACGCTCGAATTCCAGTTCGGGACGAACTGGGCCTATTACTCGCATTACGTCGGCGACATCTTCGGCGCGCCGCTGGCGATCGAGGGGCTGATGGCCTTCTTCCTCGAAAGCACGTTCATCGGCCTGTTCTTCTTCGGCTGGGACCGCCTCTCGCGCCCCAAGCACCTGCTGGTCACGCTGCTGATGGCGATCGGCACCAACCTCTCGGCGCTGTGGATCCTGATCGCCAACGGCTGGATGCAGAACCCGGTCGGCGCCGCCTTCAACGAGCAGACGATGCGCATGGAGCTGACCGACTTCTGGGCCGTCGTCTTCAATCCCGATGCCCAGGCCAAGTTCGTCCACACGGTCTCGGCCGGCTACGTCACCGGCGCCCTGTTCGTGCTCGCGATCTCGAGCTTCTATCTGCTGCAGGGGCGCAACGTCGAATTCGCCCGCCGCAGCTTCCGCGTCGCGGCGGCGTTCGGCCTCGCCTCGGCGCTGAGCGTGATCGTGCTCGGCGACGAATCGGGCTACACCGTGGGCGAGGCGCAGCAGACCAAGATGGCCGCGCTCGAGGCGATGTGGCACACCGAGCCGGCGCCGGCCTCGCTCAAGCTCATCGCCGGCATCGACTCGGCGCACCAGCGCAACGACTGGGAAGTCAGCGTGCCCTGGCTGATGGGGCTGATCGGCACGCGCTCGGTGACGCGGCAGATCCCGGGCATCGTCGAGATCGAGGCCCGCAACCGCGCGCGCATCGTGCGCGGCATCGACGCCGTCACCGCGCTGCAGGCGCTGCGCCGCGACCGCGGCGACGCCCAGGCGCGCGCCGCATTCGAGCGCAGCAAGGACGACCTCGGCTTCGGCCTGCTGCTCGAGAAATACGTCGCCGACGTGCGCCAGGCGACGCCCGCGATGATCGACCGCGCCGCGGCCGACACGATCCCGCGCGTGGCGCCGATGTTCTGGAGCTTCCGCGCCATGGTCGCGCTGGGCTTCGCGATGCTGGCGTTGTTCGCGCTCGCGTTCTGGTCCACGCTGCGCGGGCGCTGCGGGCGCCAGCGCTGGCTGCTGCGCTGGGCGCTGTGGATGCTGCCGGCGCCCTGGATCGCCGCCGAACTGGGCTGGGTCGTGGCCGAATACGGACGCCAGCCCTGGACCATCTACGGCGTGCTGCCGACGAATCTGAGCGTCTCGACGCTCGCCACGGCCAATCTGTACGGCTCGCTCGCCGGCTTCGTCGGCTTCTACACCGTGCTGCTCGTCGTCGAGATGTTCCTGATGATCAAGTTCGCGCGCCAGGGGCCCGGCAGCCTGGGCACCGGACGCTATGACCGCGAGGCGGCTCATGCCGCCGCATCGGCCCCGGCCTGAGGACGCGCCATGCTCGACTACTCGACCCTCAAGCTGATCTGGTGGCTGCTCGTCGGCGTGCTGCTGGTGGGCTTCGCCGTCATGGACGGCCACGACATGGGCGTGGGCACGCTGCTGCCCTTCGTCGGCCGCGGCGACGACGAGCGCCGCGTCGTCATCAACACCGTCGGCCCGCACTGGGACGGCAACCAGGTCTGGTTCATCACCGGCGGCGGCGCGATCTTCGCCGCCTGGCCGCTCGTCTACGCCACCGCCTTCAGCGGCTTCTACTGGGCCATGCTGGCCGTGCTCTGGGCGCTGTTCTTCAGGCCCGTGGGTTTCGACTACCGCAGCAAGATCCACCACGCCGGCTGGCGCAGCACCTGGGACTGGGGCCTGTTCATCGGCGGCGCCGTGCCGCCGCTGATCTTCGGCGTCGCCTTCGGCAACCTGCTGCAGGGCGTGCCCTTCGGCTTCGACGAGCGCCTGGTGTCGACCTACAGCGGCAGCTTCTGGCAGCTGCTCAATCCCTATGCCCTGCTCGCCGGCGTCGTCAGCAGCGCGATGATCACGATGCACGGCGGCACCTACCTCGCGCACCGCACCGAGGGCGCGATCCAGCAGCGCGCGGTGCGCGGCGCGGTCGGCGCGGCCCTGGTGATGGCGGCGGCCTTCATCGGCGCCGGCGCCTGGCTGCGGCTGGGATCGATCCAGGGCTATGCGATCACCTCGGCGATCGACCCCGGCGCCGCCGCCGACCCGCTCGCCAAGACCGTCGTGCGCAGTGCCGGAGCCTGGTTCGCCAACTACGGCCGCGCGCCGCTGCTGTGGCTGCTGCCCGCGCTCGGCGTCGGCGGCGCCCTGGCGGCGGCGGCGCTGGTGGCGCGGCGGCACACGCTCGCGGCCTTCGTCGCGTCGGCGCTCGCCATCACCGGCGTCATCGGCACGGCGGGCGCATCGATGTTCCCGTTCGTGATGCCGTCGTCGAGCATGCCCGACGCCAGCCTCACGGTCTGGGACAGCGTCTCCAGCCGCCTGACCCTGTCGCTGATGTTCTGGGCCACGCTGATCTTCATGCCCTTGATCGTCTTCTACACGTCGTGGGCCTACCGCGTGATGCGCGGCAAGGTCACGCTGGCGCAGATCCGCGCCAACGAGCACAGCGCCTACTGAGGGGCGCGGCAGCGGCCGCGCACCCCGAAACCAGGAATCCGCATGGACCAGACCCTGCCCTACCCGGCCTGCCCCGCCTCGCCGGACGATCGCGAGCGCCGCGCCTGGCTCCTGACGACCGCCGCCGCCGGCGGCGTCGCGGCCGTCGCCACGGCGATTCCCTTCGTCGCCAGCCTGGCGCCGAGCGCGGGCGCCCGCGCCGCGGGCGGCCCGGTCGAGGTCGACCTCACCGACATCCCGCCGGGCGGCATCAAGACCGTGGCGTGGCGCGGCAAGCCGGTCTGGGTCGTGCGGCGCACGCCGGCGATGATCGCCGCGCTGCAGGGCCACGACGATCAACTCGTCGACCCGCGGTCGAACACCGACCAGCAACCCGCCTACGCGAGGAACGCGGCGCGCTCGATCCGGCCCGAATGGTTCGTCGCCGTCGGCGTCTGCACGCACCTGGGCTGTTCGCCGGGCAGCGTGCCCAAGGGCAGCGCCAACCCGAGCCTGCCGGCCGATTGGCCGGGCGGCTACTACTGCCCCTGCCATGGCTCGACCTTCGACGGCGCCGGCCGCGTGTTCAGGAACAAGCCGGCACCGATCAATCTCGAGATCCCGCCGCACCGCTACGCGAGCGAAACGCGTATCGTCGTCGGCGACGACAAAAGCGCCTGAAGGAGTACAGCGCATGTGGTATTTCGCCTGGGTCCTGGGCGTGGGTTTCGCCGTCCTGCTGGCGATCCTGAACGCGATGTGGGGCGAGAACGAGGCCGGCCGCGCCGCATCCGGCGACGACGACGCCGCGCCGACGCGATGAATGCCGTGAACCCGCCCGCGCGCATCGCCGTGCTCGGCGCCGGCTTCGCCGGGCTGTCGACGCTACGCGCGCTGCGGCGGCGCGATGCCCGCGCCGAGATCACGCTCGTGGCGCCGCGCGCCGAGCTGCATTACCTGCCCGGCATCATCTGGATCCCGAGCGGCCTGCGCCGGCGCGAGGATCTGGTCGTGCCGCTGCAGGACTTCCTGCGCCGCCAGCGCGTGCGCTTCGTCGCCGCCGAGGTCACGGGCCTGAGCGATGACGGCCGCATCGTGCACACCAACGGCACGGATCTCGTCAACGACGCGCTCGTCATCGCCACCGGCGGGCGCTTCATCAAGAAGCTGCCCGGCATCGAGCATGCGATCACGCCCTGCGAGGGCATCGCCGCGGCCGAGCGCATCCGCGACCGCCTGCGCGGGATGCAGGGCGGCACGATCGCCGTCGGCTTCGCCGGCAACCCGAACGAGCCGATGGCGGTGCGCGGCGGGCCGATGTTCGAGTTCCTGTTCGGCATCGACGCGCAGCTGCGCCGCGAGGGCCGGCGCGAGCGCTTCGAGCTGCGCTTCTTCAACCCGTCCGCCGAGCCCGGCAACCGCCTCGGGCCGCGCGCCGTGCGGCACCTGCTGGCCGAGATGGCGCGGCGCGGCGTGCACACGCACCTGGGGCACAAGATCGAGCGCTTCGAAGCCGACAAGGTGGTGACCGCGGGCGGCGAGTTCGCCGCCGACCTGATCCTGTTCATGCCCGGCATGACGGGCAATGCCTGGTTCGATGCGACGAGCCTGCCGCGTTCGCCGGGCGGCCTGCTGCAGGCCGATGCGCATGGCCGCGTGCCGGGCCGCGAGCGCGTCTATGTCGTCGGCGATGCGGGCAGTTTCCCGGGCCCGGACTGGATGCCCAAGCAGGCGCACATGGCCGACCTGCAGGCGGCGGCCGTGGCCGAGAACGCGCTCGGCGATCTCGCCGGCAGGCCGGCGCAGGCGACCTTCAAGGTCGAGCTGGTCTGCATCGTCGACGCGCTCGACCGCGGCACGCTGATCTGGCGCACGCCGCGGCGCAACGGACTGCTGCCGGCGTCGCGCCTGCTGCACTGGGCCAAGCGCGGCTTCGAATGGAACTACCTGCGCGCCTACCGATAGCATCCGTAGCTGCACCGCCACCGCACCCCCACCGCACCGCCCACGCCGACATGAGCCAAACGCCCTTCCCCGACGCCGCCACGACCTGGAACCAGCGCTTCACGAGCGAGCACTACATCTTCGGCCGCGAACCGAATGAATTCCTGCGCGCCCAGGCGCGTCTGCTCGCGCCGGGCGGCCGCGCGCTGTGCGTCGCCGATGGCGAAGGCCGCAACAGCGTCTGGCTCGCGCGCCAGGGGCTGCGCGTCGAGGCCTTCGACATCGCCGAGACCGGCGTGGCGAAGGCGCGCCGCCTCGCCGCCGAGGCCGGGGTCGAGGTCGATTTCAGCGTCGCCGATTGCGACCACTGGCCCTGGCCCGTCGCGGCCTACGACACGGTGGCGGCGATCTTCGTCCAATTCGCCGACCCGCCGCTGCGCGAGCGCCTGTTCGCGCACATCGTGCGCGCGCTCAAGCCGGGCGGACTGCTGGTGCTGCAGGGCTACACGCCCCGGCAACTCGAATTCAAGACCGGCGGCCCGCCGTTCCTCTCGCACCTGTACACCGCACAGATGCTGCGCAGCGCGTTCGCCGAGCTCGAGATCATCGAGCTGCGCGAATACGAGGCCGAGCTGACCGAGGGCACGCAGCACAGCGGCCGCTCCGCGCTCATCGGCTTGGTGGCGCGCCGCTAGCCAGCCGCGGGCGCGAGGGCCGAGGATCGAGGTCCGCTCACAGCCGCAGCGCGACGCGCTGCCCTTCGAGCAGCGCATGCGACACGCGCCGCGGCGCGACGCAGTCGCCGATCGCATGGGCCTCGATGCCCCCCGCGCGCAGCCGCGGCAGCAGTTCGCCGCGCGAAGCGCGCCCGGTCTGCACGACGACGAGTTCGCAGGGCCAGTCGACGGCCTCGCCGCTGGCGACGTTGACGAGCGCGGCGCCGTCGGCGGTAACGGCGTCGAGCGCCGTGAGCACGCTGTATTCGGTGCCGCCGCGACCCAGCCGCGCGAGCAGCGGGCCGACGCTCTCGGTCGGGATCGCGGCGGCGATGGCCGCCGACGGCGTCGCCACCCTGACGCGCCAGCCGGCCTGCACGAGCGCCTCGGCGACACCGTAGGTCCACCAGAAGGCGCTGCCGTCGTCGACGACGAGCGCGCGCGCGGCGCCGCGCGGCGGCGGCGCGCCCTGTTCGAGCAGTTCGAACCAGCTCGCCACATGCGGCGCCCGCCATTCCTCGTCGAGCGCGTTGGCGGCGGCGCCGACGGCGACGACGGCGGCATCGAAGGGGGCGCCGAGGTCGGCCGCCTCGTCGATGCGCCGGCCCAGGTGCACGGTGACTTCGAGACAGCGCAATTCGGCCTGCAGGTAGTCGATCAGGCGCCGCAATTCGCTGCGATGCGGCAGCGACGCGGCGTAGAGGAACTGGCCGCCGAGGCCGTCGCTCGATTCGAAGACGGCGACGGCATGACCGCGCAGCGCGGCGCCGCGCGCGGCCTCGAGCCCGGCTGGCCCGCCGCCGATGACGGCGATGCGGCGCGCCTTCGCTGCCCGGACGGGATGGGCGAATTCAACGGTCCGCTCGCGCCCGGCGCGCGGATTCGCGGCGCAATGCAGATGCGGCGAGAACGAGCGGCAATCCTGGTTCAGCCCCAGGCAGGGCCGGATGCGCTCGGGCCGACCCTGCGCCGCATGCGTGGCCCAGTCGGGGTCGGCGATGAAGGCGCGCGCCATGCCGACGAAATCGGCCTGGCCGGCGGCGAGCACCGCTTCGGCGACCTGCGGCGTGTTGATGCGCTGGCCGACGATGACCGGCAGGCCACAGGCCTCGCGGATGATGCCGGCGGCGCGCGCCGCGGTGGCCGGTGGCGCCGTCGCGTCCTTGACGTAGAGGCCGCGCGTGCCCATCGTGATGCTGAGGTAGTCGACGCCGCCGTCGGCGGCGACGGCCTTGGCGATCGCCGCCGTGTCGGGCACCTCGAGGCCGTCGGCGATCTCCTCGCTGGCGCTCAGCCGCAGGCCGAGCCAGAAGGCATCGCTGCAATGGCGGCGGATCGAATCGATGACCGCGCGCAGAAAGCGCAGCCGGTGGTCGAGCGACCCACCCCAGCGGTCGCTGCGCCGGTTCGTCGCCGGCGACAGAAACTGCGCGACGAGATAGCCATGGGCGCCGTGGATCTCGACGCCGTCGTGGCCGGTGCGTTCGAGATTCGCGGCGCTGACGCCGAAGGCCTCGATGATCTCGGCGATGCCGGCCTCGTCGAGCACCTGCGGGCCATAGGGGTCGCGCGGCGAGCGCAGGAACGAAGGCGCCAGCGGCGCGGTCTCGAATTCGCTGCCTATCGTCTCGCGACCGAGATGGATGATCTGGCCGACGACCTTGACGCCATGGGCATGGATGACGTCGACGCGCTGGCGCAACCCTTCGAGCACGGCCTCGTTGTACGGTTCGACGAGCTTGCGCGTGCGCACGGCGCTGCTGTCGGCGACGATGGAAGCGCCGGTGATGATCAGCGCCGGACCCGAGCGGGCGCGCGCCTCGTAATACGCGATGTCGTCCTCGGTGATGCCGCCCTCGCTGACCATGCTCGTGCCATGCGGCAGCACGACGAGGCGGTTCGCGAGCTGCAGCCGCCCGCGCTCATAAGGCTCGAACAGGCGCGGGAACGCGGTCTCGGCGGCCATGGCGGGCGCTTAAGGCGCGTCCATCGCCGCGACGCCGGCGACCCAGGCCGACAGCCCGCTCGTCGCCACCGTGCACAGCAGCGTCTCGGCGATCTCGGCCTCGCTGGCGCCGACGCGGCGCGCCGCCTTGATGTGGACGCTGGCGAGCGGGTTGTATTCGGCGGCGATCACCGCCACCAGCATCAGTTCCGAATATTTCGGGCCCAGCGGCGTGCCGTTGATCGTGCCCTCGCGCAGCAGGTAATAGGCGTCGGCGCCGGTCGGCACGAGGTCGATGAGGCGGCCGAGCGACGGCGGCATCGAACCGAAATAGGCGAGGAAATTCTTCTCGGCGTCGCCGGGCGCGACGTCGATCTGCCGCTCCTCGGCGGCGCCGCCGGTCTGACCCGGGTAGACCGATTCGAGCAGCGCGACGTATTCCAGCGCCGCGCCCTCGCCGCGCACGCTGCTGAGCACGATGGCCGCCGACGAAGCCTCGTCGAAGGTCAAGCCGAGGCCGCGGCCGCGCGTCAATTCGCGCCGCGCCAGTTCGGGGTAATGCCGGGTCGTCGCGGCCACCGCGACGTAGAGCGCCTTGACGCGCGCCGGCAGCGCGCCGTCGCCGTCGATGACGCTGCGCAGGCGGCGGTAACCGCCGACGGTGTAGGGCGCGATGCGCCGCAGCAGCGGCGTCTTCAGCAGGGCATTGTCGATTTCCATGCGGTTCTTCCTAAAGCGATTCGAGGATGGTCACGCCGCTGACACCCGGCGCGCCGTAGACATGGGTGTAGCCCAGCCGCGGCTGGCCGGGCACCTGGCGCGCGCCGGCCTCGCCGCGCAGCTGCAGGCAGATCTCGATGACCTGGCGCAGCCCCGAGGCACCGACCGGCTCGCCGTTGGCGAGGCAGCCGCCATCGGTGTTGATCGGCAGCCGGCCGCCGATCGCGGTGGCGCCGCTGGCCAGCAGCCGCGGCTGCTCGCCATGCTCGCAAAAGCCGTTCTCGGCCATGTGCATGATCTCGCTGCCGCTGTCGGTGTCCTGCAGCTGCAGCACGTCGATGTCGGCGGGGCTGACGCCGGCGGCGTCGAAGGCCGCGCGCGAGGCCGTCACCGTCGGCGCTGGTGCCGCCTGCGCCGCCAGCATCGGGCTGAAGACTTCGAACGAGCCATGGTGGCGCGTGCGCACCACCGCCGCGCGCACCCGCACCGGCCGCGCCTGGTAGCGCCTGGCGACGCTGGCACGGCAGAGCACGACGGCCGCGCCGCCCTCGGCCGGATTGCAGAACATGAACTGGCGCAGCGGCTCGCTGACCATGGCCGAGTTCGCGATCTCGTCGCACGACATCGCGTTGCGGCGCCAGGCCTGCGGGTTCAGCGCGCCGTTGGCGTAGGCGCGTTCGGCCACGCGCACGAGCGCATCGTCGGTGATGCCATGCTCGTGCATGTAGCGCCGGATCTTGAGCGCGAAGAACTGCGTCGTCAGCATCAGCCCGGTCTGGCCGTACCAGTCCTCGAGCCCCCAGTTGCGCGGTTTCGGGTTGAAGGCGCCGCGCGGATGCTTGTCGAAACCGACGGCGACGCCGATCTCGGCCACGCCCGAGCGGATGGCCGCGACGACGCTGGCCAGCGAACTGCCGCCGGTCGCGCAGCCGTTGGCGACGTTGACGAAGGGCAGGCCCGTCAGCCCGAGGTCGTTGACGAGCGCGTCGGCATTGCCCGCGTCCTGGCTGCCACCGTAGGCGATGCCGACATCGCTCCAGGCGAGCCCCGCATCGGCGAGCGCGGCGCGCACCGCATGCGCCCCCTGCTCGCGCCCGCTGCGGTCCGGCGTACGGCCGAAGGGGTGCATGCCGACGCCGATGATGGCGACGTCCTCGTTGAAGCTCATGCCGCGGTCTCCGGTTCGAAGGCGTAGGTGCGCAGCGCACCGGGCCGGTCCGGCGCGCCGTAATCGGCGAGCACGAGCCGCATCGCCATGCCGATGCGCAACCCGTCGGCCTGTGTCAGCCGGGCCTCGACCTTGATGCCGTCGGCCATCTCGATGTAACCGACGCCGTAGGGGCGGAACTGCTCGGGCGCCTCGCCGCCGTCGTAGGGCGGCTTGGGCATGAACGACTGCACCGTCCAAGACCACAGCGTGCCGCGGCCGCCGAGATCGTGCGGGCGCAGGTCGCGCGACAGGCAGCGCGTGCAATTGCCGGCGGGCGGGAAATAGACCTCGGCGCAGGCGGCGCAGCGGCTGCCGAGCAGCGTCAATGCGCCGCCGCGGCGCGCGATGTGCGGGCAGACGAGCCCGGCGATCGAGTCTTCCATCGGGGTGGCCTCGTTCATTGCGCGAGGACGCCGCCGTCGACGACGAGTTCGGCGCCGGTCATGTAGCTCGATTCGTCGCTGGCCAGGAACAGCACGGCGTCGGCGATCTCGGCGGCGCGGCCGAAACGCGCCAGCGGCGTGTGGCCGATGAAGCGCTGGGCGAGTTCGGGATTGGCGTAGGCGGCTGCCGTCAGCGGCGTCTCGATATGGCCGGGGTGGACCGAGTTGGCGCGCACGCCGTTGCCGGCCGCAGCGCATTCGAGCGCGGTGACTTTCGTGAACAGATGGACCCCCGCCTTCGCAGCGCAATAGGAACCGGCATTGGCGCCGGCGCGCAGCCCGCGCATCGACGACATGTTGACGATGGCGCCGCGGCCCGATTTCGCCAGCAGCGGCAGCGCGTGCTTGGTGCCCAGGAAGACGCTGTCGAGATTGACGGCGATGATGGAGCGCCATTCCTCGAGCGTCGTCTCGACGATCGAACGGAAGCGGCCGAAGCCGGCATTGTTGAACAGCACGTCCAGGCGCCCGGGTCCCGAATCGATGGCCGCCATCGCGGCGACCCAGTCGGCCTCGACCGTGACGTCGAGATGCTGGGCCACGTGACCTTCACCCGGCATCTGCGCCAGCGCGCGCTCGAGCCCCGCGTCGTCGCGATCGGCGAGCACGACCGCCGCGCCCTCGCCGGCGAAGCGCAAGGCCGTCGCCAGCCCGATGCCCGAGGCCGCACCGCTGATCAGCGCCACCTTGCCTGCGAGTCGATTCATGAAGACTTCTCCTGCGGATGGAGATCGCTCTGGACGAGGCTGAGCACGCTGGCGAACTGCGGGTTGCGGCGTTCGAGCAGCGCCTCGCAGCGGGAGCGGATCGCGGTGTCGAAGGCCGATGTCGTCAGCACATAGAAGCGATTCTCGATCACGGCCTCGAACACCTGGTCCGCCACCGTCTCGGGGCTGATCGCGCTGCGGTAGAGCTGGTCGGCGACGGCCGCGAGCTCCGGCGATTCGGCGGCGGTGCCCGTCGCCGGCTGCAGCGTTTTGGGCCGGTTGCGTTCGGATTCGTAGATGCGCGTGTTGACGAGCCCGGGGCACAGCAGCGAGACGCCGATGGCCGCGCCGCGCTCGATCAGCCCGGCATAGAGCGCCTCGGTGACGCGCACGGCGGCATGCTTGGCGGCGCTGTAGGTCACCGACCCGGCGCTGCTGATGAGACCTGCCACCGAGGCCGTCGTCACGACATGGCCCGGCGTGCCGGCTTCGAGCATGCGCGGGATGAAGCTGCGGATGCCGTGGACGACGCCCATGAAATTGACATCGTTCGACCAATGCCAATCCTCGAGCGGATATTCCCAGACCTGCCGATGCCGCCCCGCCGGCACGACGCCGGCGTTGTTGCACAGCAGGTGCACCGCACCGTATCGCGCGTAGGCGGCGTCGGCCAGCGCATCGACCTGCGCCGGATCGGCGACATCGGTCCTCACGGCGATGGCGTCGACGCCGGCCGCGGCCAGTGTCGCCACCGTCGCCTGCGCCGCGCCGAGGTCGATGTCGGAGACGACGATCTTCATGCCCGCGCCGCCGAAGCGCCGCGCCATGGCTGCGCCGATACCGCTGCCGGCACCGGTGATGACGGCGACGCGTCCTTCCAAGTCCTTCATCGTGCGTATCCCATTCAGTTTTCCATGGCAGCCACAGCCACCCTCGATGCATGGATCAACGGATCAAGCGGACGCCGCGGCACCGGCTTTGCCGGGCCGCTGGCGTCGCCCCCCGGGGGGGAGCGCCGAAGGCGCTTCGGGGGGGACTCACATCATTCCGCCATGCCCGCGCATGACAGGAATTGATCGAATTGAGCGTCGCGGTCGCCGAAGACCGCGGCATTGACCATCAGGCGGCGGAAATGGTGGCTGACCGACAGTTCGTCGGTGATGCCGACCCCCCCATGCAACTGCACCGCCTCGTTGGCGACGCGCCGCGCCGCGCGGCTGATGTAGGCGCGCGCCGCGGCGACCTCGCGCCGGCGCTGCGGCGCCGGCAGCGCGAGCGCACGCTGCGCCTGTTCGGTCAGCGCGACGATCTCCTCCTGCAGCGTCAGCAGGTCGACGGCGCGATGCTGGAGCGCCTGGTTGACGCCCAGCGGGCGACCGAATTGCTGGCGCACCTTCAGATATTCGAGAGTGGCCGTGAGCAGCGCGCGCACGCAGCCCAGCGCCTCGGCGCACAGCGCGACCCAGGTCTCGGCGAGCGCCGTCTCGCCAGCCTGCGCCGCCAAATCGCCGCTGGCCAGCGTGACGCCTGCGGCGCCGTCGAATTCGAAATTCGCCGCGCCGCGGCCGTCGACGAGGCGGTAGTCGCGGCGCCGCAACCCCGGCGCATCGGCCTCGACGTACTGCAGCGCGACGACTGCGCCGGCGGCGTCGCAGGCGGCGACGATCAAGGCATCGGCCACATCGCCTTGCAGCACGGCCACTGCGCGGCCGTGCAAGGCGCCATCGCGCCAACGACACGCGGTGGCCGGGCCGGTGTATGCAAGCTTGACGCTGCCGGCCGCGAGTTGCGGCAGCAAGCGCTCGCGCAGCGGCGCCGGCGCGAGGGCCGCGATCAAGCCGGTGCCGACGACGGCGCTGACGAGCAGCGGCTCGAGCAGCAGCCGCGCCCCGGCCACTTCCATCAGCGCGCCGACGGCCGCCGCGTCGGCGGCGAGCCCGCCGTCGGCCTCGGGCAGCCGCAGCGCGAGCCAGCCCATCTCGGCGTATGCGCGCCAGACGGCGGCGTCGAAGGCCCCGGCCAGCGCCAGCCGCGGCTTGCGCTGCGCCAGCTCGTAATTCGCCTCGCCCCAGCGCGCCGCGGCGTCGCCGAGCATGCGCGCGATGTCGTCGTCCATCATCATCGTCACAGCCCCAGCGCCGTCTTGGCGACGATGTTGCGCTGGATCTCCGAGGCACCGCCGAAGATCGTCGCCGCGCGGTTGTACAGATGGTCCTTGACGATGCCGCCGGCGTCGTCGGGACCCAGCGGCGGCGCGCTCGCCGCATGCAGCGCGTCGATGTCGAAGGCGACGCCGGCCGGGCCCAGCAGGTCGACCAGCGTCTCGGCCACGTCCTGGTACAGCTCGGTGCCGCGCAGCTTGATCAGCGAGGCCTCGGCCCCATGGTCGGTGCTGGCCATCATCGCCTCGACGCCGCGATAGGCCATCGCCCGCAATGCGATCGAACGCAGCTCGAGCTCGCCGATGCGGTGCGCCAGCGCGACATCGGCGCCGCGGCCGGCCTCGACCGCCGCGCGCCGCAGCCGCGCCAGCGCGTGCAGCACCATGCCCGGGATCGCGCCCGCGGTGCGCTCGTTCTTGAGCAGGTACTTGGCGTAGGTCCAGCCTTCGCCTTCCGCGCCGACGAGCTGGTCCAGCGGCACCTCGACCTCGTCGAGCCAGACCTCGTTGACATGGCGGTAGCCGTCCATCGTCGCGATCGGCCGCACGCTGACGCCAGGGCTGCGCAGGTCGACGAGCAGGAACGAGATCTGCTGCTGCGGCCGCCGGTCCGCGCGCGGCGTGCGCACGAGGCAGAACATCCAGTCGGCCCATTGCGCATAGGTCGTCCAGACCTTCTGGCCGCTGACGCGGTAGCGGTAGCCGTCGCGCAACGCCACCGTCTTCAGCGCCGCGAGGTCGGAACCGGCGCCGGGCTCGGAATAGCCCTGGCACCAGAAATCCGAGCCGTCGGCGATGCGCGGCAGGAAGCGCGCCTGCTGCGCCGCGCTGCCGTAGGCGTAAATCACCGGCCCGACGTACTTGACGCCGAACGGGATTACCCAGGGGCAGCCGAGGCGCGCCAGTTCCTCCTCGAAGGCGAAGCGTTCGAGCAGCGACCAATCGCGTCCGCCATGGGCCGCGGGCCAATGACCGATGGCCCAGCCCTGCTCCTGCAGCAGCCGCATCCACAGCGCGTAATCGGCCTTGTCCAGCACCTGGTGGTGTTCGCTCTTGCGCCGCAGGCCGGCCGGCATCACCTGGGCGTGGAAGTGGCGCAGCTGCGCGCGCAGCGCGTCTGCCCGCGCGCGGGCCTCGGGGATCGATGGGTGGGAGTCGTTCATTGCACGAGTGCGCCGCCGTCGATCGCGAGTTCGACGCCGGTCGTGTAGGCCGCCTCGTCGGAGGCGAGATAGAGCACGGCGGCGGCGACCTCTTCGGAACGTCCGAGCCGCCCCATCGGGATGCGCGACAGGCGGCGCTCGATCAGCGCCGGGTCGGACCAGACGCCGCGCAGCATCTCGCTGTCGATTGGCCCCGGATGGACCGAATTGCAGCGTATGCCTTCGTGCGCATGCTGGGCCGCGGTGACCTTGGTGAAGATGCGCACGGCGCCCTTGCTGGCGGCGTACAGCGCGTCCATGATGCCGCTCTGGCCGATCGCCGCCAGCGACGAGATGTTGACGATGGCGCCGCCGCCGCCGGCGCGCATGAGCGGGATCGCATGCTTGGTGCCGAGAAACACGCCGCGCGCGTTGACGGCCATCACGCGTTCCCAGTCGTCGACCGAGCGCGCCTCGATCGGCGCCGGCGGCGCGACCAGCCCGGCGTTGTTGACGAGTATGTCGAGGCGGCCGCAGCGCTCGCGCACGAAGGACATCGCGGCGGCCCAGTCGTCCTCGCTCGTCACGTCGAGCCCGAGCGCGAGCGCCTGCGGCAGCGTCGCCGCGCAGGCGACCTGGCCCGCGTCGGGCCGATCGGAGAGGACGACGCGCGCGCCCTCGCCGGCGAAGCGCCGCGCGATCGCGGCGCCGATGCCGCCGGCAGCGCCGGTGATCAAGGCCGTCTTCGCCTGCAATCGGCCCGGATGCATCGTCAGGCCCTCGTCTCGGCCGCCATCGCGCTGCCATGGCCGGCGCCGGCCAGCGCGTCGACCGCGGCCTGCCCGCGGCGGATCGCCGCATGGCGCTCGATGACGAAATGGTGCGCCGCGCGCCACCAGAGCAGCGCCGAGACCAGCGCCACGCCCATCGCCGAGGCCAGCGCGTAGCGCAGCGCATCCGTGCCCTGCGTCGGGGCCAGCAGGTCGCTGATCTTGCCGGTGACCAGCGGGCCGAGTCCGATCGCCATCAGGTTGACGACCAGCACCAGCATCGCCGAGGTCAGCGCGCGCATGCGCGGCAGCACCAGCTGATGCGCGCCCGAGATGATGGGCGCGAAATAGAACACGACGCAGGCCGAGGAGACGAACCCGCAGGCCAGCGAGACATGGACGTCTCGCGTCAGGTATTGCAGCAGGCCGACCGGCGCGACGATGAGCACGCCGGCGCCCGGCACGAGCATGTAGCCGCGGTTCCAGCGCCGGCCGATGTGGTCGGCGAGGAAGCCGCCGCCGTACAGGCCGATCGCGCCGCCGACGCCGTTCATCAGCGCGAGCCAGAAGGCGATCTGGCCCAGCGGCATGCCGAAGCTGCGGCTGTAGAAGGGCGCATTCCAGGCCTGCATCGCGACCTGCACGTAGCCGTTGAGACCGCCGGCCAGCGCCAGCAGCCTGAAGCTCTTCAGGCCCCACAGCAGCGCCAGCGCCTGGCGCATGGTCGGCAGGTCGCTGGGCACGCGGTCGTAGCGGCCGCGCCGCGGTTCGCGCAGCGTCAGCAGCACCAGGGGCGCGAGCAGGATGCCGGCGCCGCCGATGTAGAAGAACGCCTGGCGCCAGCCCAGGCTGTCGGCGAGCCAGCCGCCGAGCGCGAATCCGAACAGCGTTCCGATGGGCAGCGCGAGGCCGAGCAGCGAGATCGCGGTCGCGCGCCGCTCGGGCGGAAACAGGTCGGAGATCATCGAATGCATCGCCGGCACGCTGCCGGCCTCGCCGACCGCGACGCCGATGCGCAGCAGCACCAGCATCGCGAAGCTGGCCGCGAACCCGGTCAGCGCCGTCATCAGGCACCAGCAGACGAGCGAGACGGCGATCACCACCTTGCGCACGGTTCGATCGGCCAGCCGCGCGATCGGCAACGACAGCGTCGCGTAGAAGAGCGCGAACGCGAGACCCGTCAGCATGCCGAGTTGCGCGTCGCTGAGCCCCAGTTCGCGCTTGACCGGCACCTGCAGGATGGCCAGGATGGTGCGGTCGAGGTAATTGAATACCGAGACCAGGAAGAAGACGAAGAGCGCATAGCGCCGGTGCCGCGGCGACTCTTCTTCGGGGGCCATCGCCGGCGGCCTGTCGGCGCTCATTGCGCGCGCCCCTTGCCGCCGGCGTCGGGAGGGGGCGGGGGCCGGAACGGCGTGGACGGGCGTTGCATGCGGAGTGACCGACCTGGGGCTGCGGCCGCGACTAGAAATAGTAGGTGTAGGTGGCGCCGATCGAGCGCGGCGGGGCGATCGTCATGGTCTCGGAGTCGGGCGTCAGGCCTGCCGCGGATGCGGCCTTCACGTCGGCCACCGACATGTTGTAGAAGTAGTAGTTCAGGCTGTTGGCGGCGTATTGCCGGTTCGTCAGGTTCTTGCTCCAGAACCTCAGGTCCCATTTGCCGCTCTCGGGCACATAGGTCACCGAGCCGTTGAGTATGCCGTCGCGCCGCGTGTAGGGCCAGGCGATCTGCTGCGTATTCGTCGCGGCCAGCCGGTAGCTGTCGGCGAACTTGTCGTCGGCATGCCAGATCAGCGAACCCGCCGAACCCAGCGACATCGACCAGTCCGCATAAAGCGTCGTGTCGTTCTTGGGCGTGAACGGCAGCGGATTGCCGCTGCAGTCGATGTTCGGCGCCGCGCAGCCGGGGAAGGACTTGTAGATCGCATCGGTGTAGGCGTAGTTGACGCCGAGCGTCAGGTTGCGCACCGGACGCACGGCCAGTTCGAGCTCGAGACCGCGCACCCGCGCCTCGCCCGCGTTGGTGTCGTTGAGCGTCCCGTTGACGAGGCTGCGCACCTGCAGGTTGCGCGTGTTGGCCTGGTACAGCGAAGCATTGGCGACGAGGCGGCCGCCGAGGAAGGACGATTTCGTTCCGAGCTCGTAGCTGAGCGTCTTCTCGGGCTGCAGCGGCACGAGCGCCTTGGCCTGCGTGGGTGCCGTCAGCACCCAGCCGCCGCCCTGGTAGCCCGCGGACACCGAGCCGTAGAACATGACGTCCTTCGCCGGCTTGTATTCCAGGATCGTGCGCGGCGTGACGGCCGTCCAGTTGGTCGAGGGCAGGTTCGCGACATACGGGCCACCATAGAAGGCCGACGTGCCGTCATGCTCGGTCAACCCCTTCTTGCGGTCGTAGACATAGCGCAGGCCGCCGGTGAGCGACCATTGCGGGTTGAATTTCCAACGCCCCTCGAAATAGGGTCCCACGCTCAGCGTCTTGGCGGTGCCCGTCACCAGCTGCGTCTGCAGCGTGCCCTTGGTGAAGACCGAGAGCTCGGTGTTCGGGCTCGTGCCGTTGAAATTGAAGAGGATCGAATGGAACAGGTTCTCGTAGCCGAGATAGAGGCCGGTGACGTAATCGAACTGGTGGTCCGTCTTGGAGACGAAGCGCAGCTCCAGGCTTTCCTGGTCCTCGCGATTGAGGTTGATGGACGGGAAGTTCGCCGGCATCGGGCCACCGTCCGAATCGGATGCGAACGAGGCATTCAGGTGCCGGTAGCCGCCGATCAGCGACAGGGTGCCGGCATCGAGATTCTTCTCCGCCTTGAGCACGAGCGAGCCGATGTCGCGCGTGATCTTGCCCTCGTCGTCGATCATCACGTCGTGCAGGCTGTTCGAAGCCGCCGCCTCGGCGGCCGCGACCCAGCCCATGCCGATGACGCGGGCGCCGTCGCCCTTGTTGTTGCGCCGCGAATACGAGCCCAGCGCCGTGAGCTTCAGGTCGGGCTCGGGCCGGTAGGCCAGCGAGCCCTTGAAGCCGGCGATCTTGTCGTCGGCCACGTAATGCCCGGTGACCAGGTTGTGCTGGTAGCCGCCATCGTTCTTGACGCTGTAGGCCAGGCGCCCGGCCAGCTTGGCGCCCAGCGGCACGTTGAAATAACCTGTCGATTCGAGGCCGCTCTGGCCATGGTCGAATTTCATCGCGGTGACGCTGGCCTGGCCCGAACTCTCGCCGATCACGGCCACGTTGCTCGTCACCTGCACCGCGCCGCCGACGGCGTTGCGGCCGAAGGTCGTGCCCTGCGGACCGCGCAGCACCGCGATCTGCTGGATGTCGAAGAAATCCGAATCGAACGAGGCGAGCGAACCGTAATACAGGTCGTCGATGTAGACGCCCACCGGGTTCTGCAGCGAGGTGGCGTCGTTGTTGGAATAGCGGCCCCGGATCTGGATCGTGCTCGTCGCGCTGCCCTTGACGGGGATGAAGGTCGGGCCGGGGGTGATGTTGACGACATCGCTGAAGTTCGTGATGCGCTTGGCCTCCACGTCGAGGCCGGTGACCGCGCTCACCGAGATCGGCACTTCGGAGAGCTTTTCGCTGCGCCGCGTCGCCGTGACGACGATCTGCTGCAGATCGGCGTCACCGGCGCGCGCCGGCGCGGAAGCCGCGGCCGCCGGCGCTGGCGCCTGGCCGAAGGCCAGCGGCATGTACAGGCTGGCGATGGCGCCGAGCGCCAGGCCGACGGACTTGGGCATCGGAGTCTTGGCTTGCTTCATCTTGATGTCTCCTAGGATCGAACTCGGGTGGGGTGGTGCCTGCAGCGCGGTCTCGTCGGACCGCGGCCGCCAGGGTGCTCGTTCAGGGGCCGCCGCCTTCGCAGGCGAACTGCCAGGCCGCCGCCGCCAGCGGGCCGATCAGCGGCGTCACCTCGTCGGCGCCGGCGCCGCCGACCCCGGCCGCGGCGCGATGCGCCACGCCCTGCAGGATCGCCGCGGTGCGAAAGAGATTGAAGGCGCGGTAGAAGGGCAGCGCGCCGTCGAACCGCAGCCCGGTGCGCTCGGCATAGCGCTCGAGGTAGCGCTCGAGCGTCGGGATGCCGAGCGCCTCGAGGTCGGCATCGCGCAGCGTGCCGCGCGCGTCGACGCCGGCCGGTCGATACCACTCCATCGCGTGGTACATCAGGTCGCCGAGCGGGTGGCCCAGCGTCGAGAGTTCCCAGTCGACGACGGCGACGACGCGCGGCTCGCTCGGGTGTATCAGCAGGTTGTGGAAGGAGTAGTCGCCGTGGATCAGCGCCTGCCTGCCGTCGTCGGGCGGCACCGCCGTCGGCAGCCAGGCCAGCAGGCGGTCCATCGCCGGGATGTCCACCGTCTTCGACGCCTCGTACTGGCGCGACCAGCGCGCGATCTGGCGCTCGAAGTAGTTGCCGGGGCGCCCGAAATCGGCCAGGCCCAGCGCCGCGAGGTCGACGCGATGCAGTTGGGCCAGCGTGCGGTTGGCCGAATCGAAGACCGCGGCCCGGTCCGCGCGGCTCAGGTCGGGCATGCGGCAGTCCCAGAACACGCGGCCCGGCACATGGCGCATGACGTAGAACATGCTGCCGATCACCGATTCGTCGGCGCAGAACGCCAGCGGCTCGGGCACCGGCACCGCGCCCTCTCCCGTGACACCGGACAGCGCCTGCAGGACGCGGTATTCGCGATCGACCGCATGCGCGGAGGCCAGCATCACGCCGGGTGGCTTGCGGCGCAGCACGTATTTCGCGCCGGCCGTCTCGACGAGATAGGTGAAATTCGACTGCCCGCCCTGGTATTGGCGCAATTGCAGCGGCCCCTTGAAGCCGGGCACCGAGGCGGCGAGATAGCGCGCCAGCGGCGCCTCGTCGATGGCGGCCTGCGTGAGCACGGCGCCGAGCTTGCCGATATAGCGCCGCGGCGCGGCGGCCTCCTGGGCCAGGGTCGGTGCCGCGCTCATCCCGGATACGCGCGCACGTCGGCGTAGCTGCGGCCCTGGTGGCGCCTCAATTCCAGGCGCGCGATGTCGCGGCAGTGCACCTCATCGGGCCCGTCGGCCAGGCGCACGATGCGCGTGTTGGCCCAGAGTTCGGCGAGGCCGTAGTCCTGGCTCACGCCGCCGCCGCCGAAGGCCTGGATCGCGTGGTCGATGACGCGCTGCGCCATGCGCGGCGCGGCGACCTTGATCATCGCGATCTCGGCGCGCGCCGCCTTGTTGCCCACCGTGTCCATCATGTAGGCGGTCTTCAGGCACAGCAGCCGCACCATCTCGATCTCGGTGCGCGCATGGGCGATGCGCTCCTCCCACAGTGAATGCTCGGCAATGGTCTTGCCGAAGGCGCTGCGGGTCTGCAGCCGCACGCACATCTTCTCCAGCGCGACCTCGGCCGAGGCGATGACGCGCATCGCGTGGTGCACGCGCCCCGGGCCGAGCCGGCCCTGGGCGATCTCGAATCCGCGCCCCTCGCCGAGGATGAGGTTCTCGGCCGGCACGCGCACGTTGTCCAGCTTCACCTCGAAGTGGCCGTGCGGCGCATGGTCGTAGCCGAAGACGTCGAGATGGCGCACCAGCGTCACCCCCGGCGTGCCGGCCGGCACCAGCACCATCGACTGCTGGCGGTAGGTGGGCGCCAGCGCATCGGTCTTGCCCATCACGATGAAGAAGTCGCAATGGGGGTGGCCGGCGCCCGACGACCACCATTTGTGGCCGTTGATGACGTAGTCGCCGCCGTCGCGGCGGATCTCGGTGCGGATGTTGCGGGCATCCGACGACGAGACGCCGGGCTCGGTCATCAGGAAGGCCGAGCGCGTGCGCCCCGCGGCCAGCGGCACCATGAAACGCTCCTTCTGCGCCTTCGTGCCGTAGCGGTGCAGGACCTCGAAATTGCCGGTGTCCGGCGCCATGCAATTGAAGACCTCGGATGCGAAATAGACGCGACCCATCAGTTCGGCGATCGGCGCGTATTCGAGGTTCGTCAGGCCGACGCTGCGGAAATACTCGTCGTCATGCTCGGACGGCGGCATGAAGAGGTTCCAGAGCCCGGCGCCGCGCGCCTTGGCCTTGAGTTCCTCGAACACCGGCGGCGTCTGCTTCCAGCGGTCGATCGCGTCCGCCTGCTCGCGGTACAGCGGAATCGCCGGGTAGACATGCTCGATCATGAAGGCCTCCACCCGGGCCAGCCATTCCCGGGATTTCGGCGACTGCTCGAAATGCATTGCGATATTGCTCCTCGGCGCCGGCGGCATGCGTGCTCGCTACCGTCCGGTTGGTCGATTCAATGTACTCGACCGTCCGGTCGGCCGTCAATTGTCCGCACGTGAAAATCCTAGGGGATTTCCCTTTGTTGCGGTGCCCGCGCGGCGATATATCGTTGTCCTGGCCCGACCGGGCGGTCGAACATTGTCGATGCCCATGCCGGAACCGCCGCGTCGCGCTATCGTTGCGCCGCGGCCCGCCCTGCCGCCCCTTGCCGGAGTACGCCTTGTCCGCATCGAACCCGCTCCTCGAATCCGCCGCCCTCGTCGCGCTGGCGCCCTACACCGTCGCCGGCTATGCGCTGTTCCGCGAGATCGTCGAGACCGATGGCGCGGTGGCGGCCCGGTTCAAGGGGCTGTTCGCCGCCGCGGCGGCCGTCAACAAGGGGCACCGCGAACTCGCCCGGCGCGAGCTCGAGCGCGCCAGGGCACAGGGACTGCCCGCCGACGAGGCTGCCAGCGCGCTGATCCTGCTCGCCAGCCTGCGCGGCGAGGCCACGGCGCTGGCGTTCGGCGCCATCCTCGACGCCGTCTACGGCCCGCGCGAGGCCGCGCCCGCCGCACCCGTGGCGGCGGCACCCGGCGAGGCCGAGGCGAATTTCAAGGCCTATTTCGGCACCGTGCCGGCGCCGCTGGCGAACCTGCTCGCGCTCGTGCCCCGGGGCGCCGACGGCTACTACCTGATGCGCAAGGGCACGATCGACTGCAACCGGCTGCCGCGCAAGCTCTCCGAGCTGATGCTGATCGCCGTGCTCGCCGCCGACTACAGCCCGATGTCGGCCACGCATGTCAAGGGCGCCCGCGTCGCCGGCGCGAGCGAGGCCGAGATCGCCGAGGCCATCCTCTGCGCCGTGCCGGCCGCCGGCATCGCCGCCTGGATGTCGGCCGGGGCCCTGCTGGAGCCGTCGTGACCGATCGCGGCCGCGAGTGGCGCCTGCGCGCGCTGCCGCGCGGCGCGCTCGCGGCCGGCGACCTCGAACTCGTCGAGCTCGCCTTGCCGCCGCTGGCCGACGGCCAGGTGCGGCTGCGCGTGCTGCGCCTGCCGATGGACCCGGCCATCCGCATGACGCTCGCGTCGCGCGGCGATTACGGCGCCGGCGTGGCGGTCGGCGCAGCCGTGCGCGGCCTCGTGCTCGGCCGCGTCGAGGCCTCGCGCAGCTCCGCGCTGGCGGTCGGCGACATCGTCAGCGGCTTCGGCACCTGGAGCGACCGGCTCGTCGCCGACGCCGCAGCGTTCAGCCGCGTGGCCTTGATCCCCGACCTGGCGCTGTCCATCCATACCCATGTGCTCGGCACCTCGGGCCTGGCGGCGCTGCATGGCCTGCAGGACGTGGCCGGCCTGCGCCCCGGCGACCGCGTGCTGGTCAGCGCGGCCGCGGGCGGCGTCGGTTCGCTCGCCTGCCAGTTCGCGCGCCTGCTCGGCGCCAGCCGCGTCGTCGGCATCGCCGGCGGCGCGGGGAAATGCCGCATCGCCGTCGAGCGCTACGGCTGCGACGCCTGCATCGACCACCGCGCCGCGCCCGACCCGCAGGCCCTGGAGGCGGCGCTGCGCAGCGCGCTGCCCGAGGGCATCGACGTCGGCTTCGAGAACGTCGGCGGCGCGCCGCTGCAGGCGGCGCTGGCGCTGCTGCGGCCCGGCGCGCGCATCGCGCTGTGCGGCATGATCGCCGAATACGACGCCGCCGCACCCGCGCCGGGGCCCGCGAACCTGTGGAACCTGATCGTCCAGCGCGCCCGCATCGAGGGTTTCCGCGTCGCGCCGCTGCTCGCCGACCGCGCCCGCGTCGATGCCCTGCTGGCCCGCATCGAAGGCTGGCTGCGCGCCGGCGCGCTGCGTTACGACATCGACGAGCGCGACGGCATCGAAGCCGTGCCGCAGGCCTTTGCCGCGCTGTCTAGCGGCCGGCACCGCGGCCGCCTCGTCGTGCGTGTCGCCGATTGACAGCGGCGCGCCACACCCAGACAAACCCTCGATTGACAGCCTGCGCCCATGTGCTATTGTCGCATCGCATCATTTACCGACCGCCCGGTCGGTCGTATACCCGGCAGCGCGACGCCGCGCACCATCCAGCAGCCCCCAGGAGATTGATATGTCGAGTCCCGAGAAGGATGTCATCCAGTACGAGGTCGCGAGCAATGGCATCGCGACGATCTGGCTCAACCGCCCGCACAAGCGCAATTGCGTCAGCCCGCAGCTGCTCAAGGAGCTCGAGGTGGCGGTCGATCATGCCAACGACGACAAGCGCGCGCTGGCCGTCGTCTTCCGCGGCCGCGGCGACACCTTCTGCTCGGGTGCCGACCTGGGCCAGCTCGTGACGCCGGTGCTGCATGAATCGTCGGTCTCGCTGCAGCTGGCGATCGATTCGGCGCGCACCTACGACAAGATCTTCAACATGCGCAAGCCCAGCATCGCAGCCGTCGAAGGCTACGCGGTGGCCGGCGGCTTCGAGCTGATGATCTCCTGCGACTTCGCGCTCGCGACCTCGGACGCGAAGATCGGCGACTTCCACATCCGCCGCGCGCTGTTCGGCGGCGCCGGCCCGATCTACCGCCTGCCGCGCATGATCGGCATCCGGCGCTCGAAGGAGCTGATGCTCAGCGGCAAGCTGCTGACCGGCGACGAATGCGTCGACTGGCAGCTGATCAACGCCGCCGCGCCCAAGGCCGGCTTCGAGCAGCTGATCCAGGACTTCTGCGCGCCGCTGATCGACAAGAGCCCGTTCTGCATGTGGATGACGAAGATGGCGATCAACCGCGGCCTCGACGCCGACACGAATTCGCTCATCACGCTCGAGACCATGACCTGCAACGTCGTGCACCATTCCGAGGACGCCAAGGAAGGCGTCAAGGCCTTCCTCGAGAAGCGCCAGGCGGTCTGGACCGGCCGCTGAGCGGGAGCGGCGCATGAAGGTCACGAACATGGTCGTCCTCGCGTCGCGTCCGCCCGACTGGACGCAGGAACGCTTCACCACCTGGTGGCGCGGCGAACATGCCGACCATGCGCGCCGCCTGCCCGGGCTGCTGGCCTACCGCCACGGCGTCGTCGTCCATGACTACGACCATCCGGACCAGCCGGCCTGGGACGGCAACGCGGTGCTGAGCTTCGCCGACCGCGCCGCGCTCGATGCGGCGCTGGCCTCGCCCGAATGGGCCGCCGCCGTCGCCCACACCGGCCGCATGAAGGGCCGGCGCATCGTCCTCATCACCGAGGATGTCGACCTGCTCGCCGGCAGTCCCTGAATGAACGACTCGATCCCCTCCTCCCCGGCGCCCGGCTTCGTCGGTGCGCGCATGCGCCTGGACGGCCAGGTGGCGCTGATCACCGGCGGCCGCGGCGATCTCGCCGAGGCCATGGCCGCGGGGCTGCTCGACGCCGGCTGCCGCGTCGCGCTGGCCTCGCGCCACGAGGGCGAATGCGGCGCGGCCGCGGCGCGGCTGGCGGCGCGCCATGGCGGCGAGGCGATCGGGCTGCGCTGCGATGTCGCGCAGGAGGACGAGGTCGAGGCCGCCGTCGCCGCCGTCGTCGCGCGCTGGGGCCGGCTCGACATCCTCGTCAACAACGCCGGCGCGTCCTGGTGGGGGCTGCCCGAGGACATTCCGCTGGCCGGCTGGCGCAAGGTCGTCGACGCCAACCTCACCGGCACCTTCCTCGCCTGCCGCCACGCGGCGCGCCAGATGATCGCCCAGGGCAGCGGCGCCATCGTCAACATCGCCTCGGTCGGCGCCTTCCTCTCTTACCAGCCCGAGGAAGGCCAGGTCGTGCCGTACACGACGACGAAGGCGGCCATCGTCCACCTCACCGCCGACCTCGCGGCGCAATGGGCGCGCCATGGCATCCGCGTGAATGCCGTCGCACCCGGCTCGCTCGAGGGCGGCATGACGCGCACGGTGCCCGAATCGCAGCAACAGAAGCTGCGCGAGGGCATCCTGCTGCGCCGCTACGGCCGCGTCGAGGAAATCGTGCCGGCGCTGCTGCTGCTGGCCTCGCCGGCCGGCAGCTTCATCACCGGCCAGACCTTCATCGTCGACGGAGGGCAGTCGATTGCCTGAATCTCAATTCAAGAGCTACCGCGCCGGCGATCTGCAGTGGAGCGATGCGCCGCTGTGGTCGCAGTTCGAATCGCTGCTGCAGGCCGATGCCGACGCCCTGGCCCTGGTCGGCACCGACCAGTCGCGCTGGACCCGGGCCCAGATCGCGCGCATGGCCAGGGCGGCCGCCGACCACCTTGCGGCGCAAGGCATCGGCGCCGGCGACCGCGTGCTGGTCCAGGCCTACAAGACGGCGCAGACGGCGGCGGCGGCGCTCGCGATCTCGAAGCTCGGCGCCATCTTCTGCCCCTACAGCCCCGATTTCGGCCGCGCCGAGCGCGAGGTGCTGATGCAGCGGCTGGGCCATGTCGCCACCATCGACAGCACCGCGGCGGCGCCGATACCCGGGCTCGCCGGCCTCGGGCTGCGCCTGCACGACCGCGCCGCCCTGCCCCCGCGCGACGCGCGCGACGCCGGTACGGCGCTGATCGGCTTCACCTCGGGAACGACCGGCATCCCCAAGGGCGTGATGCACGGCAGCGCGGCGATGAACTACGCCACCCGCGCCTGCGCGCGCATCGCGGGGCTCGAACCCGGCGAGGCCATCGCCAGCGTCGTGCCGCTGGCCAGCGCGGCCGGCTTCACCTTCGGCATCCACATGGCCTTCACGCTCGGGCAATGCGCCGTGCTGATCGAGCCCTGGGAGCCGATGGCCGCGCTGCGCACGATGGAGGACAACCATTGCCGCTGGGCGATGTGCGTGCCGACCCAGCTCGCGGCGATGATCGAATGCGCCCGCGCCGGGCAATGGCAGCGGCCGAGCCCGCTGCGCGCGCTGGCCGTCGGCGGCAGCGCGATGACGCCCGAACTCGTCTCCGACGCCGAGCGGCTGCTCGGGCTGACGGCGCTGCGCATGTTCGGCATGAGCGAATGCATGGGCCATGCGTCGACGCTGCCCACCGACCCGATGGCGGTGCGCCGGCTCCACGACGGCCACCCCTTCCCCGGCACCGAGGACCTCGCGTTCGACGCCGATCTGCAGCCGCTGCCGCCGGGCGCGCGCGGCCAGGCCGGCGTGCGCGGGCCCTCGCTGTTCCTCGGCTATTGCCGCGGCCTCGGCGACCAGGACGCGCGCTACACGCCGCAAGGCCATTTCCTGACCGGCGACGAGATCATCCGCGAGCCGGATGGCCTGATCCGCGTCGTCGGCCGCATCAAGGACCAGATCATCCGCGGCGGCTTCAACATCGACCCGGCCGAGGTCGAGGCGGCGCTGCTCCAGCATCCGGCCATCGCCGCGGTGGCCGTCGTCGCGGTGCCCGAATCGCGGCTGGGCGAGCAGGCCTGCGCCGTCTGCCAGCTGCGCGGAACGGCGCCGGCACCGTCGCTGGACGACCTCAAGCGCCATCTGGAGGCGGTCGGCCTGTCGAAGAAGAAATGGCCCGAGCACCTGCTCGTCGTGCCCGAATTGCCGCAAACGAGCACCGGCAAGGTCGACAAGAAGCAGTTGGCGCGCGTCGCCGGCGCGGCCGTGGGCGCGCGTTAGACTGCGGCGGAAAGTAGCGCCAGTCGTCGCCGCCAGCCCGGAACAAACCCGAGACCTCCATCGTGCCTACCGTCCGCTCCACTGCCAGCAGTCCCAAGGCCCCGGCAAAGACGACGCTGCCGGCGCGCAAGAAGCGAGTCCGCGCGACGACGGCGGCGCACGACGAGAAGCGCATCGAGATCATCGAACGCTGCGCCGCGCTGTTCGACCGCGTCGGCTACCACGGCACCTCGATGCAGATGCTGGCCGACGAGATGGGTCTGGGCAAGCCGACGCTCTACCACTATTTCCCGAGCAAGACGAGCATCCTCTACGAGATGCACCAGCTGCACATCGGCTCGATGATCCACGTGCTCGAGGCCGACCTCGACGCCAGGGATCTCGACGCCGCGCAGCTGCTGGAGGAATCCTGCGCCATCTCGCTGCGCCAGATCGCCGAACACCCGGGCTATGTGCGCGCCTTCATGGATCATTACAGCGAGCTCGAAGGCAAGCAGCGCACCGAGATCCGCAAGAAGCGCGACGAATATCTCGAGCGCATCAAGCGCATCATCGGCGCCGGCATGAGCAACGGGCAATTCAGGAAAGTCGACCCCGAATTGGCCACGCTCGCGTTCCTGGGCATGTGCAACTGGGCCTACAAATGGTACCCGCGCATGGCCGACGACCATCCGCCCGAGAAGATGGCGCAGATGCTGTGCCAGATCTTCCTCGGCGGCCTGAGCAGGACCTGATCCGAGCGGT
>JAGWVB010000283.1 GCA_018971105.1 Burkholderiales bacterium
GTCGATGAGGAAGGTGCTGCGCTCGATGCCCTTGACCTTCTTGCCGTACATGATCTTGTTCTTGACGACGCCGAACATGTGGCAGAGCTTTTCCTCGGTGTCGGCGATGAGCTCGAACGGCAGGCCGAGGTTGGCCTTGAACTTGTCGTGGCTGGCCATGTTGTCGCGCGAGACGCCGAAGACGACGGCGCCGGCCTTGACGAAATCCTTGTGCTGGTCGCGGAACTGCATCGCCTCGGTCGTGCAGCCGGGGGTGTTGTCCTTCGGGTAGAAGTACAGCACGACGGCATGTCCGAGGTTGGACTGCGGCGTGAACTTGATGCCGCCGGTGGCCAGGGCCTCGAATTCAGGGAGAGACTTGTTGAGGACTGGCGTCATGGATGGTTTACTCTCGCTTCCCCTGGCGCTGGGCCATTCTTGTGTGCCGGCCTCGGGACCGGTTCAGCGTCGAATTATAAAGTCTCCGGCCCGACTCGGGCCGTGGGAGGCATTCCGGCTCACGCCGGGGGGATCGATTCGACGAGCAGGGCGGCGAGCACGAGGCGGCCTTCGCTGGCCAGCACGTTGAAGGTGCGGCAGGCGGCCGGGGTGTCCATCGTCTCGACGCCGATGCGGGCATCGATGAGCGAGCGCAGCAGCGCCGGCGCGACGAAGCGCAGCCGCGCCCCGCTGCCGAAGATGACGAGTTCGGGGCGCAGCGCGGCGATGCGCTCGAAATGCGCCGGCGTCAGCCCGGCGAGCGCCGCGACGTCCCAGCGCAGCACCTCGCCCGCGCGCGGCACGAGCAGGCTGTGCGCGTAGGGCTGCTGGCCGACCCAGATCCGGCCCGCCTCCTGGCGCGTGATCACGTTGGCGTCGGCGGCGATGTCGGGCTGGAACTTCACGTGGATAATTCTAGGTCCCCCGCGCCCAGGGGGCTGCCACCGGAGTGACCTTCTTGAGACCGATCCTCAAATCAGCCAAGCTCGCCAACGTCGGCTACGACATCCGCGGGCCCGTCCTCGACAAGGCCCGGCAGATGCAGGAGGAAGGGCACAAGATCATCCAGCTCAACATCGGCAACATCGCCGCGTTCGGGCTCGAGCCGCCGGACGAGATCGTCCAGGACATGATCCGCAACCTGCCGCATGCGGCCGGCTACACCGACAGCAAGGGCCTGTTCGCGCCGCGCAAGGCGGTCGTCCACTACACGCAGGGCAAGAAGATCGCCGGCGTGACGGTCGACGACGTCTACCTCGGCAACGGCGCCTCCGAGCTGATCGCGATGAGCATGAACGCGCTGCTCGACGCCGGCGACGAGGTGCTGATCCCGGCGCCCGACTACCCGCTGTACACGGCCGTGGTCTCGCTCTCGGGCGGCACGCCGGTGCATTACCTGTGCGACGAGGGCGCCGGCTGGCTGCCCGACCTCGAGGACATCCGGCGCAAGGTGACGCCCCACACCAAGGCCATCGTCGTCATCAACCCGAACAACCCGACCGGCGCGCTCTACCCCGACGACCTGCTGCGCGGCATCGTCGAGATCGCGCGCCAGCATCAGCTCATCGTCTTCGCCGACGAGATCTACGACAAGACGCTGTACGACGGCCACACGCACACCAGCATCGCCGCGCTCGCCGACGACGTGCTGTGCGTGACCTTCAACGGCCTGAGCAAGAACTACCGCAGCTGCGGTTACCGCGCCGGCTGGATGGTCGTCTCGGGCGACAAGCGCCATGCGAGGGACTACATCGAGGGGCTGAACATGCTCGCCTCGATGCGGCTGTGCGCGAACACGCCGGGCCAGCTCGCGATCCAGACCGCCCTGGGCGGCTACCAGAGCATCGACGACCTCGTCGCGCCCGCCGGCCGCCTGTGCCGCCAGCGCGACCTCGCCTACGAGCTGCTGACGCAGATCCCGGGCGTGAGCGTCGTCAAGCCCAAGGGCACGCTGTACATGTTCCCGCGCCTGGACCCGAAGATGTACCCGATCGCCGACGACCAGCAGTTCGCCTACGAGCTGCTGGCCGAGGAGAAGCTGCTGATCGTCCAGGGCACCGGCTTCAACTGGATCGCGCACGACCATTTCCGCCTCGTCTTCCTGCCCAACACCGACGACCTGAGCGAGGCCATCGGCCGCATCGGGCGCTTCCTCGGCCATTACCGCAAACGTCACTTCGCCTGAGTCCCCCATGAAAAACATCCAGGTCGGCCTGCTCGGCATCGGCACCGTCGGCGGCGGCACCTTCGAGGTGCTGCGGCGCAACCAGGAGGAGATCCGCCGCCGCGCCGGTCGCGGCATCGAGATCACGATGGTCGCCGACCTCGACGTCGCGCGCGCCCGCGCGCTCGTCGGCGACGCCGCCGAGGTCGTCGACGACGCGCGCAAGGTGATCGCGAATCCGGCGATCGAGATCGTCGTCGAGCTGATCGGCGGCTACGGCATCGCGCGCACGCTGGTGCTCGAGGCCATCGCCGCGGGCAAGCATGTGGTGACGGCGAACAAGGCGCTGCTGGCCGTGCACGGCAGCGAGATCTTCGCCGCCGCGAGCGCGCGCGGCGTCACCGTCGCCTTCGAGGCCGCCGTCGCCGGCGGCATCCCGATCATCAAGGCGCTGCGCGAGGGCCTGACGGCGAACCGCATCGAATGGATCGCCGGCATCATCAACGGCACGACGAACTTCATCCTGAGCGAGATGCGCAGCAAGGGCCTGGACTTCAAGGTCGTGCTCGAGCAGGCGCAGCGGCTGGGCTATGCCGAGGCCGACCCGACCTTCGACATTCAGGGCATCGACGCCGCGCACAAGGCGACGATCATGAGCGCGATCGCCTTCGGCGTGCCGGTGCAGTTCGACAAGGCCTATGTCGAGGGCATCACCGGTCTGCAGGCCGCCGACATCCGCTACGCCGAGCAGCTCGGCTACCGCATCAAGCTGCTGGGCATCACCAAGCGCCGGCCGCAGGGCATCGAGCTGCGCGTGCACCCGACCCTCGTGCCGACGCAGCGGCTGATCGCCAACGTCGAGGGCGCGATGAACGCCGTCGTCGTCCAGGGCGACGCCGTCGGCACGACGCTGTACTACGGCAAGGGCGCCGGCGCCGAGCCGACGGCCAGCGCCGTCGTCGCCGACCTCGTCGACATCACCCGGCTGGCCACCGCCGACCCCGACCACCGCGTGCCGCACCTGGCGTTCCAGCCCGGGTCGATGCAGGACACGCCGATCCTGGCCATGGCCGAGGTCGTCACCGCCTATTACCTGCGTCTGGTCGTCGCCGACAAGGCCGGCGTGCTGGCGCGCATCACCGGCATCCTGGCCGAGCACGACATCTCGATCGACGCCGTGCTGCAGCGCGAGTCGGCCGAGGGCGAGAAGCAGACCGACCTCATCATCCTGACCCACGACACGGTCGAGGGCCGGATGACGGCGGCGCTGGCGCAGATGCAGGCGCTGCCGACGGTGCTGGCGCCGATCGTGCGCATCCGCAAGGAAGAGTTGAATTGATGAAGTACCTCAGCACGCGCGGCGACGCCACGCCGCGCGCCTTCTGCGAGATCCTGCTCGAGGGCCTGGCGCCCGATGGCGGCCTGTATCTGCCGGCGGCGTACCCGAAGATCGACGCGGCGACGCTGCAGCGCTGGCGCGGCCTGCGCTACGCCGAGCTGGCCTTCGAGATCCTCAAGCTCTACATCGACGACATCCCGGCGGTCGACCTGAAGTCGCTGTGCGATCGCACCTACACCGAGGCCGTCTTCGGCAGCGCCGCGATCACGCCGCTGAAGCCGATAGCCGAAGGTCTGTATCTCGAAGCCCTGTCCAACGGCCCGACGCTGGCCTTCAAGGACATGGCGATGCAGCTGCTGGGCAACCTGTTCGAGTACGAGCTGGCGCGGCGCGGCGAGCAGCTCAACATCCTCGGCGCGACCAGCGGCGACACCGGCAGCGCGGCCGAATACGCGATGCGCGGCAAGCGCGGCGTGCGCGTCTTCATGCTCAGCCCGAACGGCCGCATGAGCCCGTTCCAGCAGGCGCAGATGTTCAGCCTGCAGGACGCCAACATCCACAACATCGCGATCGAGGGCGTCTTCGACGATTGCCAGGACATCGTCAAGGCCGTCAGCAACGACCTCGAATTCAAGCGCCGCTGGCGCATCGGCACCGTCAATTCGATCAACTGGGCGCGCCTGCTGGCCCAGGTCGTGTACTACTTTGCCGGCTATTTCCAGGCCACGAAGACGAATCACGAGCGTGTCAGCTTCGCCGTGCCCTCGGGCAATTTCGGCAACATCTGCGCCGGCCATGTCGCGCGCATGATGGGGCTGCCGATAGACCGCCTGGTGCTGGCGACGAACGAGAACGACGTCCTCGACGAGTTCTTCCGCACCGGCACCTACCGCGTGCGTGCGGCGGCCGAGACGCACGAGACCTCGAGCCCGTCGATGGACATCAGCAAGGCGAGCAATTTCGAGCGCTTCGTCTTCGACCTGCTGGGACGCGACGCGACGCGCACGCGCGAGCTGTTCGGCGCCGCGCTGGCGCGCGACGGCGGCTTCACGTTGACGGCGGCCGAATTCGCGCCCGCCGCCGGCTTCGGTTTCGTCAGCGGCCGCAGCACCCATGCCGACCGGCTGGCGACGATCAAGCGCGTCTGGGAACAGACCGGGACGATGGTCGATACCCACACGGCCGACGGCATCCAGGTCGCGACCGAGCGCCGCCTGCCCGGCGAAACGATGATCGTGCTCGAGACCGCGCTGCCGGCGAAGTTCGCGGCGACGATACGCGAGGCCATCGGCCGCGACCCCGAGCCGCCGGCTGCATTGCGCGGCATCGAGCGGCTGCCCAAGCGCTGCACCGTGATGGCCGCCGACGCCGCCGGCGTGCAGCGCTATATCGCCGAGCATTGCGTGGACTGAATCGGAGTCGATGAAGCGATGAAGGATGAGCGACCGCTGCTGACCCTGGACGAGGCGACGGCGCGCCTGATCGCCGGCGCCCGGCCCTATGTGCTGACCGAAGTCGAGACCGTCTCGACCTTCGATGCGCTGGGCCGCGTGCTCGCCGCCGATGTCTGCTCGACACTGGACGTGCCGCCGGAGGACAACACCTCGATGGACGGCTACGCGCTGCGTGCCGCCGACGTGGCCGCCGCCGGCACGGTGCTGAGCGTCGCGCAGCGCATCCCGGCCGGCCATGTCGGCGCGCCGCTGCAGCCGGGCACGGCGGCGCGCATCTTCACCGGCGGTCAGGTACCTGCCGGCGCGGATGCCGTGGTGATGCAGGAGCAATGCGCGGCGCTGCCCGGCGACGGCCTGGGCTCGGTGCGCGTCGACGCCGTGCCGCGCGCCGGCCAGTGGAT
>JAGWVB010000284.1 GCA_018971105.1 Burkholderiales bacterium
CACCCGCAGCCGCCACCGCAGCCGCGGCGCCCGCGCGCCGCAAGCAGCGCGATGGCTGGCTCTACCTGCTGCTCACCGCGCTGGTGGTCGGCGCGTGGCGCGTGTCGCGCCTCGGGCTGTACCGGGCCGGCGACAACGTCGGCTACTGGATGGGCGTGGCCGGCGGCGTGATGATGCTGCTGCTGCTGGCCTATCCGCTGCGCAAGCACCTGCGCTTCATGCACGGCTGGGGCAAGGCCAAGACCTGGCTCGTCGGCCACATGGTGCTGGGCTGCGGCGGGCCGCTGCTGATCCTGCTGCATTCGACGTTCCGCATCGGCTCGCTCAACGCCGGCGTCGCGTTCTATTCGATGGTCGTCGTCGCCGTCAGCGGCGTCGTGGGCCGCTTCCTCTATCTGCGCGTGCACCGCAATCTCAGCGGCGAGAAACTCAGCCTGGGCCTGCTGCGCAGCAAGCTCGACGCCAGCGACGCGCCGCAGGCGCAGCTGCGCTTCGCGCCCGGCGTCGTCAGGCGCTGCCGCGAATTCGAATCCTGGGCGCTCGAGCGCCGCATGGTCAGCGGCGCCGAGGTGCTGCGCGCGATGGTCGTGCTGACGCTGCTGCGCTGGCGCACCGAATTCGCCTGCCGCGCCGAATTGCGCCGGCGCCTCGTCGCCGTCGCGCACACCGAGGGCTGGTCGCGGCGCAAGCTGCGCAGCCGGCTGCACGCCGCGCGCCGGCTCACCGACGAATATCTCGGCCGCGCCCAGCGCGTGGCGATGTTCGCGGCCTGGGAACGGGTGTTCTCCTGGTGGCATGTCGCCCACGTGCCCTTCGTCTACATCCTCGTCATCAGCGCCGTGGTGCATGTCGTCGCGGTGCACGCCTACTAGCACCCGCCTGCAGGCCTGGCGCCGCGCGGCGGCGCTGCTGCTGGCGGCGGCGGCGCTGTTGCTGCCGCGCGCGGCGCCGGCGCAATCGATCGAATCGGTGCTGGCGCCGGGCGCGGTGATCCAGGGCCATGCCAAGGTCGAAACGGATTGCAAATCCTGTCATGCGCGCTTCGACCGCGCGGCGCAGGACGGCCTGTGCATCGCCTGCCACAAGCAGGTCGGTGCCGACATCCGCGCCCACCAGGGCTTTCACGGCCGGCACCAGCCGCAGGGGCAGGCCTGCCGCAGCTGCCACCTCGAACACCGCGGCCGCAAGGCGGCGATCGCCGCCTTCGACCACAAGACCTTCGATCACCGGCAGACCGAATTCGAACTCCACGACAAGCATCTCGGCGTCGATTGCGCGAAGTGCCACCGGCCCGGCAAGCGCTGGCGCGCCGCGCCCACGGCCTGCGTCGAATGCCATGCCAAGGACGATGTCCACCATGGCGGCCTCGGCCGCCGCTGCGAGACCTGCCACAGCGCCAAGGGCTGGAAGAGCGCCGCGTTCGATCACGACCGCCAGACCCATTTCCCGCTCACGGGCCGGCATGCGCAGGCGAAATGCGACGATTGCCATGTCAACGGCCAATTCAAGGACACGCCCAGGACCTGCATCGCCTGCCACCGCAAGAAGGACGAGCACAAGGGCCAGTTCGGCGCGAAATGCGAAAGCTGCCATTCGACCCAGGACTGGAAGCTGCCGACCTTCCAGCACGACACCGACACCCATTTCCGGCTCCTGGGCCAGCACCGCAGCGTCAAGTGCACGGCCTGCCACACCGGTCTGCTGTACGTGCAGAAGCTGGGTACGTCCTGCATCGATTGCCACGCCAAGGACGACAAGCACCACGGCGACCTCGGCCGTGCCTGCGCCGATTGCCACAGCGAGCGCGGCTGGAAGGAGGCGCCGCGCTTCGACCACGCGAGCACGCGCTTCCCGCTGCTCGGCGCGCACGCCCGGGTCGATTGCAAGGATTGCCACAAGGACCAGCAATTCCGCCAGACACCCGACACCTGCATCGGCTGCCATCGCAAGGACGACCGGCACGAGGGCAATCTGGGCGAGCGCTGCAACGACTGCCACGACACGACGAAATGGAAGCCGGCGCGCGGATTCGACCACCAGAAGACGCAATTCCCGCTCCTCGATGCGCATGCCGCGCCGCAGGTCCGCTGCGTCGACTGCCACGAGACGCTGCACGCGCTGCGCCACACGCCGACCGCGTGCGTGGCCTGCCATCGCAGCGACGACCGACACCAGGGGTCGCTGGGCGAGCATTGCGAGTCCTGCCATCGCGAAAGCGGCTGGAAGGTGGCGCACTTCGACCACTCGAAGACGCTGTTCCCGTTGCTGGGCGCGCATCTGCCGCTGGCCTGCAAATCCTGCCACCTCAGCCCGCGCTACAAGGAGGCGCCGCGCGCGTGCATCGGCTGCCACCGCAAGGACGACCGCCACAAGCAGGCCTTCGGCACGAATTGCGCCTCCTGCCACAACGTGCGCGCCTGGCCGCTGTGGACTTTCGACCATGACCGGCAGACGCATTACCGGCTCGAGGGCCGGCACCGCCACGCGGCCTGCGCCGGCTGCCATGCGCAGCCGGCGCCTGCGGGCCAGCCCATCGCGGCCACCTCGCAGGCCTGCGGCGCCTGCCATCTCAAGGACGACGCCCACGACGGCCGCTTCGGCAACCGCTGCGAGCAATGCCACGACCCGAACGACTGGAACGAAGTCAGGCCGGGCGCCGCCGGGCGGCCGCTGCCGCCGCCGCCCAAGGGATCGAATTGAGCGCTGGCGCCGCCATCGCGCGGTTGCAAATTAAGTCCGTCTTAATGGCCGCCGGTCCGCGCCCGGGCAAACTGTCTGCGAGGGGGCGCCCGGTGCCGGCCAGCGCAGGCCGATGCAACGCCCAGCCGCGCAACATGAATCGAGGACGGCCATGACGGAGGGTTTGCACAGCCGCAGCGGGGGCGCCGACGCGGTCCCGCCGCGCGCTGATTTGCAAGCAATTGTCAGGAATGTCGGAGTGCGCCGGTGAGCCTGCTGCGGCGCTCGATCATCGCGCTCTGGCTCATCGCGCTGGCCGCGCTCGGGCTGCCGGGCGGCACGGCATCGGCGCAGCCGCCCAAGTTCGATCACGACGCCACCGGCTACCCGCTGCGCGGCCAGCACGAGAACGTGCGCTGCGAGGCCTGCCACCTGCGCGCGGTCTTCAAGGGCACGCCGCGCGACTGCGCGACCTGTCACGAACCGAACAACGAGCGCGGCGCGCTGCAGATGCCGGCGCGCCACATCCAGACCCAGCGCAGCTGCGACGAATGCCACACGACGAACGGCTTCGGCGGCGCGCGCTACGACCATTTCGACGCCATGCCGGGCGGCTGCGCCACTTGCCACGACGGCATCCGCGCACCCGGCAAGGGCGCCAACCACATCCCGACCACGGCATCCTGCGACGGTTGCCACGACACGAACTCGTTCCTCAACGCCCGCGCGCTGCCGGCCAACCACATCCCGTTCGCCGCCGGCGTCGCCTGCGGCGCCTGCCACCAGGATTCGAATTTCGCCGTCATGCCGTCGCTGGCGGCGATCCACGCCAATCTGCCGGGCGCGAATTCGAGCTGCGCCGACTGCCATGGCGCGGCCGCGGCCTCGTTCGCGATCCCGGCCGCCGGTTTCGCCGTCGTCGGCCTGCCCGCGAACCACATCCCCACGAGCCAGCCCTGCGAGCAATGCCATGTCGGCGCGGGCACCGGCATGCCGTCGCTGCCGGTGGCCAACGGGGCGAAGTTCAGCGGCGCGCTGATGAGCCATGCCGGCATCACGACCGGCTGCGCGAGTTGCCACACGCCGACGCCGACCAGCTTCGCCGGCATCGCCGCCATCGTCGGCATGCCGCCGACCGCGCCGATGGGGCCGAACGCGCATATCCCGACCCAGGCGCCCTGCGAGACCTGCCATCTCGCGAGCCTGCCGGCGCTGCCCGTGCCGGCGTCGGCGACGAAGACGGCGCCCGGCACCGCCTTCGCGACGCCGGCGCCGACGACGCTGCAGATCCATGCCGGCGTGAGCAGCGGCTGCAGCAGCTGCCACGAGCAGAACGCGGTCTGGATGGGCGTGGGCGCCTACCCGATCGCACCGGCCGCGCTGACGCCGGGCGCGCAGTACACCGGCTTCCAGACCCGGCCCCAGTCCGCCGCCGGCGCCTACAACATCGCCGATGCGGCGCACCCGACGAGCGGCGATTGCGCGCAATGCCACTCGAACACGAACGCCTTCACGGCGCTAGACAAGCCGGCCAACCACATCCCCTACGCCGCGGCGGCGACCTGCAACGACTGCCACACCGGCAGCGACTTCTCGGTCCAGCCCACGCTCGCGAACATCCACGCCTGGGCGCCGAGCACGAGCACCAATTGCAGCCAGTGCCACGGCGCGGCGGCGGCGGCGTTCGCGATCCCGAAGGCCAACTTCTCGATCGTCGGCCTGCCGTCGAACCATATCCCGACCACGCTGTCCTGCGAATCCTGCCATGTCGGCGGCGGCAGCTCGATCGCGGCCACGCCGGTGAGCGACGGCGCGAAGTTCACGCACTCGACGATGAATCACGCCGGGATCACGACCGGCTGCGCCGCCTGCCATCAGCCCAGCGGCGCGGCGACGGCGTTCGTGGGCATCACGCGCATCGTCGGCATGCCGGCGACGAGCCCGGTCGGCGCCGCCGCGCATATCCCGTCGTCGACGAGCTGCGAGAACTGCCACCTGGCCTCGACCCCGACGCTGCCGATGGCGGCGTCGGCGACCCGGACCGCACCCGGCACCGGCTTCGCGACGCCGGCGCCGGGCACGGCGCAGATCCACCTCGGCGTGAGCGGGGGCTGCAGCAACTGCCACGACACGCAGGCGGTCTGGATGGGCGTCGGCGCCTACCCGATCGCGCCGTCCGCGCTGAGCGCCGGCGCGAGCTACACCGGATTCCAGACCCGGCCCACGACCGCCGCCGGCCCCTACAACGTGGCCGACCCGGCGCACCCGGCGAGCGGCGATTGCGGGCAATGCCACGCCAACACCAACGCCTTCACCGCCGTCGACAAGCCGGCCAACCACATCCCCTACGCCGCCACCGCCCCGTGCAGCAACTGCCACGTCGGCACCAATTTCGCGGTGCAGCCCAGCGTCACCGCGATCCACGCCAACGCCCAGAGCACGAGCACCAACTGTGCCCAATGCCATGGCAGCGCGGCGGCCTCGTTCGCCATTCCCGCGGCCAACTTCAGCATCGTCGGCCTGCCCGCCAACCACCTGCCGACCAGCAGCTCCTGCGAGGTCTGCCACGTCGGCGCCGGCTCCTCGATCGCCGCCACGCCGGTGGTCGACGGCGCCAGGTTCAGCGGCTCG
>JAGWVB010000028.1 GCA_018971105.1 Burkholderiales bacterium
AGGTAGGACAGCAGGCGCTTGCGCTGGTTGACCATCTTCAGCAGGCCGCGGCGGCCGTGGTGGTCCTTGAGGTGGAGCTTGAAGTGCGGCGTCAGCTCGTTGATGCGCGTGGTGAGCAGCGCGACTTGCACTTCGGGGCTGCCGGTGTCGGCGGGCCCGCGGGCATGGGCCTTGACGACTTCGGCCGTGGTGGCGGTGGTGAGCGGCATTGCTGTTTCCATCTCGTGTGGAAACCGCCCGCCCGGCGCGCGCGCCGGGCTGCAGGTTTCCGGGTTGACTTGCGAACGCCAGTGAAACCGACCGGCGCCGTGCTGAATCCCGCCCCCGGCTAGGGGCAGAAACGCGGATTATAGCGGCAGCGCCCCGCGCAGCCGCTCGATCCCGGCATCCAGGCGCGCCGGGTCGCGCGAGGCATAGCACCAGCGCAGCCAGCCTTCGCCCTCGGGGCCGAAGGCGGCGCCCGGCGCCAGGCCGAGGCCGCGCTCGGCGACGAGGCGCTTGGCGTAGGCCAGCGAGTCGGTCTCGCCGGCGACGCGGAAGAAGGCGTAGAGCCCGCCCGGCGGCGGCGCGACCTCGACGCCGGGCAGCGCGCCCAGCCCGGTGACGAGGCGGTCGCGGCAGCCGCGCAGCCGCGCCACGAGTTCGGGCACGAAGGTGTCGGCCAACGCCAGCGCCTGCAGCGCGCCGCGCTGCACGAACTCCGGCGCGCAGCTGCTGTTGAATTCAAGCAGCTTGCCGGCGGCGTCGAGATGGCCGCGCGGCAGCACGAGCCAGCCCAGGCGCCAGCCCGTCATCAGGAAGCTCTTGCTGAAGCTGTGGGCGACGACGAGGCGGTCGTCGGCGCTGGCGATGTCGAGGAAGCTGGACGCGGCCGCGCCGGCGCCGAAATGGATGCGCTCGTAGACCTCGTCGGCGACGATCCAGGTGCCGGTGCGCCGGCAATGCTCGAGCAGGCGCTGCTGCTCGGCGCGCGTCAGCGTCCAGCCGGTCGGGTTGTTGGGCGCGTTGACGAGCAGCATGCGCGTGCGCGGCGTGATCGCGGCCAGCAGCTCGTCGAGGTCGAGGCGCCAGGCGCCGGCCGCCGCGCGCAGCGCGACGCGCCGGACCCGGGCGCCGAGGATCGCCGGCTGCGCCGTCAGGTTCGGCCACAGCGGCACGACGGCGACGACCTCGTCGCCCGCGTCGAGCAGCAGCTGCATCGCCACCATCAGCGCGCTCACGCCCGACGAGGTGACGGCGATGCGGTCGACATCGATGGCGCCATGCAGCCCGCTCGCGTAGGCGGCGATCGCGGCGCGCAGCTCGGGCAGGCCGAGGTTGTGGGTGTAGAAGGTCTCGCCGCGCAGCAGCGAGTCGGCGCCGGCCTGGCGGATCGCCAGCGGCGTGACCTCGTCGCTCTCGCCGAACCAGAACGCGAGCACGTCGGCGCGCCCGATTCCGGCATTGGCGACTTCGCGGATCTTGGAACCGGACAGGGCTTCGACGAGGGGTCGCATCGGGTCTCGCGGCGGCGCCCGGAGCCGACCGCGTCGAGGTCTGATCCAGATCAAGCGCGCGACTTGAAATGCGCGGCGCCGCTTCTATGTTGAGTGCATGAGAGCCGTCGGTGATGCCACCGGCGGCGATTGATGAACCGATTGTAAGGAGCCCACCATGTTTCTCGTTCCCGTGAGCCGCGAAACGCGTCAACTCTCGCGTCTGTTCGACGACACCTTCGAACGCTTCTTCGGCCCCCTGGCGCCGAGCGGCGACGACGGCCGCCGCAGCCCCGCGCTGGACCTCGCCGAATCGGACCGCGCCTACACCGTGAAGCTGGAGATGCCGGGCGTTGCCAAGGAAGACGTCAAGGTCTCGATCGACGGCCGCGCCGTCACCGTGCAGGCGCAGAGCCAGCACCAGGAGGAGAAGAAGGAGGGCGACCGCGTCGTCTATCGCGAGCGTACACAGGCCAGCTACGCGCGCACCTTCACCTTGCCGATCGAAGTCGACCAGGCCGAGGCCGGCGCCAAGCTCGAGCACGGCGTGCTGACGCTGACGCTGCCCAAGCGCGGCGCGCGCGCCGCGGCGCAGCTGACGGTGTCCTGATCGTCAGGCCCGGTCGCCGGCCGACGACAACTCGGCCAGCGGCCAGCGCGGCCTGACGTCGAAGGCGCCGTCGCGCTGCGGTTTGGCGATGCCCTGCCGGACGCGCAGCGCGGCGGCGATCGCGATCATCGCGCCGTTGTCGGTGCACAGCTCGAGCGGCGGGTAATGCACCGTGGCGCCGCATCGCGCGGCCGCAGCGTCGAGCCGCTCGCGCAGCAGCCGGTTCGCGCCGACCCCGCCGGCGACGACGAGGCGGCGCGTGCCACTGGCCTCGAGCGCCTTGACCGACTTCGCGACCAGCACGTCGACGATGGCGGCCTGGGTCGACGCGGCGAGGTCGGCACGCGACTGCTCGCAGACGTTGGTGCCGCGCTTGCGCACCTGCGTCATCACCGCCGTCTTCAACCCGGCGAACGAGAAATCGAGGTTCGGCTGGTGCAGCAGCGGCCGCGGCAGCGCATAGGCCTCGGGGTCGCCGAAGGCCGCCAGGCGCGCCAGTGCCGGGCCGCCCGGGTAGCCCAGGCCGAGCAGCTTGGCGCTCTTGTCGAAGGCCTCGCCCGCGGCGTCGTCGATGGTCTCGCCGAGCAGGCGGTAGTCGCCGACTGCGCGCACGTCCATGAGCTGCGTGTGGCCGCCCGAGACCAGCAGCGCGACGAAGGGGAACTGCGGCACCTCGGCGCCCAGGAAGGGCGAGAGCAGGTGGCCTTCGAGGTGGTGCACGCCCAGCGCCGGGCGGTCGAGCGCCGCCGCGAGCGCCACCGCGACGCCGGCGCCCACGAGCAGCGCGCCGGCGAGTCCGGGCCCGCGCGTGTAGGCGACGAGGTCGACCTGCGCGAGCGCGATCCCGGCCCGCGCCAGCACCTGGCGCGTGAGCGGCAGCACGCGCCGGATATGGTCGCGCGACGCGAGTTCGGGGACGACGCCGCCATAGTCGGCGTGCATCGCCGCCTGGCTGTGCAGCGCCTCGGCGAGCAGGCGCGGGCGCGCGCCGTCGCGCAACTCGACGAGCGCCACGCCGGTCTCGTCGCAGGAGGATTCGAAGCCGAGGATGATCACGGGTGGCCAGTGTAGGCGCGGGCGGGCATGACGCTTGCGTGCTCGCTTCCGACACCGCGTGTGTCCGTCTGTCTCCTCAGAGGGTGCAAGCCCCGATCCGACCTCCCCGTTTCGCGATGGGGAGGTCTTTTTTTGGTGCGCGCGCCTGGACATGGTGCAAGGACGCGCCGCGCCTGGGCAGACAGCCTCATCGCCGAGCGGAACCCGCCGCTCGAGCTCATCGGCGCCAAGGTCCATGACGAATCGGCATTGCTCGTGGAAGCGCCGATGAGCAAGGAACTCAGCGTCAACCTGCAGCCGCTGTCGGACCAGCCGGCCACCTGATCAGTGGTTTTCCTTGGCGTGATTGATCGAGTACTTCGGGATCTCGATCGTCACGTCCTGGTTCGACAGGATGGCCTGGCACGACAGGCGCGAGATCGGCGTCAGGCCCCAGGCGCGGTCGAGCAGGTCCTCCTCGGACTCGTCGATCTCGCCCAGCGAGGCGTAGCCCTCCCGCACGATGACATGGCAGGTCGTGCAGGCGCAGCTCATCTCGCAGGCATGCTCGATCGCGATGCCGTTCTCGAGCAGCGCCTCGCAGATCGAGGTGCCGGCGCCGGCCTCGATGGTGTCGCCCTGGGGGCAGTATTCGGCGTTCGGCAGGATGCGGATCACGGGCATGGCGGACCTCAGACTTCGTCGACACGCCGCCCGGCGAGCGCCGCGCGGATGCCCTGGTTCATGCGGGCGGCGGCGAAGGCCTCGGTGCCTGCGGCCAGCGCTTCGACGGCATCCTCGATCGCATGGGCATCGCTGCCGGCGGCGCTGCGCAGCGTGGCGGCGACGAGATCGTCGATCGCGCGCCGCTCGTCCGCGTCGAGCAGATGACCGTCGGCGGCCAGGGCCGAGCGCGTCGCCAGCACCATGCGTTCGGCCTCGACCTGCGCCTCGCGCAGCGAACGCGCGGCCATGTCGTCCTCGGCATGGGCGTAGCCGTCCTTGAGCATTGCGGCGATCTGCTCGTCGGCGAGGCCATAGCTGGGCTTGACGGTGACGGCGGCCTCGACGCCGCTGGCCTGCTCGCGCGCCGAGACGCTGAGCAGGCCGTCCGCGTCGACCTCGAAGGTGACGCGGATGCGCGCCGCGCCGGCGACCATCGGCGGGATGCCGCGCAGCTCGAAGCGCGCCAGCGAGCGGCATTCCGAGACGAGATCGCGCTCGCCCTGCACGACATGGATCGCCATCGCCGTCTGGCCGTCCTTGAAGGTCGTGAACTCCTGCGCCTTGGCCACCGGCAGCGTCGAATTGCGCTCGACGATGCGCTCGACGAGGCCGCCCATCGTCTCGATGCCGAGCGAGAGCGCGATCACGTCGAGCAGCAGCAGCTCGCCGCCGCCGGCATTGCCGGCCAGCGCATGGGCCTGGATCGCGGCGCCGAGCGCCACCACCTCGTCCGGGTTGAGGTCGGTCAGCACCTGCCCCGGCCAGCCCGGGCCGAAGAGCGCACCGACGGCCTGGCGCACATGGGGCATGCGCGTGCTGCCGCCGACCATCACGACGCCGCGCACCTCGTCGCGCGCGATGCGGGCATCGCGCAGTACCTTGCGCGTGACGGCCAGCGTGCGCTCGACCAGCGGCGCCGCCAACGCTTCGAGCCGCGCCCGGTCCACCGGCAGCGCGAGCGCATGGCCGGCGATCTCGGCCTGCCAGGTCGCCGTCTCGTGGTCGCTCAGGGCCTCCTTGGCGGCGCGCGCGGCGGTGAGCGCGGCTCGCTTGTCGCGCGGCGTCGCGGCGCCGGTGCCGCAGCGGTCCAGCGCCCAGTCGGCCAGCGCCTGGTCGATGTCGTCGCCGCCGAGCGCGGCGTCGCCGCCGGTGGCGATGACCTCGAACACGCCCTGCGTGAGGCGCAGCAGCGAGATGTCGAAGGTGCCGCCACCGAGGTCGTAGACGGCGTACAGGCCCTCGCTGCCCTTGTCCAGGCCGTAGGCCACGGCGGCGGCCGTCGGCTCGCTGATCAGGCGCAGCACCTCGATGCCGGCCAGGCGCGCGGCGTCCTTGGTCGCCTGGCGCTGGGCATCGTCGAAATACGCCGGCACCGTGATCACCGCGCCGTAGAGCTCGTCGGCGAGGCTGTCCTCGGCGCGCTGGCGCAGCGTCGCGAGGATCTCGGCCGAGACCTCGACCGGCGTCTTCTCGCCGTCGCGCGTCGCGATCGCGACCATGCCCGGGCGGTCGACGTAGCGGTACGGCAGCTTGTCGGCGCCCGCGATGTCGGCCAGGCCCCGACCCATCAGCCGCTTGACCGACGCGATCGTGTTCTCGGCGTCGTCGGCCTGCGCCGCGCGTGCCGCGTCGCCGATCTGGCGCCGGCCGCCTTCGAGATAGCGCACGACCGAGGGCAGGAGCACGCGGCCTTCGTGGTCGGGCAGGCATTCGGCGACGCCGTGGCGCACCGCGGCGACGAGCGAATGCGTCGTGCCGAGGTCGATGCCGACGGCGATGCGGCGCTGGTGCGGGTCGCTCGCCTGGCCGGGTTCGGAGATCTGCAGCAGGGCCATGGTGTCTAGCGTTGGGCGTCGAGGGCGTCGAGGCGGCGCTCGATGTCGTGGCGGAAGCGCGCCAGGAACATCAGCGCGCGCACCTGGGCCGCGGCGGCGACGGTGTCGCCGCGGCGGTCGAGCAGTTCGGTGAGGCGGTCGAACATCGCGCGCTCGTCGGCGGCCACCGCCGCGTCCAGGCGCTCGACGGCGACGAGGTCGTCGCCCGCCTCGTCGAGCGCCTCGCGCCATTGCATCTGCTGCATCAGGAATTCGGTCGGCATCGCCGTGTTGCGCTCGGCATCGACGGGCACGCCGCGCAGTTCGCACAGGTAGGCGGCGCGGGCGAGCGGATCCTTCAGGCGCTGATAGGCCTGGTTCACGCGCACGGCCCATTGCATGGCCAGCCGCTGCGCCGCGTCGCCCTCGGCGGCGAAGCGGTCGGGATGGACGCGCGACTGCAGGTCGCGGCGGCGCGCATCGAGATCCTCGCGCACCAGCGCCTGCGTCGGCGCGAGGCCGAAGAGGGTGTAATCGTCGTCACTGATCTTCACGGTGCGGCTGTACGGGGTCGGACTCGGGGGGCCATCACAGGGGCGCGGCGCGCACCGCGGCGGCGCCGATCGGCATCGGCCTCAGACGCGGAACGACTCTCCGCAGCCGCAGCGGTCCTTCTCGCGCGGGTTGTGGAACTTGAACCCTTCGTTCAGTCCCTCGCGCACGAAATCGAGCTCGGTGCCGTCGATATAGGGCAGGCTTTTCGGGTCGACCAGCACCTTGACGCCATGGTCCTCGAAGATCAGGTCCTCGGGCGCGACCTCGTCGGCGTATTCGAGCTTGTAGGCCAGGCCCGAGCAACCCGTCGTCTTCACGCCCAGGCGCACGCCCACGCCCTTGCCGCGACGGCCAAGGTAGCGCGTGACATGCCGCGCTGCGGCTTCGGTGAGTGTGACCGCCATGACGCCGCTTACTGCGTCTCGACGGTGTTGCCGTGCTTGGCCTTGTAGTCCTGGACCGCGGCCTTGATCGCGTCCTCGGCGAGGATCGAGCAATGGATCTTGACCGGCGGCAGCGCCAGTTCCTCGGCGATCGCGGTGTTCTTGATCGTCGCCGCCTCGTCGAGCGTCTTGCCCTTGACCCATTCGGTGACGAGCGAGCTCGACGCGATCGCCGAGCCGCAGCCGTAGGTCTTGAAGCGCGCGTCCTCGATCAGCCCGGTCTCGGGGTTGACCTTGATCTGCAGCTTCATGACGTCGCCGCAGGCCGGCGCACCGACCATGCCGGTGCCGACCGATTCATCACCCTTGTCGAACGAGCCGACGTTGCGGGGATGCTCGTAGTGGTCGATGACTTTTTCGCTGTAGGCCATTTCGTACTCCTGTAAATGATCGGCTCCCGCGCCCACGCGAACCCCGAGGGCCGCGCAGCCCGAGGGTACGCCCAACGCCGCTCGAACGTCGTGCCGACGTTCGGACGGTCAGTGCGCACTCCATTGGATCGAACCGATGTCGACGCCGTCCTGGAACATCTCCCACAACGGCGAGAGCTCGCGCAGCTTGGCCACCCGGTCCTGCAGGGTGGCGACGGCGTAGTCGATCTCTGCCTCGGTCGAGAAGCGGCCGATCGTCATGCGCAGGCTCGAATGCGCCAGCTCGTCGCTGCGGCCGAGGGCGCGCAGCACGTAGCTGGGTTCGAGGCTGGCACTGGTGCAGGCCGAGCCCGACGACAGCGCCAGGCCCTTGACACCCATGATCAGCGATTCGCCCTCGACGAAGTTGAAGCTCGCGTTGAGGTTGTGCGGGACGCGGCGCTCGAGGTCGCCGTTGATGAAGACCTGGTCGATGCCCGAGAGGCCCTTGAGCAGGCGCTGCTGCAGCATGCGCACGCGGTCGATCTCGTGCGCCATTTCCTGGCGCGCGATCTCGAACGCCAGGCCCATGCCCACGCATTGGTGCGTCGGCAGCGTGCCGCTGCGCATGCCGCGCTCGTGCCCGCCGCCGTGCATCTGCGCTTCGAGGCGCACGCGCGGCTTGCGCCGCACGTAGAGCGCACCGATGCCCTTGGGGCCGTAGGTCTTGTGCGAGGCCAGGCTCATCAGGTCGACCGGCAGCGTCGCCATGTCGATGGCGACCTTGCCCGTGGCCTGCGCCGCATCGACGTGCAGGACGATGCCGCGCTCGCGGCACATCGCGCCGATCGCCGGGATGTCCTGGATCACGCCGATCTCGTTGTTGACGAGCATCACCGAGGCCAGGATGGTGTCCTTGCGCAAGGCATCGCGGAAGCGGTCGAGATCGATCAGCCCGTTTTCCTGGACGTCGAGGTAGGTGACCTCGAAGCCCTGGCGCTCGAGCTCGCGCATCGGATCGAGCACGGCCTTGTGCTCGGTCTTCACCGTGATCAGGTGCTTGCCGCGCGAGGCGTAGAAATGCGCCGCGCCCTTGATCGCGAGGTTGTTGCTCTCGGTGGCGCCGCTGGTCCAGACGATCTCGCGCGGGTCGGCGTTGATCAGTCCGGCGACCTGCTCGCGCGACTTCTCGATCGCCGCCTCGGCCTCCCATCCCCAGGCATGACTGCGCGAGGCGGCATTGCCGAAATGCTCGCGCAGCCACGGCACCATCGCGTCGACGACCCGGGGGTCGCAGGGCGTGGTGGCACCGTAGTCGAGGTAGATGGGCAGGTGAGGTGTCATGGAAGGGCGTTGGACGGCAATTCAGTTACAGGAGGGTGGCAGCGGCCGCTACTTGGAATACGCGTTGCCGAGCGCGAACACCGAGTTGGGGGCCGTGACCTTGATCGGCTTGATCGAGGGAGCCGACGACATCGAGCGCTTGACCGGACCGGCGTCGACCGCGACGCCCTTGGCCAGCTGCTCGTCGACGAGCTTCTTGAGTGAAACCGAATCGAGGTACTCGATCATCTTGTTGTTCAGATTCGCCCACAGCTCGTGGGTCATGCAGCGACCCGAGTCGTCGCCGAGGCAGTTTTCCTTGCCCGAGCAGTTCGTCGCGTCGATCGGCTCGTCGACGGCGACGATGATGTCGGCCACCGTGATGTCGTCGGCGGCGCGTCCCAGCGTGTAGCCGCCGCCCGGTCCGCGCGTGCTCTCGACGAGCTCGTGGCGGCGCAGCTTGCCGAACAGCTGTTCCAGATAGGACAGCGAAATCTGCTGGCGCTGGCTGATCGCCGCCAGCGCCACCGGGCCTGAGTTGGAGCGCAAGGCGAGATCGATCATCGCGGTGACGGCAAAGCGGCCTTTGGTCGTGAGTCTCATGAATTTCTCCTAGCGCACCATGCGCAGGCCACTACGATAATGTCAACGATTGAAAAGTTCTCGTTAAGTTATGTGTAAAGACCTGAGAAGAAACCCTGATTCCGGAGAGAGATTGACTAATTTACTCAAGTATAGACCATCCTCCGGACAGCGTGGGAGGAGCCCAAAGTCGGGTTACCGGGCGCCGCGCGCCGCCAGGTCGGCGCGCAACGACAGGATCAGCCCATCGCTGGCCGCTTCGAGCAGGTCGAGCACGCGCTCGAACCCGGCCTCGCCGCCGTAATAGGGGTCGGGCACCTCGAGCGTGTCGGCGCGCGGGCGCGCATGCATCAGCATCAGTTCGATGCGCGCCTGCGCATCCGCCGGCGCGCGCTTGCGCAGCCAGGCCAGGTTGTCGTCGTCCATCGCCAGCATGCGCTGGAAGGTCGAGAAGTCGAGCGCATCGACGGCGCGCGCGCGCTGCGCCGCGATGTCGTAGCCGCGGCGCGCAGCGACGCGGATCGCGCGCGGGTCGGGCGGCTCGCCGGCGTGGTGGTCGATGGTCCCGGCCGAGTCGACGGCGATGCGGCCGGCGAGCCCGGCGGCGCTCAACTTGGCGCGCAGCACCCCTTCGGCCATCGGCGAGCGGCAGATATTGCCCATGCAGACCATCAGCACGCGCAGTTCGGGCGGCACTTCGACCACCCTGGGCTCGAGGCCGAGCCAGCGCTTCCAGGGCGGCGCCATCAGGCGGCCCGCCCGGGCAGCGGCAGCACGGCATCGTGCCCGCTGGCGCCGAAGGCCTGTTCGCGCAGCAACGCAAGCTGGTCGCGCACGCGCGCCGCCTTCTCGAACTCGAGATTGCGCGCATGGTCGAGCATCTGCTTCTCGAGCAGCTTGATGCGCTTGCCGAGGTCCTTCTCGGACATCGCCTCGACCTCGGCCGCCGCCTTCGCCGCCTTGAGATCGTCCTTCGCGCTCTTGTCGGACACGGCGCCGTCGATGAGGTCGCGGATGCGGCTCGTCACGCTCTTGGGCGTGATGCCCTGCGCGAGGTTGTGGGCGATCTGCTTCGTGCGGCGCCTCTCGGTCTCGCCCATCGCGGCCTGCATCGACGCCGTCATCCTGTCGGCGTAGAGGATGGCGCGGCCATTGACGTTGCGCGCGGCGCGGCCGATGGTCTGGATCAGGCTGCGTTCGGCGCGCAGGAAGCCTTCCTTGTCGGCGTCGAGGATCGCCACCAGCGAGACCTCGGGCAGGTCGAGACCCTCGCGCAGCAGGTTGATGCCGACGAGCACGTCGAAGAGGCCGAGGCGCAGGTCGCGCAGGATCTCGACGCGCTCGACGGTGTCGATGTCGCTGTGCAGGTAGCGCACCTTGACGCCGTTCTCCGACAGGTAGTCGGTCAGCTGCTCGGCCATGCGCTTGGTCAGCGTCGTCACGAGCACGCGTTCGTCGATCGTGACGCGTTCGCGGATCTCCTGCAGCAGGTCGTCGACCTGGGTCGCCGCGGGCCGCACCTCGACCTCGGGGTCGACAAGGCCGGTCGGTCGCACGACCTGCTCGACGACCTGCCCGGCATGGGCCTGCTCGTAGGCCGCGGGTGTGGCCGAGACGAAGATCGCCTGGCGCATCTTGCGCTCGAACTCCTCGAACTTCAGCGGCCGGTTGTCGAGCGCGCTCGGCAGCCGGAAGCCGTATTCGACGAGGGTCGTCTTGCGCGCGCGGTCGCCGTTGTACATGCCGCCGAACTGGCCGATCAGCACATGGCTCTCGTCGAGGAACATGAGGGCGTCGCGCGCCAGATAGTCGACGAGGGTCGGCGGCGGCTCGCCCGGCGCGGCGCCCGAGAGGTGCCGCGTGTAGTTCTCGATGCCCTTGCAGTGGCCGACCTCCTGCAGCATCTCGAGGTCGAAGCGGGTGCGCTGCTCCAGGCGCTGCGCCTCGACGAGCTTGCCGGCCTTGACGAATTCGTCCAGGCGCTGGCGCAGCTCGGCCTTGATGGTCTCGATCGCGGCGACGACGCGTTCGCGCGGCGTCACGTAATGACTGCTCGGGTAGACGGTGAAGCGCGGGATCTTCTGGCGCACGCGGCCGGTGAGCGGGTCCAGCAGCTGCAGCGACTCGACCTCGTCGTCGAAGAGCTCGATGCGCAGCGCCAGTTCGCTGTGCTCGGCCGGGAAGACGTCGATGGTGTCGCCGCGCACGCGGAACGCGCCGCGCGAGAAATCGATCTCGTTGCGCTGGTACTGCATGCGCACGAGCTGGGCGATGACCTCGCGCTGGCCCAGCTTGTCGCCCACGCGCAGCGTCATCACCATGCGGTGGTAGTCGGCCGGGTTGCCGATGCCGTAGATCGCGCTCACGCTGGCGACGATGATGACGTCGCGGCGCTCGAGCAGGCTCTTCGTCGCCGACAGCCGCATCTGCTCGATGTGCTCGTTGATCGCGCTGTCCTTCTCGATGAACAGGTCGCGCTGCGGCACGTAGGCCTCGGGCTGGTAGTAGTCGTAGTAGCTGACGAAGTACTCGACCGCGTTGCGCGGGAAGAAATCACGGAACTCGCTGTAGAGCTGCGCCGCCAGCGTCTTGTTGGGCGCGAAGACGATCGCCGGGCGGCCGAGGCGCGCGATCACATTGGCCATCGTGAAGGTCTTGCCCGAGCCGGTGACGCCGAGCAGCGTCTGGTAGGCCAGGCCGTCGCCCACGCCCTCGACGAGCTGGGCGATCGCCGCCGGCTGGTCGCCCGCCGGCGCGTAGGGCTGGAACAGCTGGTAGGGCGAGTCCGGGAACGAGACGAACTCGCCCTCGCGTGGCGCCTCGGAGTCGGCACCGGGGGCAGCGGCGGCAACAGCAGTCATGCGGGATTTCCCTGGTGCAAACCTTAGAATGAGGACCTGGCATCCCGGAACCGCTCCGGGCAGGCAACCCTCAAGCGTAGCGCAGCGGGCGGCGGCACGTGGCCCCGCCCGATCGCCGGCGCGTCACCCGATCTCAGGAAGCTCCATGTCCGCATCGCTCTTCGCCACTGTCGAAATGGCCCCCCGCGACCCGATCCTGGGTCTGAACGAGCAGTTCAACGCCGATCCGAACCCGGCCAAGGTCAACCTCGGCGTCGGCGTCTACTTCGACGACCAGGGCAAGCTGCCGGTGCTGCGCTGCGTCGCCGCGGCCGAGCAGCAGCTGCTCGAATCGCCGAAGGCGAAGAACTACCTGCCGATCGACGGCATCGCCGCCTACGACAAGGCGGTGCAGGGGCTGGTCTTCGGCGCCGACAGCGCCCTGCTCGCGGCCGGCCGCGTGGCGACGATCCAGGCCCTGGGCGGCACCGGCGGCCTCAAGGTGGGCGCCGACTTCCTGAAGAAGCTGCGCCCGGGCGCGCGGGTGCTGATCAGCGACCCGAGCTGGGAGAACCACCGTTCGATCTTCACCCAGGCGGGATTCGAGGTCGGCACGTATCCGTATTACGACGCGGCGACGCGCGGCATCCGCTTCGACGCCATGCTCGATGCGCTGCGCGGGGCGGCGCCGGGCACCGTCGTCGTCCTCCATGCCTGCTGCCACAACCCGACCGGCTGCGACCTCACGGCCGCGCAATGGGATCGGGTGGCCGCCGCCTGCGCTGCTGCCGGGCTCGTGCCCTTCCTCGACATGGCCTACCAGGGCTTCGGGCAGGGCATCGACGAGGACGGCGTGGCGGTGCGCAGCTTCGTCGCCGCCGGCGCGCAGTTCTTCGTCTCGACCTCGTTCTCGAAGAGCTTCTCGCTCTACGGCGAGCGCGTCGGTGCGCTCAGTGTCGTCTGCGGCAGCGCCGAGGAACAGCAGCGCGTGCTCTCGCAGCTGAAGATCGTCATCCGCGCCAATTACTCGAACCCGCCGACCTTCGGGGCCCAGGTCGTCGCCACCGTGCTCGGCACGCCGACGCTGCGCGCGCAGTGGGAGGAGGAACTGGCCGGCATGCGCGAGCGCATCCGCACGATGCGCCAGGCGCTGGTCGCCAAGCTGCAGGCGGCGGGCGTTCCGGGCGACCTCTCGTACATCACGCGCCAGGTCGGGATGTTCAGCTACTCGGGGCTGTCGAAGGAGCAGATGCTGCGCCTGCGGCGCGAATTCGGCGTCTACGGCGTCGATTCGGGTCGCATCTGCGTCGCCGCGCTCAACAGCGGCAACATCGACGCCGTCGCTGCCGCCATCGCGCGCGTCATCTGACCGGCCCGCGCCCGTCGCGGTCGGTGCCGGCGCCGCCGCGATGGCGCGCGGCGCTTCGGCAGCGGGTCGGAAGGCGCGAACCCGGTGATATGCATCGGGCACGCCAGGGCGATCGAGTGCATGATTAGCCGATACGCGTCATAATTTTGTTGCAGCGCAGCAAAGTCCGAGCCTTCGTCAGCCCGGCTTCAGGCTGCGCGTTGCATGATGCGTCAAGCTCGATTCGCGGGCACTCCGGAGACATGACATGCTGTATCACCTGTACGAAACGCAGCGCGCGCTGATGGCGCCGTTCTCCGAGTTCGCCAGCGCCTCGGCCAAGCTCTACAACCACCCGCTTTCGCCCTTCACCCATGTGCCGATGGCGCAGCGCGTCTCGGCGGGCTTCGACCTGCTGCACCGCCTGGCCAAGGAATACGAGAAGCCGCCCTTCGCGATCACCTCGGCCACCGTCGACGGCATCGAGGTCGCGGTGCAGGAGCAGGTCGCGCTGAGCAAGCCCTTCTGCCGCCTGCTGCGCTTCAAGCGCTTCACCGACGACACGCGCGCACTCACGGTGATGAAGTCGCAGCCCACGGTGCTGGTCGTCGCGCCGCTGTCGGGCCACCACTCGACGCTGCTGCGCGACACCGTCAAGAGCCTGCTGCACGACCACAAGGTCTTCATCACCGACTGGACCGACGCGCGCATGGTTCCGCTCGAGGTCGGCCCCTTCCACCTCGACGACTATGTCGCCTACGTGCAGGAGTTCATCCGGCACATCGGCCCCAACGTGCATGTGATCTCGGTCTGCCAACCCACCGTGCCGGTGCTGGCGGCGGTGTCGCTGATGGCCAGCGCCGGCGAGCCGACGCCGCGCACGATGACGATGATGGGCGGCCCGATCGACGCCCGCCGCAGCCCCACCGCGGTCAACAACCTGGCGATGAACAAGAGCCACAGCTGGTTCGAGAACAACGTCATCTTCCGCGTGCCCCAGAACTTCCCCGGCGCCGGCCGCCGCGTCTACCCGGGCTTCCTGCAGCACACCGGCTTCGTGGCGATGAATCCGGACCGCCACATGAGCAGTCATTACGACTACTTCAAGGACCTGATCCGCGGCGACGACGACAGTGCCGAATCGCATCGGCAGTTCTACGACGAATACAACGCCGTGCTCGACATGCCGGCCGAGTACTACCTCGAGACGATCAAGGTCGTGTTCCAGGACTTCGCGCTGTGCAACGGCAACTGGTTCGTCCGGGGCGAACTGGTGCGGCCCCAGGACATCCGGTCGACGGCGCTGCTGACCATCGAGGGCGAGCTCGACGACATCTCGGGCGCCGGCCAGACCCGTGCCGCGCATGAGCTGTGCTCGGGCATCGCGAAGGAGCGCCAGTTCCACTACGACGCGATGGGCGCCGGCCACTACGGCATCTTCGCGGGCAAGCGCTGGCGCGAGAAGGTCTACCCCGAGGTGCGGGCCTTCATCGCCCGCTACGACGCCGAAGCGGCGGCGAAGCCGGCGCGCAAGCGCAGCGCGGCGGCCTGAGCACCGCGCCGGGGCGACGGCGCGGTCGATAATCGGGCGGTGACCGACGCCCCATCCGCCGCCCCGCCCCTGCCCGCAGCGCCGCTGGCCCAGGCGCTTGACGCGGCGCTGCCGCAGACGCAGTGCACGCGCTGCGGCTACCCCGATTGCCGCGCCTACGCCGACGCCATCGCCGGCGGCGAGGCCGCGATCAACCGCTGCCCGCCCGGCGGCGCCGAGGGCATCGCGCGGCTGGCCGCGATCACCGCGCGGCCGCCGCTGCCGCTGGACCCCGAACGCGGCATCGAAGGTGCGCGCGCGCTGGCGGTAATCGACGAGTCCTGGTGCATCGGCTGCACGCTGTGCATCAAGGCCTGCCCGGTCGACTGCATCGTCGGCGCATCCAAGGTCATGCACCAGGTCATCGACGAGCTGTGCACCGGCTGCGAGCTGTGCGTGCCGGTCTGTCCGGTCGACTGCATCGAGATGGTCCCGGTCACCGGCACGCGCACCGGCTGGCAGGCCTGGAGCGCGGCGCAAGCCGGGCAGGCGCGCGAGCGCTACGCCTTCCACCGCCTGCGCGTCGAGCGCGAGCGGCACGAGAACGACGCGCGCCTGGCGGAGAAGGCGCAGGCCAAGCTCGCCGACCTCGCCGCGCACAGCCGCCACACCGACGCCGCCGTGCTCGACGCCAAGCGCGCGGTGATCGAAGCCGCCCTGCAACGCGCCGCGGCGCGCCGTGCCGCCGAAGCCGATGAAGACTGAGGCCATCGAGCCCTTCTTCGCCACGCTCGCCGCGGCCAATCCGCAGCCGCGCAGCGAACTCGAATACACGAGCGTGTTCGAGCTGCTGGCCGCCGTGCTGCTGTCGGCGCAGGCGACCGATGTCGGCGTCAACAAGGCCACGCGCACGCTGTTCGCGCTCGCCTGGACGCCGCAGCGCGTGCTCGCGCTGGGCGTCGAACGCGTGACCGAGCTGATCCGCACGATCGGCCTCTTCCGCACCAAGGCGCGCCACCTCGTGCGCACCTGCGAGATCCTGGTCGCCGAGCATGGCGGCGCGGTGCCGCGCGAGCGTGCCGCGCTCGAGGCCCTGCCCGGCGTCGGCCGCAAGACCGCCAACGTCGTCCTCAACGTCGCCTACGGCGAGCCGACGATGGCGGTCGACACCCATGTCTTCCGCGTCGCCAACCGCACCGGACTCGCGCCCGGGCGCAGCCCGGCCGAGGTCGAGGCAGCGCTGCTGCGCCGCGTCCCCGCGCGCTGGCGCCTGCACGCCCACCACTGGCTGATCCTGCACGGCCGCTATGTCTGCCTCGCGCGCGCCCCGCGCTGCGGCGCCTGCGCGGTGCGCGTCTGGTGCGATCAGGGCGCTTCTACAATGGAAGCCGGATGAGCAAACTCGAAGATCTCGTCGAACGCGTCGACCGCCTGGTGCTGCGGCATCAGGAGCTCAAACGCACGAGCGCGCTGATCGAACAGCAGCTGGTCGCGGTGACGAGCGAACGCGACAGCCTGCGCTCGCGCCTGGCCGCCGCGCGCGCGCGCATCGACGCGCTGCTCGAGCGCCTGCCCGCCGACGGCAGCCCGCGCAGGGAGGGTCCGCCATGAAGCAGATCGAGGTCACCATCCTCGGCCAGGTCTACATGCTCGGCTGTCCCGCGGGCGGCGAGGCGCTGCTGCAGGCGGCGGTCGCCGGCGTCGACAAGGAGATGACGACGATCCGCGACTCGGGCAAGGTCAAGGCTCGCGAACGCATCGCCGTGCTGGCCGCGCTCAACCTCGCCTACCAGCTCGCCGAGCGCGCCCAGACCGCGCCGCAGCAGCCCGCGGCGGCCGGCGCGGCGACGCTCGCCGACACCGGCTCGGCCGACATCGAGGGCCTGCTGCGCCGCGTCGACGCCGCCCTCGGCGACGACGGCCGCTTGTTGTGACATCCGGCGCGGACCGCGCGCGCCGATGCGGGTCTAGAATCCTTCCGTCCGTCGTGTTCGCGTGAGCTCTATATTTCCTTGAACCGATGCTCATTGAGCCAGGGCTTGGAACATTGCCGGGTTGGCGTGATCGTCTCGCGTCAGATGAACCCGATACCCGGCTGACCTCGCCCACCTGAACTTCCCTGAGGGTTCAGGAATGCGGTTCACGGCTCACGGCGGACACCCTCGCCTACCCAGGCCACCATGCCCGCCCGTTCCAACTACTGGTTGATGAAGAGCGAGCCCGCCGAGGCCTCGATCGACGACCTCGCGCGCGCCCCGCGCCGCACCCTGCCGTGGACCGGCGTGCGCAACTACCAGGCGCGCAACTTCATGCGCGACGAGATGCGGGCCGGCGACGGCGTGCTGTTCTATCACTCGTCCTGCGCCGAGCCCGGCATCGCCGGCATCGCCCGCGTGGCCGGCGGGCTTGGCCCCGATCCGACCCAGTTCGACCCCGCCAGCCCCTACCACGACCCGAAATCCGCGCCCGACGCGCCGCGCTGGATCAAGGTCGACGTGACGCTGGTGCGCAAGACGCCGCTGCTGAGCCTGGCCGCGATGCGCGCCGCGCCGGCGCTGGCGACGATGCAGGTGCTGCGGCGCGGCAACCGGCTCTCGATCACGCCGGTCAGCGCCGACGAGTGGCGCGCCGTGCTGGAGCTGATCGGCTCTTCGTAGGCGCTCGATCGGCGCTGCATCGGCGCTCGATGAGCGCGCCCGCGGCGCCCGCGCCGGCGGATCAGTCGGACTCGAAACGGATCGCCGCCAGCGTCACATGGTTGCCGCCGCGGCGCCGGGCCTCGGCCAGCGCCGCGTCGGAGGCCGCCACGAGGGCCTCCTGGGTCTGCGCCGTGTGCGGGAAACTGGCCACGCCCATCGCGACCGTGAAGCCCAGCTCCTGCCCCTCGTGGACGACGATCTGGCTCGCGCATTTGCGCCGCAGACCTTCCATGCGCGCATGCGCGGTGGCCAGCCCGACGCCCGAAAGCAGCACGCCGAAGCGCTGCTCGTCGTAGCGGCAGGAGGCGTCCATCGCACGCGTGCCGCTGCGCAGCAGACGCCCGACCGCCTCGAGCACGCAATGCGTGCCGGCGGCGCCCAGCGCCAGCACCTTGGGCGGCGGTGGGTCGACCTCGATGAAGACGAGCGAGAACTCTCGATGCTCGCGCAGCGAGAGGTCGACCTCGCGCCGCAGCTGGTCCTCGAAATGGGCGCGCCGGTACAGGCCCGAGTCGGGGTCGCGCAGGGCCTGGTCCGAGACCTCGCGCCGCAGCAGTTCATGGGCGCGCTGCTGCTGCTCGATCTGCTCGAGCGCCAGGCGCAACTGGTTCGCGCGCTCGCGCTCCGGCCCGAGGTCGGTCCAGACGCTGCACAGCCAACGCCGGCCCTGTGCGTCGGGTTCGGTCGCCAGCCGCAGCACCGAGAACTCGCGCTTGACGCCCTTCCACTCGAACCGATGCTCGCTCGTCAGCGCCTGCCCATGGGCGGCGGCCGTGTGATCGGCCGCGCGCAGCGCGGTGACGAGCGCCGGGCTGTCGAACAGATCGGCGTCGCCATGGCCCAGCACCTCGCCCGGCGCGCGTTGCAGGAAATCCAGCATCGCCTCGTTGACGTGCACGAGCGTGTGGCGCTCCAGGTCCTTGATCGCCAGCAGTTGACCTTCGCGCTGCAGCAGCACCGGCAACAGAGCGGCCAGCAGCGGACGCAGTTGTTCTGGGGCCCATGGCGGCGCGGCGGACAAGTCCAGCGTCGGATTCATGCGTGCGGTGCAGACGTTTGGATGGATGACGACGATCGGTGCGGTCGCGCCCTATCTTGGTGTGACGAGCGGACCAGATCAAGCTACTTCGGCATTTTCGCCCCTAGTTTGACCCCCTGAACGGGGGGCTGCCGAGCGGGGTCGGGATCGCGCCTGAAAGGGCCGTCCCGGCCGCCGAAGGCGGCCCCATTCGCCCCCTCGCATCGCCTCGGCGTCGCCCCGAACCGATCGGCGGCGGCGGCGCAGGACGTGGCGAGCGGCTCACCGCCTCCCGGCCGCCGAACCCCGCCGGCTTGCCGCGCATATCGGTTCGCGGTCTATAATCTTCGGCTTTGCTGGCAAACCAGCGCATCGACCGACCCGGGGTCGGCCCCGATCGACGCCCACGATCATCGGGGCTGCGGGGCGGCACCGGGCGCGCATCATCGGGATCCCTGACCACATGACCACCATCCGCGTCAAAGAAAACGAGCCTTTCGACGTCGCCCTGCGCCGTTTCAAGCGCACCATCGAGAAGATCGGCCTGCTGACCGAGTTGCGTGCGCGTGAGTTCTACGAGAAGCCCACCGCCGAGCGCAAGCGCAAGAAGGCGGCCGCAGTGAAGCGGCACTTCAAGCGCGTGCGCAGCATGCAGCTGCCCAAGAAGCTGTACTGAACCCGGGCCTGCGGCCGGCGCACGCGGTCCGCGCGCGGCGCCCGACCCGCCCTGCAAGCCCGCGCGGGACACCGGCGCGGGCTTGTTGCATTGGAATCGACCGCCAGCCATGAGCACATTGAAAGAGCGCATCACCGACGACATGAAGGCCGCGATGCGGGCCAAGGAAGCCGACCGGCTCTCGACCATCCGCTTGCTGCTGGCCGCCTGCAAGCAGCGCGAGGTCGACGAACGCATCGTGCTCGACGACGCCGCGGTGATCGCCATCATCGACAAGCTGATCAAGCAGCGCAAGGACTCGATCGCCGCCTTCGAGCAGGGCGGGCGCGCCGATCTCGTCGCCAAGGAGAGCGCCGAGGTGCATGTGCTGCAGGGCTATCTGCCGCAGCGCATGTCGGCGGCCGAGGTCGACGCGGCCGTGGCGTCGCTGGTGACCGAACTCGGCGCCGGCGGCCCGGGCGACATGGGCAAGGTGATGGCGGCGGCGAAGAGCCGCTTCACCGGCCAGGCCGAGATGAGCCTGGTCTCGGCCTCGGTCAAGCGCGCGCTGGGGCCGTCATGAGCAGCCTCGCCCTGCGCGCGCTCGCGCCCGATGTCTGCGTCTCGGCCCAGCTGCAACCCGAGGCGATGGCCGAAGCCGCCGCCGCGGGCTTCCGCAGCGTCGTCAACAACCGCCCCGATTTCGAGCATGGCCCGGACCAGCCGACGAGCGCCGCAATCGAGGCTGCGGCGCGCGCCGCCGGGCTCGAATACCGCCATCTGCCGGTGGACGGCGGCTACCAGTCGCCGGAGCAGATCGCCGCCTTCGCCGCGCTGCTGGCCGAGCTGCCGCGGCCGCTGCTCGCGTTCTGCCGCTCGGGCGCACGCTCGGCCAGGCTGTACCAGGCGGCGCAGCCCGCCTGAACGGATGGACCAGGCGGCGCAGTCCGCCTGAACGGAAGGACCACGCGGCGCAGTCCGCCTGAACGGAAGGACCACGCGGCGCAGTCCGCCCGCGCCGCGCCACGGGCAGCCCCGCCCGTGTGCCGCGGGCGCGACGCTCAGGCCCGCACCACGGTCACGGTGCAGACGGCCCGCGCCACCACCTGCGAACTGACGCTGCCGAGGTAGCGTCGCAGGCTCGAATTGCCGCGCGCGCCCATCACGATATGGTCGACCTGGTTGCGTTCGGCGAAATCGACTATCGCGTCGGCCGGGTCGGTGTCGAGCAGCACATGGAAGGTGAGCCGGCCGTCGTCGAGGTCGAGCGACTTGCTGATCGGCCGCGCCCAATGCTTGAGCCCGACGAGCTGCTTGACATGGACCACCTGGCCCGACTTGTCGACCCGCTCGTCCATGCCGATGCGCGCGGCCTTCATCACGCTCACGCAGGCCAGGCGCGCGCCGGGCTCGGTGTGGACGATGCGGCGCACCGTCTCCTGCAGCCGTTCGAGCAGTTCCGGCGCGGCGTTCTCGACATCGACCGCGGCCATAATGATCGGGCTGCGCACGACCAGGCTCGCCACGCCCAGCGCCGCCGTCGTCTTGGTCTCGGCGCCGGCGGCGTAGAACCAGCGCTTGGCGCGTCGCAGCAGCCCGCTGCCATGCATGCGCTCGGCGCGCGCGGTGAGCGCGATCTGGCCCGGGTTCTGCAGCGCCAGCGCGAGCTGCGCGCCGCTCTGCCAGCGGCGGTCGGGCTTGACCTCGAGGCATTTCAGGATCACCTCCTGCAGCCAGGGCGGGCAATCGCCGCGCAGCGCGCGCGGGGGCACCGGGTCGATGTAGAGGCGCCGCCGCAGACCGCGCACCGTCTCGGGGGCGCCGAAGGGCCGCTCGCCGGTCGTCAGGTGGTAGAGCATGACGCCGAGCGCGAACAGGTCCGAGCGCGGATCGCTGCGGACGAACTGCACCTGCTCGGGCGACATATAGGGCCCGGTGCCGATCGGCAGCGTGAACTCCTCCTCCAGCAGGTCGGGCAGACGATCGTGGTGCGAGAGCCCGTAGTCGACCATCACGACCACGCCGTCGGCGCGCTGCAGGATGTTGCTGGGCTTGACGTCGAGGTGGATCAGATGCTGGCGGTGCAGGTCGTGCAGCGCCGCAGCGACGCGCTCGCCGATCCCGACCACCTCGTCGATCGCCAGCGGCGCCTCGTCCAGCCGCGGGCGCAGCGACACGCCGGGGATGCATTCCATCACCAGATACGGCGTACCGGTGAAGTCGCCGCGCGCGACGTAGCGCGGCACATGGGGCCCGTGCAGGCGCGGCAGGATGAGCTGTTCGACCTCGAAGCTGACGATCGACGCCGGGTCCTCGCCGCCCTTGACGCGCGGCACCTTCATGATCGTCGCCATGCCCGGGAACGGCGCCATCGCGGCCAGCGCCGGCTCCTCGACCGCCGTCACGCCCCACAGATGGGCCATGCCGCCGGTGTGCAGCTTGGCGTCGAGGCGCCAGCCGTCGACGATCCGGCCCGCCGCCAGCGGCGGTGCGCCGTGGACCGGGTCTTCAGTTGCCATCGGCCAGCCGCGCCGCCAGCGACTGCGGCAGCCTGGCCTCGCGCATCTTCGCCGCCGCCGCCTCGTGGTCGTAGGGCACGCGCCAGTAGGTCAGCTCGGCGCGCGCATCGTCGTAGACGGCGTAGCAGGCGGCCGGGTTGCCGTCGCGCGGCTGGCCCGCCGAGCCGGGGATGATGAGCCACTGGCGCGTCGTCAGCAGCGTGATCGGCTCGGCCGGCACGGGGACGAAATCGCCCGCCTTGCCGAGCATCGAGACGTGATAGAGCATCGGCTCGTGCATATGGCCGCAGAAGGTCACGCGCTGCGGCGTCGCATGCATGCTGCGCACGGCCTCGCTGCGGCTGTGGACGTAGTCCCAATGCGCGGGCGCGAAAGCGTTGGCATGGACGAACAGGATCTCGCCGCTGGCGGCGGTCAGCGGCAGCGTGGCGAGGAAATCGATCTGCCCGGCGTCGAGCCGCCCGCGCGTCCAGTCGACGACATAGCGCGCGTCCATGCGCATCGACGGCGCCGCGCCGCGCGCCACCGCCGCATCGTGGTTGCCCTGCACGGCCCAGGCCCCGGCGGCGACGAACTCGCGCACGCGGTCGACGACCCAGGCCGGGTCGGCGCCATAGCCGACGAAGTCGCCCAGGAAGGCGTAGCGGTCGATGCGCTGCCCGGCCGCATGGTCGAGCACGGCCTGCACCGCCTCGCGATTGGCGTGCAGATCGGTGACGACGGCGATCCTCATGGCGCGCCGCGGCTTGCGTCGCTCAAGACCCGGCGAGCTTCATGCGCCGCAGCAGCACCGAGCCCACCGATTTGCTGCCCTGCGTGTAGACGTCGGAGCCGACGCCGGCGATGTCCTTGAACATCTCGCGCAGGTTGCCGGCGATCGTCACTTCCTGCACCGGGTAGGCGATGCGCCCGCCCTCGACCCAGAAGCCGGCGGCGCCGCGCGAGTAGTCGCCGGTGACGTAGTTGATGCCCTGCCCCATCAGCTCGGTGACGAAGAGGCCGCGGCCGAGCTTGGCGAGCATCGCGTCGAGGCCGTCGCCGGGCTGCGTGAGCCGGCTCGACAGGCGCAGATTCTGCGAACCGCCGGCGTGCCCCGTGGTGCGCATGCCGAGCTTGCGCGCCGAATAGCTGGACAGGAAATAGCCCTCGACGACGCCGCCCTGCACGACCTTGCGCGAGCGCGTGCGCACGCCCTCGTCGTCGAACGGCGCGCTGCCCTTGCCCTTGGGCAGGTGCGGCTCCTCGACGAGGTCGAGATGGTCGGCCAGCGCCTGGCGCCCCAGGCTGTCGACGAGGAAGCTGGTCTTGCGGTACAGCGCGCCACCCGAGGTCGCCTGCACGAAGGCGCCGAGCAGGCCGGCGGCGACGGTGGCCTCGAACAGCACCGGCACCTCGGCCGTCGGCACACGGCGCGACTTCATGCGCGCCAGCGCGCGCTCGGCGGCATAGCGGCCGACGATCTCGGGCGCGGCGAGGTCGTGCGCGTCGCGCATCGAGGTGTACCAGCCGTCGCGCTGCATGTCCTTGCCGCGCCCGGCGATGAGCGAGACCGAGAGGTAATGGCGCGAGCTCGAGTAGCCGCCGCGAAAACCGCGCGTGTTGCCGGCCCAGAAATGGGCCTGCTGCGCCGAGACGCCGGCGCCCTCGGAATTGCTGATGCGTCGGTCGACGCGCAGCGCCGCGTCCTCGCAGCGCCGCGCCAGTTCGGCGGCGGCGGCGGCGTCGATGGCCCAGGGATGGAAGAGGTCGAGGTCGCGCGCGGCCTCGTCGGCGCCGGCCAGGTCCTCGGCGTCGGGCAGGCCGGCGGCCGGGTCCTCGGCGGTGTAGCGCGCGATGTCGTAGGCCGCCTGCACGGTCTGGCGCAGCGCGGCGGCCGAGAAGTCCGAGGTGCTGGCGTTGCCGCGCCGCTGGCCGAGGTAGACGCTCACGCCCAGGCTCTTGTCGCGGTTGCGCTCGACGTTCTCGAGTTCGCCCTTGCGCACCGAGACCGACAGGCCCACGCCCTCGGAGACCTCGGCGCCGGCATCGCTGGCGCCGAGCTGGCGCGCCAGGGCCAGCGTGTCCTCGACGATCTGCTGGAACTGCTGCTGGGGATAGGCGAAGCCCTGTTCGGCGCGGTTGGAACTCATCGTGTCGGGGCGTCCTGGAGGGGCCGTGCAAGAGCCGGAAGAAGAGGCGGGAGCGGACACTTATGATACCGGCCCACCTTCCGAGCGACTTGGCACCCATGGCCCGACGCGCTGCCCCGCACCGCGGCATCGACATCCACTACGGCGGCGACGACGACGAAGCCGCCGCCGAGGACGATCGCGGCCCGAGCAAGACCCGGCTCAAGCAGCAGTCGCACGAGCTGCAGAAGCTCGGGCTGGCGCTGTCCGAGTTGTCGGCCGAACGCCTGGCCGCGGTCGAGATGCCCGAGCCGCTGCGCGACGCGATCACGGCGTTCCGCCGCACGCGCAGCCACGAGGGCCGGCGGCGCCAGCTGCAGTACGTCGGCAAGCTCATGCGCAGCGCCGACGAAGAGGCGCTGCGCGAGGCCGTCGCCGCCGCCACCGTCGGCTCGGCGCGCGAGACGCTGGCGCTGCACGAGACCGAGCGCTGGCGCGCCGAGCTGATCGCCGACGACGCGGCGCTGCCGCGCTGGCTCGCCGCGCATCCCGACACCGACACCCAGCAGCTGCGCAGCCTCGTGCGCGCGGCGCGCCGCGACCAGGCCGGGCTGACGCCCGAGGCGCGCCAGCCGCGCAGCCACCGCGAGCTGTTCCAGTTCATCAAACCGATGGTGGCCACCGATGTCTGAATCCCTCGAACCCGTGCGCGTGGGCATCGTCTCGATCAGCGACCGCGCGAGCGCCGGCGTCTACGCCGACCAGGGGCTGCCGGCGCTCAAGGACTGGCTCGCGCGCGCGCTGCGCAACCCGCTCGAATGGCAGGAGCGGCTGATTCCGGACGACCAGCCGGCGATCGAGGCGACGCTGCGCGAGCTCGTCGACGAGGCCCGATGCGCGCTCGTGCTGACGACCGGCGGCACCGGTCCGGCGCCGCGCGACGTCACGCCCGAGGCGACGCTGGCCGTCGCGCACAAGGTGATGCCGGGTTTCGGCGAGCAGATGCGCCAGATCTCGCTCGCCTTCGTGCCGACGGCCATCCTCTCGCGCCAGGTGGCGGTGGTCCGCGCGCGCACGCTCATCATCAACCTGCCGGGCCAGCCGAAGGCGATCGCCGAGACGCTGCAGGGACTGCCGGGCGGCACGCCGCCGGTGCCGGGCATCTTCGCCGCCGTGCCCTACTGCATCGACCTCATCGGCGGGCCGTATCTCGAGACCGACGAGGCGATGTGCAAGGCCTTCAGGCCGAAATCGGCGCAGCGGCCGAAGGCGGCGGGCTGAAGGCCGCCGGCCGGCCCGCGACGCCTACTTGACGAGGCGGTTCAGCCGCTCGGCGTCGAAGGCCTCGGTCGTCTGCGCGTCCACCGGCACGCAGTCGCCGGCCGGCAGTTCGCGCGCCCGCGCCGAGAGCTTCTCGATCGCCTGCCACAGCAGCGCGATCTGGTGCTCGTGCCCCGAGGCGTTGTCGATCAACCCCTTCATGGCCTGCGACACCGGGTCGTCGCCCTGCGTCACGCCGTAGGCCGAGAAGCCCATCTTCGCCGCCGCGGCCTCGCGCGCGGCATCGACCTCGCGCTGGATCACGCGCGCCGGGTTGCCCACCGCCGTCGCGCCCGGCGGCACCGGCTTCACGACCACCGCGCTGCTGCCGATGCGCGCGCCGTCGCCGACGGTGAAGCCGCCCAGCACCTGCGAATTGGCACCGACGATGACGCCGCGGCCCAGCGTCGGGTGGCGCTTGGCACCCTTGGTCAGCGAGGTGCCGCCCAGCGTCACGCCCTGGTAGATCGTGCATTCGTCGCCGATCTCGGCCGTCTCGCCGATGACGACGCCCATGCCGTGGTCGATGAAGACGCGCCGGCCCAGCGTCGCGCCGGGGTGGATCTCGATGCCGGTGAGGAAGCGGCCCCATTGCGAGATCCAGCGCGCCAGCCAGCGCCAGCCGCGCAGCCAGCAGCGATGGGCCAGGCGGTGCAGCACGATCGCGTGCAGGCCCGGGTAGCAGGTCAGCACCTCCCAGCTCGAACGCGCGGCGGGGTCGCGCTCGAGGATGCAGGCGATGTCTTCGTGCAGGCGTTCGAACATGGCGCTTCCGATCTTCGCCGCAGTGTAACGAGGCGGCGTCGATCGCGCTGCCGGTGCGCGCCGGCGACGCGCGCTAACGACGCTCGTGGATGGCGCGCGCGATGCCGCGCAGGATATGGACTTCCTCGGTCGTCAGCGCGGCGCGGTTGAGCAGCTGCTGCAGGCGCGGCAGCAGCTTCTTCGGCGCCGCGGGGTCGAGGAAGCCGATCTCGACCAGCGTGCGCTGCCACTGCTCGAGCAGGCCGGCGACGGCGGCGCCGTCGGCCAGCCGCGCATCGACCGTGCGCGGCACCACGGGCCAGCCGCCCTGCGCCTGGCGCCAGTCGTAGGCCAGCAGCTGCACCGCCTGCGCGAGGTTGAGCGAACCGTAATCGGGATGCGCCGGGATCGAGAGGCAGGCGTGGCAGCGGTAGACATCGTCGTTGGACAACCCCGTGCGCTCGGGGCCGAAGACGAAGGCGACGCGGTGCGCGCTGGCCGCCAGCGTCGCGAAATGTTCGCGCGGGGCGTAGGTGCCGGGGCCGAAGTCGCGCGGCGTCATCGCCGTCGCGCAGGCCCAGGTGATGCCGTCCAGCGCCTCGGCCAGCGTGTCGACGACGCGCGCCGCCGCGAGCACGTCGAGCGCGCCGCTGGCCATCGCGCGCGCCGCCTCGTGCGCGGTCACGTCGGCATGGCGCGGGCGCACGAGCACGAGGTCGCCGTAGCCCATCACCTTCATCGCGCGCGCCGCCGCGCCGACATTGCCGGCATGACTCGTGCCGACGAGCACGAAGCGCGTCGCGTCGGCACCGCCCGGGGCGGCTAAAATTGCGTTCTCCACGCGGCGATTGTCGCCGCCTGCTCTTTACCTCCCGCCGCCGCGCCTCCTCCTTCGAAGACCGCCATGTCGCAAGCTCTCCATCCCATGCTCAACATCGCCATCAAGGCGGCGCGCGCGGCAGGTTCGGTCATCAACCGCGCGGCACTGGACCTCGAGGTCATCAAGGTCGGCAGCAAGGGGCCGAACGATTTCGTCTCCGAGGTCGACCGCGCGGCCGAGCGCGCGATCATCGACATCCTGCTCGAGGCCTACCCCGGCCACGGCATCCTGGCCGAGGAATCGGGGCGCGAGCATGGCGCGCGCGACAGCGAGTTCACCTGGATCATCGATCCGCTGGACGGCACGACCAACTTCCTGCACGGCTTTCCGGTCTACGCGGTGTCGATCGCGCTCGCGCACCGCCATGTCGTGCAGCAGGCCGTCGTCTACGACCCGACGCGCAACGACCTCTTCTACGCCAGCAAGGGCCGCGGCGCCTTCCTCAACGACCGCCGGCTGCGCGTGTCCAAGCGCACGCGGCTGGCCGATGCGCTGATCGGCACCGGCTTCCCGTTCCGCAAGGGCGACAACTTCAAGCGCTACGTCAAGATGTTCGAGGAGGTGATGCAGAGCTGCGCCGGCCTGCGCCGCCCCGGCGCCGCCGCGCTCGACCTCTGCTACGTCGCCGCGGGCTCGTACGACGGCTTCTTCGAGACCGGGCTCAGCCCCTGGGACATCGCCGCCGGATCGCTGATGATCACCGAGGCCGGCGGCCTGATCGGCAACTTCACCGGCGAGGCCGATTACCTGTACCAGCGCGAAGTGGTCGCGGGCACGCCGCGGATCTACGGGCAGCTGGTGAACGTGCTGACGCCGTACTCGCGCGTGATCAAGGAGACCGCGGACGACGCCGCGGCCCCGGCGGCGGCGGCTGCGGACGCGACCGAGGCCTTCGTGGCCGCGGCCACGCCTGCCGAGCCGGCGGCGCCGGCC
>JAGWVB010000029.1 GCA_018971105.1 Burkholderiales bacterium
ATGCCGGGCTCGAGGCGCTGCGGCTGGGCATCCCGGCCGCGCGCGCGCTGCCGCTGCTGCGGGCGCTGGCCGCGAACGCCGCGGCGACGCTGCACATCGAGGGCCAGCCGGGCTGGGGGCTGGCGCTCGAACTCGAGGCCGCATCGGCGGCGCCCGCGCCATGACCCTCACCAGCCTCGACGCCGCCGGCATCGCCGCGCGCATCCCGCACCGCGGCACGATGTGCCTGCTCGCATCGATGAGCGCCTGGTCGGCCGAGTCCATCGTCTGCCACGCCGGCGGCCAGCGCGACATCGACCACCCGCTGCGCAGCGGCGGCGTGCTGCACGCGGCCTGCGGCGTCGAATACGCGGCGCAGGCGATGGCGCTGCACGGCACGCTGGCGGCGATCGACCGCGGCGCGGCGCCGCGCCCCGGCGTCATCGCCAGCCTGCGCGGCGTGACGCTGCATGTGGCGCGGCTGGACGACATCGCCGGCACGATCGAGGTGCGCGCGCAGCGCCTGGCCGGCGACGAGCGCCAGGCGCAATACGCCTTCACGCTGCGCGACGCGGCGGCGCGGCCGCTCGTCGAGGGGCGCGCGACGGTGATCCTGGACGCCTACCCATGAACCGGCCGCTGCAGGGCAGGCGCGCCCTCGTCACTGGCGCCAGCGGCGACATCGGCAGCGCCATCGCGCACCGCCTGGCCGCCGACGGCGCGCATCTGCTGCTGCACGGCCACAGCCGGCCCGAGGCGCTGGCGGCGCTGGCGGCGGCGATCGCCGACGCCGGCGGCAGCGCCGAGCCGGTGGTCTTCGACATCACCAGCGACGCCGCCTGCGCCGACGCCTGCGCGCGCATGCTCGAGGGCGGGCCGGTGCAGATCATCGTCAACAACGCCGGCATCCACGACGACGCCGTGTTCCCGGGCATGAAGGCGGCGCAATGGCACCGCGTCATCGACGTCTCGCTGCACGGCTTCTTCCGCGTCACGCAGCCGCTGCTGCTGCCGATGCTGCGCACGCGCTGGGGGCGCGTGATCAACATCTCCTCGGTCGCGGCGCTGATGGGCAACCGCGGCCAGGTCAATTACGCCGCCGCCAAGGGCGCGCTCAACAGCGCGACCAAGGCGCTGGCGCTCGAGGTCGCGAGCCGCGGCGTCACCGTCAACGCCATCGCGCCCGGCATCATCGCCTCGACGATGGCCGCCGGCGCCTTCGACGCCGAGACGATCAAGCGCCTCGTGCCGTTGCAGCGCGCCGGCACGCCGCAGGAGGTGGCCGCGCTGGCCGGCTTCATCGCCGGGCCCGATGCCGGCTACCTCACGGGCCAGATCATCGCCTTGAACGGCGGGATGAATTGATCGCCCCCGGAGCGCCTGCGGCGCCTCCCCCCCAGGGGGGCGCCGCCAGTGGCCCGGCCAAGCCGGTTCCGCGGCCTGCGCTCGGGGGCGGCCCGATCGCGCCCGTGGCCGTGGTCGCGCAGGGCCTGGTCTGCGCCGCCGGGCGCGGCATCGAGGCCTATGCGGCGGCGCTGCGCGACAACCGCAGCGCGCTCGTGCCCAACGACTGGAGCCGCGTGGCGCTGGCCTGCGCGATCGGGCGCGTCGCCGGCATCGAGGACGAGCCGCTGCCGCCGGCCTGGTCCGACTGGGATTGCCGCGCGACGCGCCTGGCCTGGGCGGCGCTGCAGACCGACGGCTTCGCCGCCGCCGTCGCGGCGGCGCGCGCGCGCTGGGGCGCGGCGCGCGTCGGCCTCGTGCTCGGCACCTCGGCGTCGACGATCGCCGCGAGCGAGCGCGCCTATCGCGAACCCGCGCCCGACGGCGGCTTCCCGGCCGATGCGCGTTTCGAGCCGCTGCACACGCTGCATGGCGTGACCGACTTCGTCGCCCGCGCGCTCGCGCTCGAGGGCCCCAGCGCGACCGTCAGCGCGGCCTGCGCGTCGAGCGCCAAGGCCTACGCCCAGGCCGAGCGCTGGCTGCGCCTGGGCCTGGCCGACGCCGTCGTCGTCGGCGGCGTCGATGCGCTCAGCGAGAGCCTGCTGTTCGGCTTCCACGCGCTGCAGCTCGTCGACGCCGGCCCCTGCCGCCCCTGCGATGCGCGCCGCGCCGGCATCAGCGTCGGCGAGGCGGCGGGATTCGCGCTGCTGCAGCGCGGCGCCGGTCCCTGGATGCTGCTCGGCCACGGCGAGGCCAACGATGCCCACCACCTGTCGGCGCCGCACCCGCAGGGGCTGGGCGCCGAGCTCGCGCTCGATGCCGCGCTGGCGCGCGCCGGGATCGACGCCGCCGCCATCGACTACCTCGCGCTGCACGCGACGGCGACGCCGCGCAACGACGCCGTCGAGGCGGCGCTGGTCGCGCGCCGCTACGGCCCCGAGGTCCACGCCAGCGCGACCAAGGGCGCCAGCGGCCACGCCATGGGCGCGGCGGCGATGCTGCAGGCGCTGGCCTGCGGCATCGCGCTGCGCGACGGCGTCGGCGCCGGCAGCCCCGGCTGCGAATCCGTCGACCCCGCCTTCGGCCCCGTCTTCGCGCGCCAGCTGCGCCTGCGGCCGGCGCCGCGGCGCGTGCGCCTGGCCGCGAGCCACGCCTTCGGCTTCGGCGGCAACAACTGCGTCCTCGTCTTCGGCGCCGCGACGTGATGCGGCTGTACATCGACGGCATCGCCTTCTGGTCGCGCCGCTGGCCCGGCTGGGACGCCGCCGCGCCGGCGCTGCGCGGCGCCGCGCCCATCGGCGCGGTGGATGACGACGCCGGCCTGCCGGCGCCCGCGCTGCTGGGCGCGAACGAGCGCCGCCGCGCCAGCGCCCAGGTGCTGATGACGATCGAGGTCGCGGCGCGCGCCGCCGCCGACGCCGGGCGCGACGCGGCCGATCTGGCCAGCGTCCATGCCTCGGCGCATGGCGACCTCGCGATCACCGATGCGATCTGCCGCACCCTGGCCGCCGATCCGCTGCAGCTCTCGCCGACGCGCTTCCACCATTCGGTGCACAACGCGCCCTCGGGCTACTGGGCCATCGCCGCGCGCTGCCACGGCGCGAGCACGGCGCTGGCCGCGGGCGGCTGCAGCTTCGGCGCCGGGCTGCTCGAGGCGGCCTGTCAATGCGCCGCCGACGCCGCGCCGCGGCTCTACGTCGCCAGCGACACCGCGGCCTGCGGAGCGCTGGCCTCGGTCAATCACAGCCGCGGCCTGCTCGCGCTGGCGCTGGTGCTCGCGTGCGAGCGCGGTCCGGCCTCGCGCTGGACGCTGGACTGGCGGCTGCGCGCCGGCGCGGCAAGGCCGGCGCCGCTGCGTTCGGCGGCGGCGCTCATCCTCGCCGGCAACGCGATGGCCGATGCGCTGCCGCTGTTCGAGGCCCTGGCCGCGGGCGCGCCGGCCACGCTCGAATGCGGCGCCGCGCCGCAGGCGACGCTGGATATCGCGCTCGCGCCGCTGTGAGCAACCGCACGCCCGGCGCGACGGGTCCGGGACGGCAGCGCCGCTCTCGGGCATGATCGCGCACCGATGAATCCCACCGCCGCTTCCGACCCCGATGTGCTCGTGATGGGTGGCGGCCTCGCCGGCCTGACGCTGGCGCTGCAGCTGCGCCGGCGCCTGCCCGACCTGCGCATCCTGGTGCTCGAGCGGCGCAGCCATCCGGTGCCCGAGTCGTGCCACAAGATCGGCGAGTCCAGCGTCGAGATCGGCGCCCATTACTTCGAGCAGGTGCTCGGCCTCGGCGACCACCTGAGGAGCGCGCAGCTGAAGAAGTTCGGCTTCCGCTTCTTCTTCTCGCATTGCCGCGACGACATCGCCGGCGTGACCGAACTCGGCGCGAGCCGGCCGCTGGCCGTCGGCAGCTGGCAGATCGACCGCGGCATCTTCGAGAACTTCCTCGGCGCCGAGGTGCAGCGCCGCGGCATCGAGTTCGTCGACGAGGCGATCATCCGCAGGATCACGCTCGCCACCGACAAGGCGTCGCCGCACGAAGTCCACTGGCAGCGCGCCGGCGCGCCGCCGCGCACGACACGCGCGCGCTGGGTCATCGACGCCTGCGGACGCGCCGGCCTGCTCAAGCGCCAGCTCGGGCTCGCGCGGCCGGCCGCGCATGCGGCGCATGCGGTCTGGTTCCGCGTCGGCGCGCGCATCCGCATCGACGACTGGTCCGACGACCCGGCCTGGCGCGCGCGCTGCGCGACGCCGACGCGCTGGCTCTCGACGAACCACCTCGTCGGCCCCGGCTACTGGGTCTGGCTGATCCCGCTCGCCTCGGGTTCGCATTCGGTGGGCATCGTCGCCGACCCGCGCTGGCATGCGCTCGAAACGATGGACAGCTTCGAGCGCGCGATGGACTGGCTGGCCGTGAACCAGCCGCGGCTGCATCGCGCACTCGACCCGCTGCGCGAGCGGCTGCAGGACTTCGCCTTCCTGCGCCGCTTCACCTGCGATTGCGAGCACCTGCTCTCGGCCGACCGCTGGGCGCTGGCGGGCGAGGCGGGACGCTTCCTCGACCCCTTCTATTCGCCCGGCAGCGATTTCATCGCCATCGTCAACACCTACATCACCGACCTCGTCGCGCGCGACCGCGCCGGGCTGGCGCTCGCCGCGCACACGCAGATCTACGACCAGATCCTGCGCTCGTTCTACGACAGCACGCTGGCGCTGTACCGCGACCAGTACGGCATCTTCGGCGACCCCGAGGTGCTGCCCGTGAAGGTGGTCTGGGACTACAGCTATTACTGGAGCGTGCTGGCGCCGCTGTTCTTCCAGGGCCGGCTCACCGACCTGCGCGCGCTGGCGCAATTGCGCGATGAACTGGCGACCTGCCGCCAGCTCAACGATGCGGTGCAGGTCTATCTGCGCCATTGGTCCGAGCGCAGCGCCAGGCGCAACCCGCCGCGCATGCTCGACCAGGCCGCCGTGCCCTGGTTCGCCGAACTCAACCGCAGCCTGCAGGACCGGCTCGACGACAACGCCTTCGTCGAGGCGCTGCGCGCGGCGACGCGCCGGCTGCGCGCGCTGGCGACCGAGATCCTGGCGCGCGGCGGCGTCGAGCATGCGGCGCTGGCCGGCGGCGAACTCGCGGCGGCGATCGAGGCCGGCGGCGGGCCGCTCGACGCCGGGTTCGCGATGCTGTTCCCGGCGCCGGCGCCGTCGACTTCGCCATTGCCGGCGCCGGCCTGACGGCAGGGCGCGCGAGCGCGAGGCCGCCGAAGACGCGCGCGAACGGACAGCCCAGCGGCAGCGTCGAGACGCGAATCGAGGCAGACTGGCGACCCGCCACCCTCCACTGCCTACGGAGCACTGCCATGACCGCCCATCCCGTGGAACCGCCATCCGACCGACCCGATCAGGGTCGGCGCGAATTCGTCGCCGCCTCGCTCGCCACCGGGCTTGCGGGCATCGGCGGCACGGCCGCCGCGGCGGCGCTGCCGGTGACCGAGGCCGATGTCACGATCCCGACCCCCGACGGCCATAGCGACGCGGCCTATTTCCATCCGGCCGCCGGCAGGCATGCGGGCGTGATCGTGTGGACCGACGCCTTCGGCCTGCGCCCGTCGATGCGCGGCATCGGCCGCCGGCTCGCGGCCCAGGGCTATGCGGTGCTGGTGCCGAATCCGTTCTACCGCGTGGCGAAGTCGCCGGTCGTCGAGTCGGCTGCGAACTTCGATTTCAGCGACCCCAAGGCCTTCGGCCGCCTGCGGCCGCTGATGGCGTCGGTCGGCGCGGCCGGCGCGGCGGAGCGCGACGCGCAGGCCTATGCCGCCTTCCTCGATGCGCAGACCCAGGTCGACCCGACGCGGCGCCTCGGCGTGCAAGGCTATTGCATGGGCGGCCCGCTCGTCGTGCGCACGGCGGCCGCGCTGCCCGCTCGCATCGGCGCCGGCGCCTCGTTCCACGGCGGCGGTCTCGTCACCGACAAGCCCGACAGTCCGCACCGGCTGGCGCCGAGGATCAAGGCGCGGATGTATTTCGGCATCGCCGCCAGCGACGACGAGCGCCAGCCCGAGGCCAAGGACGAACTCGAGGAGGCCTTCCAGGCGGCGCGCAATCCGGCCACCATCGTCGTCTACCCGGCGCACCACGGCTGGTGCGTGCCCGACATGCCGAGGGAAGGCGGCAAGCCGATCTACGACGCGGTCCAGGCCGAGCGCGCCTGGGCGGCATTGCTGGCGCTGTATCGGGGCGCGCTCACGCCGGCCTGACGCGCGGCACCCCCGAGCTGCAGGAGCGGACCCGGCAGGCGGCGTGCCTGCCGGCGCGAGGCCGGGAGGCGCGCCGCGTGGGGCGGGGCGGCGCGGCGGCTGACCTCAGGCCGGCGCCGGCGTCGCCGGCCAGCGCAGGACATGGCCGGTGCGTTCGGTGAAACGCTGCAGGTCGTCCGGCGTGTCGATGTCGACGCGAAAGCGCGTGTTCGGCGTGTCGAGCCAGCGCACCTGCTGCGGGTGCTCCTCGCGCCAGCGGCGGCAGGCCGCGTTGATGTCGCCGGCGAGCCATTCATCGCGCAGCGCGATGTCCATCATCACCGGGTTGCCCGGCTCGCCGTCGACGCGCGGCACCACCATGCGGGCGTCGCCGCGCTTCTTGTAGGCGCCGATCAGCTCGGTGATGTCCTGCGCGTTGACCAGCGGCTGGTCGGCGAGCGCGACGATCACCGCGTCGAGCTTGCCGGCGAGCGCCTGCAGGCCCACGCGTACCGACGAAGGCTGGCCGTCGTCCGGCGCCGGGTTGTGCACCACGGTCACCGGGAAGTCGCGCACCACGGCCTCGATCGCCTGGGCGTGATGGCCGAGCACGACGACGACCTCGTCGACGCCCGCGCCCGACAGCGCGATCAGCTGGCGGCGGATCAGCGGCACGCCGCCGAGTTCGAGCAGCGACTTCGGCCGGCCGCCGAGGCGGCTGCCCGCGCCGGCGGCCAGCAGCACGGCGCCGACCACGAGGCGCGAATACAGGCCGCCGCCCCCCTTGAGGATGCAACCCATCTCAGCTGCCGCAGCAGGACGACTTGGCGACGGGCTGCGGCGCCGGTTCGGTGGCGCCGCCGCCGCAGCAGGCCGCCGGTGCCGCTGCGGCCGCCACCGCGACCTGCGGCGCTTCGACGGGCGCGACCACCGCCCCGCGCCGGTTCGAAACCACCGCCGCCAGCACCGACAGCGCGATCTCCTCCGGCGTCGTGGCCGCCATCGGGTAGCCGGCGGGCGCCACGATCGCGGCGACCGCGGCCGCATCGCAGCCCGCCGAGACGAGCGACGCCTTCAGCACCTGCGCCTTGCGCGCACTGGCGACGAACGAGACCTGCCGCGCATTCAACGCCAGCGCGAGTCGCAGCGCCTGCACGTCGCGCCGGCCCTGCGTCGCGACGACGACCCAGGCACCGGCGGCCACCTGCGGCACGGCCACCGCCGCCTCGTCGCTCGCGATCACGCGCTGCGCATCGGGGTAGGCCGCGGCATCGGCGCCCTGCGCGATCACCGTCACGCCGAAGCCGACGCGCGGCGCCAGCTGCGCCAGGCTGGTCGCCAGCGGCGACGCACCGATCACGACCAGCTGCGCCTGCGGCAGCATCGGGTCGACGAACAGCTCGAGCGTGCCGCCGGAGTGGCAGGCCATGCCGAACTCGAGGACATCGCCGAGATCACGCTCGAAACCGTCTTCGGTCGGCGCGATGCGGATGACGCGGGCGCGGCCGTCGGCCAGCGCGCTGCGCACCGTGCGGACGACGGCCGGCTGCGCGCAGCCGCCACCCACCCAGCCGTACAGCGTGCCGTCGGCCGTGACCACGGCCTTGTCGCCGGGTCGCGCGGAGGCCGGTGGCAGCGCCTTGATCACGCTGACGAGGGCGTAGGGCGTGCCGGCCAGCTGCAGGCGGCGCGCGGTGTCGAAAACGGTGTCGGGGGCGTTCATCGGGGGTCTCCAGGGGCAGCCATTCAACGCAGGTGATCAGCCACGGCCGCCAGGTCGCGCAGGCTGTTCAGGCGCAGGAAGCGTTCGACCAGTGCCGTGCCCTGCGCATGCACGGCCTGCATCGCCTGCGAGGCCGGCGGGTTCGGCGACGGGTGGAACCAGGTGATGCGCGCGCCGCGGCCGCGCACGCGCGCGAGTTCGTCGGCGAGTTGCGCGGGCGCATCGGCATCGAAGCCGTCCGACAGCAACCAGACGCGCGCGTTGCGGCTGAGCTGGGCGCGCGCATGCACGCCGTGGAAGTCCGCCACGCTGGTCGCGATGCGGGTGCCGCCGCCGAAGCCGGCGGTGACGGCGTTGACCTTCTCCTGCACCGCGGACGAGTCGCTGCGCAGCAGCGGCGTCACCTCGGTCAGCCGGGTGTGGAATACGAACACGCGCGCGTTCATCGCGCCCACGAATGCGCGTGCGATGCGCAGGAAGAGCTGGGCATGCGTCTCCATCGACCGGCTGACATCGACGAGGATGAAGAGCCGCGGCCGCTCCCGCCGCGGCGCGCGCCAGACCGGGTTCAGCGGCAGGCCGCCGGTGCGCAGGCTCGCGCGCAGCGTGCGGCGCACGTCGAGCCGGCGGCCGCGGCTCTGGTCATGCCAGCGCCGCGTCAGGCGGCAGCGCAAGGAGCGCGCGATGCGCTCGGCCAGGCGTTCAAGTTCGGCCAGGTCCTGCGGCAGCCATTGCGACAGCGAGCGGTCGTGCAGCGCCTCGGTGCGCGTCGCGCCGCCCTGCGCGCGCGGGCTGCCGGCGTCGTCCGGCGCCACGGCGGGCGCGTCGAGGGCGGTGTCGGCGGCGGACGGGCGCGACGCCGGCGCGCCGGCGTCCAGGCGTTCGTGCAGGCTCTGCACGAGTTGCTGCAGATTGCGGCCGGGCCGCGTCTGCCCGCTCACGCGGACACGGCCGGTGACGCGCTGCGGGTGCCAGTAGCGCTCGAACAGCTCGGGCCAGCGTCGCCAGTCGCGCGCATCGTGGCAGGCGATCGACCGCCAGGCCGCATCGAGCCTCGCGGCGCGTTCGATCGGCAGGCACAGCGCGGCAGCCACCATCGCCTGCTGCTCGGCCACGCCGACGTTCAGGCCATGCTCGCGCAGCAGCGCGGCAAAGCCGGCGATGGCCTGCAGGGGCTGCGCGACGGCGTTCATGTCGGCTGCGGCGCGGGTTCGGCCACGCCGACACTGCGGCGGCCCTCGATCAGCTGGCGCACCCGGTCGGGGCCGAGCTGGAAGCGGTCGTCGCGCGTCTTCAGCAGGCAGGCGAGCGTGGCCATCAGCGCATGCGGGTCGTCGGGCAGCGCCTTGAACGCGAGGCGGTGCAAGGCACGCACCCAGTCTAGCGTTTCGGCGACGCCGGGCTTCTTGTCGAGGTCCTCACGCCGCAGGCGCTGGACGAAGGCCACCGCCTGCTCGATCAGCGCGCCCTCGGCCTGCGGCAACGTCGCGCGCACGATCGCGATCTCGCGTGCGAGCGTCGGGTACTCGAGGTAGTGGTACAGGCAGCGGCGGCGCAGCGCGTCGGACAGCTCGCGCGTGCCGTTGCTCGTCAGCACCACATGCGGCACGTGCAGCGCCTTCACGGTGCCGAATTCGGGCACGGTGATCTGGTAGTCGGCCAGCACCTCGAGCAGGAAGGCCTCGAAGGCCTCGTCGGCGCGGTCGATCTCGTCGATCAGCAGCACGCAGGGCTGCGGGCTCGAGATCGCCTTCAGCAGCGGCCGCTCGAGCAGGTACTCGCGTGCGAACAGGTCGGCCTCCTGCACCCGGCCGCCCTGCGTTTCATGCAGGCGGATGGCGAGCAGCTGGCGGCCGTAGTTCCATTCGTAGGCGGCCTGCGCGAGGTCCAGCCCTTCGTGGCATTGCAGCCGCACCAGCACCTGCCCGCGCGCGGCGGCGAGCGCGCTCGCGAGCGCGGTCTTGCCGACGCCGGCATCGCCCTCGATGAGCAGCGGGCGCTGCAGTTCGCCGGCGAGCCAGAGCGTGGTCGCCAGCGCCTCGTCGGCGATGTAGCCGGCGCGGTGCAGCGATGCGCGCAGCTCCGACTCGGTCACGCGGCGTCCCTCAAGCCCGCTTGCCCAGCAGCGCGGCGAACCAGCCCTTGATCAGGCTCCAGAGGATCGCGAGGCCGTTGATCTCGTTGACCCTGGCCGGCGGGGCCGGTGCCGGCGCGGCTGGCGCGGTCGTGGCGCCATCGGCCGCGGCCGGCGCAGCCGCCGTGGCGGGCGGCGTCAACGCCGCCGCCGCGGCACGGAAGTTGTCGGCGAACTGCGCGAGCAGCATGTCCGACACCTGCACCATCATGCGCCCGCCGAACTGCGCGAACTTGCCGTTGACGATCACCGCGGCCGCCCCGACCAGCACCGCGGTGCCCGCCGTGTCGCCCGGCTCGACCGTCGCCGTCAGGTCCATCGAGGCCGAGGAGCCGCCACGGTCGGCGCCCTTGCCGAGCAACTGCAGTCTCATCGAGGCCTCGTCGAGCGCGAGCACCTCGATCTCGCCGGCGAAGGCGGCGTTCGCCGGACCGACCTTCACCTTCACGTTGCCCTTGTAGTGGGTGGCGTCGGTCTGTTCGGTGATGGCCGCGCCGGGCATGCACTCGGCCACGGCCTTCACGTCGCGCAGCACCTGCCACGCCTGCGCCGGGCTCACGTCGAGCGGGTAGCGCTTGTCGAGTTTGACTTCCATGTCTTGCTTCTTGGCCCGGGATCAGAGTGCGACGCCGCTCGCCTTGAGCTGCTGCCAGACGCGGTAGGCGTTGTGCGGCATCGTCATGTGGGTCACGCCCAGGTGCGCGAAGGCATCGACCACCGCCGAGGTGAAGGTCGGGATCGAGCCGACGTGGGGCGACTCGGCCACGCCCTTGGCGCCGATCGGGTGGTGCGGGCTCGGCGTCACGGTGTGGTCGGTGTCCCAGTGCGGGGTCTCGACGAAGGTCGGCAGGAAGTAGTCCATCAGCGTGTTGCCCATCAGGTTGCCCTGGGCGTCGAACGGCATCTGCTGGCCCATCGCGACCGCGTAGCCCTCGGTCAGGCCGCCGTGGATCTGGCCCTCGATGATCATCGGGTTGATGCGCGTGCCGCAGTCGTCCAGGGCGTAGAAGCGGCGCACCTTGGTCTCGCCGGTGCCGCGGTCGATGTCGACCACGCACAGGTAGATGCCGAAGGGGAAGGTGAAGTTCGGCGGGTCGTAGTAGTGCACCGCCTCGAGCCCGGGCTCGAGCCCGGGCGGCGCCTGGTGGTACGAGGCCCAGGCGATGTCCTTCATCGACTTGAAGCGGCTGTCGTCGCCCTTGACCTTGAAGCGGTCGATCTCCCAGTCGAGGTCGTTCTCGCCGACCTCGAGCAGGTGGGCGGCGATCTTGCGCGCCTTGGCGTGGATCTTGCGCGCGGCCATCGCGATCGCGGCGCCCGCCACCGGCGTCGAGCGCGAGCCGTAGGTGCCCAGGCCGTAGGGCGCGGTGCTGGTGTCGCCCTCCTCGACCTGGATCACCTCGCTCGGGATGCCGAGCTCGGTGGCGATGATCTGGGCATAGGTCGTCGCGTGGCCCTGGCCCTGCGTGATCGTGCCCATGCGGGCGATCGCGCTGCCGGTCGGGTGGATGCGGATCTCGCAGCTGTCGAACATGCCGACGCCGAGGATGTCGCACATCTTGCTCGGACCCGCGCCCACGACCTCGGTGAAGCTGACGAGGCCGATGCCCATCAGCGTCGGGCTCGCCGGGTCGGCGCGCCGCGCCGCCTGCTCGGCGCGCAGGCCCTTGTAGTCGCAGGCCTCGAGCACCTGCTCGAGCGCGCGGTGGTAGTCGCCCGAGTCGTACTCGAAGCCGAAGGCGCTGGTGTACGGGAACTGCTCCTTGCGGATGAAGTTGCGGCGCCGGATCTCGGCCTTGTCGATGCCGAGCTTCTGCGCCAGGATGTCGACCAGGCGCTCGATGACGTAGACCGCCTCGGTGACGCGGAACGAGCAGCGATAGGCCACGCCGCCGGGCGCCTTGTTCGTGTACACGCCCTTGACCGCGCAGTAGGCGGCCGGGATGTCGTACGAGCCCGAGCAGATGTGGAACATGCCGGCCGGGAACTTGGTCGGGTCGGCGCAGGCGTCGAAGGCGCCGTGGTCGGCGAGCACGTTGACGCGCAGGCCCAGGATCTTGCCCTCGGGCGTCGCCGCGATCTCGCCGTCCATGTGGTAGTCGCGGGCGAAGGCGGTGCTCGAGATGTTCTCGATCCGGTCCTCGATCCACTTCACCGGCTTGCCGAGCACGATGCTGGCGACGATCGCGCACACGTAGCCGGGGTAGATGCCGACCTTGTTGCCGAAGCCGCCGCCGATGTCGGGGCTCACGATGCGCACCTTCGATTCCGGGATGCCCGAGAGCAGCGAGACCACGGTGCGCACGACGTGCGGCGCCTGCGAGGTGATGTAGGTGACGAGCTCGCCGCGGATCGGATCGAACGAGGCGACGCAGCCGCAGGTCTCGAGCGGGCAGGGGTGCACGCGCGGGTAGAAGATCGGCGCGCTCACGGTCACGGGCGCGGCGGCGAAGGCGGCGTCGGCCGCGGCCTTGTCGCCCGCCTCCCAGGTGAAGATGTGGTTGGGGTGGTCGCGCTTGCCGTGCGCGCCCTCGGTCTTGCCGGCGAGGTCGTCGCGCAGCACCGGGGCGTCGGGCAGCAGCGCGAGCTTCGGGTCGATCACGACCGGCAGCTCCTCGTACTCGACGATCACCGCCTCCACGCCGTCGGCGGCGGCATAGCGGTCCTCGGCGATCACGACCGCTACTTCCTGCATCTGGAAATGCACCTTCGCGTCGGCCAGCACCGCGGCGACGTCGCCGGCGAGCGTGGGCATCCAGTGCAGCTTGAGCGGCTTGAGGTCCTCGGCGGTGAGCACGGCGACGACGCCGGGCACCTTCAGGGCCTCGCTCTTGTCGATCTTCTTGATGCGCGCATGGGCCACCGGCGAGCGCACGATGTCCATGTGCAGCATGCCGGGCAGCTTCATGTCGTCGACATAGTTGCCCTTGCCCTGGATGAAGCGCGCGTCCTCCTTGCGCAGGCGGCTCTCGCCCAGGCCTTGCAGGGCATCCTTGCGTTCGAGCAGGGTCGGATTCACCGGAGCGTTCATGCCGCCACCTTCTCGGTCTGTTGGAGCTTGGCCGCGGCGTACTGCACGGCCTTGACGATGTTCTGGTACCCGGTGCAGCGGCACAGGTTGCCGGCCATGCCGGCGCGGATCTGTTCCTCGCTCGGATTCGGGTTCTCCTGCAGGAAGCGATAGGCACGCATCAGCATGCCGGGCGTGCAGAAGCCGCACTGCAGGCCGTGTTCCTTGTAGAAGCCCTCCTGCACCGCGTGCAGCACGCCGGCGTGGGCCAATCCTTCGACGGTCAGCACCTCGGCACCGTCGCACTGCACGGCGAGGTGGGTGCAGCTCTTGACCGACGCGCCGTCGATGTCGACCGTGCAGGCGCCGCAGTGGCTGGTTTCGCAGCCGATGTGCGCGCCGGTCAGCGCACAGTCCTCGCGCAGGAAGTGCACCAGCAGCGTGCGCGGCTCGACCGCCTTCTCGACCGCCTTGCCGTTGAGTTTCAGGGTGATGAGTTTCTTGCCCATGGTGTTGTCTCCGTGCCGGTTACTGGCAGCGCGCCGCGGCCTTGGCGATGGCGCGCCGGACCATCTGGCCCGCCATCGCGGTCTTGTATTCCGGGTCGCCGCGCAGGTCCTCGGCGGGGTCGCAGATCGCCATCGCCTTCGCCGCGGCGTCGGCAATCGTGGCGGCCGAGAGCGGCTTGCCGAGCAGCGCGGCCTCGGCGTCGTTCGCGCGCAGCGCCATCGGCGCCAGGTTCGTGAGGGCAATCCGCGCATGGCTGACCACGCCGCCGTCCAGGCGCAGCACCACCGCGGCGGCGGCGGTTGCCCAGTCGCCGGTCTTGCGCTTGAGCTTCTCGTAAGCCGAACCGGTCCTGGGCTTGAACGCCGGCACCTGGATCGCCACGAGGATCTCGTCCTCGGCCATCCCGGTCATGTAGGTGCCCAGGAAGAAGCCGTCGGCGGCCACGGTGCGCAGCCCCTTCGGCCCCTGGAGGACGAAACGCGCGTCGACCGCGATCGCCAGCGCCGGGTGGTCGTTGCCGGGGTCCCCGTGGGCGATGTCGCCGCCGATCGTGCCGCGGTTGCGCACCTGCGGGTCGGCGATCATCTTCGCGGCCTCCGGCAGCAGCGGCACGCGGGCCTGCAGGACCTTGGACGCGATCAGGTCGTTCTCGACCGTCATCGCGCCGATCACGACCATGTCCCCGTCTTCGCGGATGCCGCGCAACTCGGGAATGCGGTTCAGGTCGATCAGGTGCGCCGGATTGGCGAAGCGCAGCTTCATCATCGGCAGCAGGCTGTGGCCACCGGCGAGCAGCTTGGCGTCGGGGCCGAGGTCGCCGAGCAGGGCGATCGCATCGGCGACCGATGTCGGTGCGTGGTAATCAAACGGCGCTGGAATCATCAGCCGGTCTCCTGCATGGGGTCGTTCTCGGGGACGGCGCTGTGCGACGCCGCAACCCATGACGCTAAGACCGGCCGGCGCAGCGCCGGCAGCGCGTACACCAACGACGCAGGGCGACGCACGAACCGCTGGGTATCCTGCACGAACGGCAGCCGCGCATACCCTGCCGCGGGTTATCCCGGATCGATCGGATCAGCTGCGAACGGGGTCGGTGTCGGTGATGCCGAGCCGCTCCAGCAGCCTCGGCACATGGTTGCGCGCCACCGGCAGGGGCGTGCTCTCGCCGCGCAGCTTCAGGCTCACCTTGCCGTTGTCGCGCAGGATCTGCTCCGCGAAATCGAGGTTGGCGAGGTAGCTGCGGTGCACGCGCAGGAAGGAGGCGCCATCGAGCCGGTCGCCCAGGTCGGTGATGTTCAGGTTGCTGAAGTTGGCACCCTGCGCGGTGCTGACCCAGGTGTAGTGGCCCTCGGCGCGGATGTGGCTGACGGTATGCGCGTCGACCAGCACGATGCGGTTCTGGGAGATCGTCGGGATCTTCTGCAACTGCCGCTTGGCCAGGGAGGCGGGGGGCTGCGCCTGCGCGCGCGGCTCGGCCGGCTCCTCGCTGCTGACGAGCTCGGTGATGTCGTAGAAGATCAGCGTGTAGCCCGCGGTGTCGCCGCGCAGGTCCGAGAGCTTCGTCACCTTGATCAGCAGCACCCGCTCGGGGATGTTGATGATCATCGTCATCGGCGGTGGGTTGCTGACCGGGCACTCGGACTGGTCGAGCAGGAATTTCACCTTCGCCACCGAGCGTTCCGGGTGGAACGACAGCACCATTTTCTCGAATGGCTGCTTGTCTTCGACCGGCAGCGCGCGCCGCGCGAAGCTGTTCATCGCGACCACCGTCAGCTCGCGGTCGAGATGCACCACGCCGACATCGGAGCGTTCCAGCAGGTACAACGGGCTGCGGTTGGAGGAGCGGCTCTCCATGGGACGGCCTCGACAAAAGGTCAGCATTGAAGCATCAATTGCAGCGCCACGCAGCGCTCGCTTTCCAGAGGCCGAACCCGATCGACACCGGTCGGCGCATGGCGGCCGGCCAACGGGGGGGCGCATTCGACACCACCGGCCACCGCCAAGATCCGATGCCGGTGGTTCTTGGTGCATCGGCCGGGAGCGCACCGACCGCTGCAACGTCGCTGCCGCGGCTGGACGTATGAGGCATGGTGGCATGGGGGCATGGGGCCGTCATGCGCATGGGCCGAAGGCGGTCGTCGTCGGCTTCGTCGGCATCGACGGCCGGCCCGTCATCAAGATTGCGGTCGACCTGCATCGGCGTGTCGCACCCGCGATCGCGCCAGCCTCATCGGATCCACCCGGCCGTGCGGCCCACCGTCCGGGGCGCCGTGAGGGCGCCAGGCCCGGCCCCCTTGCGGGGCCTGCGGGGCCTGCGGGGCCTGCCGGGCCTGCCGGGCCTGCCGGGCCTGCCAGGATTGCCTGACTTGCCGGTCCCGCTGACCTCGCCGTCTTGCCGGCCTGGCTGCCGCGACGCGCCCGCTGGCGTGCTCGGATTCAACGAGCGGTTCCGGGCCCCGACAGCGACGCCACGGCCATCAGAACCAGAGCCAGATGCGCCGCATCCACGCCGGCATGCGTTCGGGCCTGGGACGGTAGTGCTGGCGCGTGATCGGGTACATGGCGGTGTCTCCTCTGGAAGGAGAACTGTATATTCAACCAGCCCTGTACGCAACAACAGTCTGCGTCGATGCAAAAACCCGGGGCGCGGGCTCATCCGTCGACGGCGCCGCCGCCATCCCGGCGGCGTGGCGAGCGCCCGGCGTGGGGGCCGTCGCTCCATGCCCATGGGCGCGTTCCTAGCGCTGGGCCATGAACGCCGCGAAGATCGACGGGTTCAGATCGCGCAGCCTCCTGCGCCGTTCGACCCCCTCGCGCTGGCGTCCCTGGCGCTCGAGCCCGAGCAGTTCGACGACGAGGCGCAGGCACTGCTCGGCTTCTCCGCACAGGCCGCGCTGCGCCGCGCCGAGCAAGGGCGCCAGACCGGGTTCCTGCGTCAGCGTCCAGGCCGGGAACCAGGCCAGGTCGGCGCTCGTGCCCTCGCCTTCGAACCCGGCGTAGAACTTCTCGAGCAGCCGGTCCAGCAGCGGATCGGCGAGCGACTTCGCCAGCCGCTGCAGGCGCTCCGGCGCCAGCCAGGCCAGCTCCGCGATCAAGGGCCAGGCACTGGCCAGGCCGTACTGGCGCTGCCGGGCCTGCACCATCCAGCCCAGCGGCGCCGGGATCCGGCGCCAGGACTCGATGCCGTCGACGCAGGCGATGGCGTCAGGCCAATCGCACGCGGCCAGCCAGAGGGGGGCCGCATGGTCGTCGCTGTGCTCGCTGCGGTAGGCCAGACGGCCCGCGCGCCGGGCCAGGTTGCGCCACAGCGGCGCGAGCCAGGGCGACGAGTGCGGCGCCCCGAAGATGCGTCGCGCCGCGGGCTCGATCGACTCGCTCATGACGCTGCGCGCGGCGCGCAGCGAGTCATGGTCCGCAAAGTCCGCGCGACCCGATGCTTCGATGGCGCGCAGCAGCAGCTCCAGCGACGGCAGCGCCGCGTCGCGCGGGCATGCGGCCTCCAAGGCCGCCCACGCCGCCCGAGCCGCCGCGGCGTCGCGCTGCTCCAGCGCGTCGATCACCGCATTGCGCAGCATCGTGTCGTGACTGTGCTCGAACAGGTCCAGCTGCGCCGGCGCGGAGCTTCGATCCGTCATCACGCCTCCATCCCCCGGAGAATCCCACGCAGCCGGATGCACCCGGCCGCGGGGCGTGAGCATAAGGCGCGTGGGCGCAAAAAAACGGCCTACGCATCCCATGCGTAGGCCGTCGATTTCCGGAACGATCTTGGTGGGCCCTGAGTGACTCGAACACTCGACCAACGGATTAAGAGTCCGCTGCTCTACCAACTGAGCTAAGAGCCCTGAAACCTGTCTGCGATTGCTGGTCTGTCGCGTGGTGGGTCGTGCGTGACTCGAACACGCGACCAACGGATTAAAAGTCCGCTGCTCTACCGACTGAGCTAACGACCCGTCCGCAGAGCCTCACATTATAGCCAGGATTTTGAGGCCTTCGGTCACCGCGGCGCCACGAGTTGTGCGATCGCCTCACCCGCGGCCACCATGCCGAAGGTCGCCGTCACCATCACGCTCGATCCATAGCCATGGCAGTTGAGCGTGCCGTCGCCGGCCTGCTCGCCGGCGCACAGCGCATCGGGCGCGCGCACGCTCTCGCGCGAGTAGACGGCGCGCAGCCCGATGCGGCCCTGGCGCGGCGCCGCGCCCTCCTTGCGCAGGCGCTGGCGCAGCGACGCCAGCAGCGGGTCGTGCGTGGTCTCGGCCAGGTCCTGCACCTCCACCGCCTGCGCCTGGCGCTTGCCGCCGGCGGCGCCGACGCAGACCGCCGGCAGCGCCAGCGCCAGCGCCCAGGCCGCCAGCGCCGCCTTCGCGCGCACCTGGTCGCAGGCGTCGATCAGCGCGCCCACCGGCGCCGGCAGCAGCGCCGGCCAGTTCCCGGGCTCGACGAAGGCGTCGACGACCGTCACGGCGCAGCCCGGATGGATGTCGGCGATGCGCGCGCGCAGCGCCTCGCCCTTGTGCTGACCCACGGTCGCGCCCAGGGCCTGGACCTGGCGGTTGATGTTGGACTCGGCCACATGGTCGAGGTCGATCAGCGTCAGCGCGCCGACCCCGCTGCGCGCCAGCGCCTCGGCGGCCCAGGAGCCGACGCCGCCCAGGCCGACGACGGCGACATGCGCGCCGCGGATGCGTGCGTAGCCGTCGTCGCCGTGCAGCCGGCGCAGTGCGCCGAAGCGCCGCTCGAGGTCGGCGTCCCCGGCTACCGCAACGATTTCAGGCGCTCCCGGCCGGCCTTGGCCGCGTCGGATTGCGGGTAGTTCCTGATCAGCTCCGCGATCGTCTTGCGCGCGGCGCGGGTTTCCTTCATCTCGGCCTGGCTGTTGGCCAGCGCGAGCAGCGCCTCGGGCGCGCGCGGATGGTTCGGCGACTGGGTGACGAAGGCGCGGTAGGCGGCGATCGCCTCCTTGTAGCTGCCCTTGCCGTAGAGCGCATTGCCGGTCCAGTAGCGCACCGAATCGCCGTAGGGGCTGGCCGGATAGCGGCGCTGGAAATCGCCCAGCAAGGTCACCGCCTTGGCGAAATCGCCGCCGCGGATGGCGCCGATGGCGTCGTCGTAGGCATGCTTCTCGTCCGGTTCGACGGTGAAGTCCTTGCCGTCGAGCGTGACCTTGACCGGTTCGAGCGCGCGCAGGCGGTCGTCCATCGCCTGGTCGACGTCCTTCTGGCGCCGCTGCAGGTCGGCGACGTCGCGCGCGAGCTGCTCGTCGTTGCCGCGCAGCTTGGCGATGTCGCTGCGCATCGAGTCGAGCTGGTTGTTGAGGTCGAGCAGGCTGCGCCGGATCGCACCGAGCTGGTCGGTGAGCTCGGCGCTGTTGGCGTCGGCGCGCGACTTGCTGGATTCCTCGACCGCGGCGACGCGGCTGCGCAGGTCGTTGATCGCCTTGCGCGCCTCGTCGTCGTCGAACAGGCCGGCGCGCGCGGTTCCGGCGGCCAGGATCAGCAGGGCGGCGACGGCGGCCACCCCAGGCTTGCGTAGATGCATCTCAACGTTCCTTCAGTTCGGCGCGCCGGTTCTTGGCCCAGGCGGCTTCGTCGTGGCCGGGATCGGCCGGTCGCTCGGCGCCGAAGCTCACGGGCTCGAGCTGCGACTCCTTCGCCCCCAGCAGCAGCAGCGCGTGCACGACCTCGGACGCGCGCTTCTGCCCCAGCGCGAGGTTGTATTCATGGCCGCCGCGCTCGTCGGTATGGCCTTCGACGACGAGGTGCCGCTGCGGGTTCGCCACCAGCAGCCTGGCATAGCGCTCGATCAGCGGCCGGTATGCGTCCTTGACGGTGTAGCTGTCGAAGTCGAAATAGACGACGTGGCCCTGCGCCAGCGCGCCATCCGCGCCCGCGCCACCGGCACCACCTGAACCGCCCGACGCCCCGAGGGCGACCGTGGCGACCTGCGACTGCGGCGCCGGCGCGGTCTGCGCCGCACCGCCGCCGCCGCCGCCACCACCGCCACCACCGCCGAAGGCGTCGCGCGTCTCGACCGGCGCCCCGCCCTGCGCGCCGGGCGGGGTCGTGCTGCAGCCGGCGCTCAAGGCCAGCAGCAGCGCCGAGGCGAGCCGCCTGGCCGCGCGGCAGCGCGAGGTCCTGGGATCCATGGTCTGCATTCCAGCGTCGGCGTTCGGTGGCAGGCGCTCAGCGCCCGAAGGGACCCCATGAGGGTTCCTGCACGTTCGACGATCCGCTCAGCAGGCGCGTCTTGATCTTGCCGTCCAGCGTCGTCGTCATCAACACATAGGCGCCGCCCTGGCGCGTCGAGTACAGGATGAGCCGGCCGTTGGGCGCGAAGCTCGGGCTCTCGTCGTCCAGCGTGTCGGTGAGCGAAGTCGAGGTGCCGCTGGCGAGGTCCATCAGCATGAGCTTGAAGTTGCCGGCCTGGCGCGAGATATAGGCCAGTTGCGTGCCGTCCGGGCTGAGCGCCGGGCTGATGTTGTAGCTGCCGTCGAAGGTCACGCGCTGGACCGGCCCGCCGGCCGCCGGGATGCGGTAGATCTGCGGTCCGCCGCCGCGGTCGCTGACGAAATACAGGCTCGACCCGTCGGGCGCCCAGCGCGGCTCGGTGTCGATGCCATTGCTGTGCGTCAGGCGCTGCGGCTTGCCGCCGGTGGCGGGCACGATGTAGATCTGCGACAGGCCGTCGACCGACAGCGTCACCGCCAGCCGCTGGCCGTCGGGCGACCAGGCCGGCGCGCTGTTGCTGCCGCGCAGGTTGGCGATGATGCGGCGCTGGCCGGTGATCAGGCTCTGCGTCCAGACGACCGCCTTCTGGGTCTCGAACGAGACATAGGCGAGCTGCTTGCCGTCGGGCGACCAGGCCGGCGAGATGATGGGCTCGGGGCTGGCGAGCGCGACCTGTCCGCCCTCGCCGTCGGCGTCGGTCACGCGCAGCATGTAGCGGCGACCCGACTTCACGACATAGGCGATGCGGGTGGCGTTGACGCCGCGCACGCCGGTGAGCTTGAAGTAGATCGCGTCCGAGGCGCGGTGCGCCGCCAGGCGCAGGTCGGGCGCCAGCACGACCTCGCTCTGCCCGAGCAGGTCGGCGCCCTGGACGAGGTCCCAGAGCTTGTAGCGCACGTCGTAGCGGCCGTCGGCGAGCCGGTTCACCGAGCCGGCGACGAGGTCGTCGGCGCCGCTCGCGCGCCAGGACGCGAGGTCGGGCTTGCTGAGCTCGTCGAGCGCCGCGGCGGCGTTCTGGGTGCGGAAGACGCCGCTGCGGTCGAGGTCGGCACGGATCACCTGCGACACCGCCACCGGGGCGGCGCCCTCGTCGCGGAAGGGGGCGATCGAGATCGGGATCTGGGTCGCGCCGACGCCGGCGATCTCGATCTTGAACTCGGCCCAGCTGGGCAGGGCCAGCACGCCCAGCATCAGGGCCACGCAGCCGCGGCGGCGGATTTCAGCGGTCAGGTTCGGCATCGTAGACGGTCGACATGCTTGGCGTATCCAGCGCGGATTGTAGGCAGCAGCGGGGCGGCCCCCGGGGCGCCGCCGATAATCTGCGCGCCCGCCACCCCGCCGCCTCATGCCCAACCTGCTGCAAAGACTCGCCCGCCTCAAGCCGTACATGAAGAACAGCTGGGGCGGGCTGATCGCGGCGCTGCTCGCGGCGGCCGTCACCGCGGCCACCGAGGGCGCCATCCCCAAGCTGCTGCAATACCTGCTCGACGACGGCTTCGCCTCGTCGCGCCTGCCGCTGTGGGCGGTGCCGACGGTGCTGATCGCGCTCTTCGCGGTGCGCAGCGCCTCGGCCTTCGTCGCCCAGTACGGGCTGGCCTGGGTCGCCAACCGCGCCGTGCTGCTGCTGCGCGAGCACATGTTCGTGCGCGTGCTCGCCGCCGCGCCGACGCTGTTCACGTCCAGCACCGCCAGCGGCATGACCAACACCCTGGTCTACGAGGCCCAGACGGGCGTGCAACTGCTCACCGGGTCGGTGCTGACGCTGGCGCGCGACTCGCTCATCCTCGTCGTGCTGCTGGTGATCCTGCTCGTCACGAACTGGCAGCTGACGCTCATCGTCGCGCTGCTGTTCCCGGCCATCGCGCTCGTCGTGCGCGTGCTCGGCCGGCGCCTGCACCGGCTCACGGTCGAAGGCCAGGCGGCGACCGACAGCCTGGCCTATGTCGTCGAGGAGAACGTGCTGGCCTGGCGCATCGTGCGCCTGCACGGCGCCGAGGCGCACCAGGGCGAGCGCTTCTTCGAGCGCGCGAACCGCGTGCGCCGGCTCATGCTCAAGGCCGTCGTCGCCGGCGCGACGCTGACGCCGGTGACGCAGATGCTGGCCGCCTGCGCGCTCTCGGTCGTGATCACGATCGCGCTCTGGCAGAGCCGCGCCGGCCACACCTCGGTGGGCCAGTTCGTCGCCTTCGTCTCGGCGCTGCTGCAGCTGGTGGCACCGGCCAAGCATCTCTCGGACGTGATGTCGCCGATGACGCGCGGCCTGGCCGCGGTCGAGCGCGGGCTCGATCTGGTCGACGACACGCCGGTCGAGAGCGGCGGCAGCTTCGACGGCGGCCGCGCGCGCGGCGAGATCCGCTACAGCGGCGTGAGCCTGCGCTACCGCGACGACGGCCTGCCCGCCGTCGACGACCTCTCGCTGCAGGTGCATGCCGGCGAGACGGTGGCGCTGGTCGGCCCCTCGGGTGCCGGCAAGACGACGCTGGTGAACCTGCTGCCGCGCTTCATCGAGCCCGGCGCCGGCACGATCACGCTCGACGGCGTCGCGCTGCGCGACTGGGACGTGCACGCGCTGCGGCGCCAGTTCGCGCTCGTGAGCCAGGACGTGATCCTGTTCAACGACACGGTCGAGGCGAATGTCAGCCTGGGCGGCGCGATGACGACCGAGCAGGTGCGCGCGGCGCTGCGGGCGGCCAACCTGCTCGCCTTCGTCGACGCCCTGCCGCAGGGCCTGCAGACGCGGATCGGCCACAACGGCAGCCAGCTCTCGGGCGGCCAGCGCCAGCGCCTGGCGATCGCGCGCGCGATCGCCAAGGACGCGCCCATCCTCATCCTCGACGAGGCGACCTCGGCCCTGGACAGCGAGAGCGAGCGCGCCGTGCAGGAGGCGCTGGAGCGGCTGATGCAGGGCCGCACGACGCTCGTGATCGCGCACCGGCTCTCGACGATCGAACATGCCGACCGCGTGCTCGCCATGGAAGCCGGGCGCCTGGCCGAACAGGGCACGCATGCGGAGCTGATCGCCGCCGGCGGCCTCTATGCGCGGCTGCACGCGATGCAGTTTCGAACCTGAACCAGGAGCCCGGCAGATGACGCACCCGATCTCGCGCTTCCCCGTACCCGAAATCAAGGACCTGCCCGAGGACCTGCGCGCGCGCATCCTCGAGGTCCAGGCCAAGGCCGGTTTCGTGCCGAATGTCTTTCTCGCGCTGGCGCACCGGCCGGCCGAATGGCGCGCCTTCTTCGCCTATCACGACGCGCTGCTGCTCAAGGACACGGGCACGCTGACCAAGGGCGAGCGCGAGATGATCATCGTCGCGACCTCGGCCACCAACGGCTGCCTGTACTGCGTCGTCGCGCATGGCGCGATCCTGCGCGTGTACGAGAAGAAACCGCTGCTGGCCGACCAGCTCGCGGTCAATCCGCGCGAGGCCGACCTGACGCCGCGCCAGCGCGCGATGGTCGAGTTCGCCCTCAAGGTCGCTGCGGATTCGAGATCGATCTCGGACGCGGATTTCAAGGCCCTGCACGAGCAGGGCTGCACCGACGAGGACATCTGGGACATCGCTGCCATCACGGCCTTCTTCGGCCTGTCGAACCGGCTCGCGAACGTGCTGTCGATGCGGCCCAACGACGAGTTCTATCTCATGGGGCGGGTGCCGCGGGCCAAGCCGGCGGGCTGAGGCGGCCGGCCGATGGTGCGCAGTGCCTGAAGCCGACGCGCGCGCGGACCGGGAGGGCCGGGCCGGCTAGACCGTCCGCCGCGCTGGGCGGGCGGCGGTACGCCGCCCCCGCGTGGCGCCGACGACCGGGCCGCTGGGCGTCAGGGTCAGCGCGATCTTCGAGGCCGCCCGGCGCAGCGCGTCGACATAGCCCATGCAGGTGGCCAGGCTGGCGCGCGAGGACGGCGCGTGCATCGCCACCGCGGCGACGATCTCGCCGCCGCGTCCCAGCACCGGCACGGCGATGGCGACCGAATCGGCGAAGCGCTCGCTGTCGTGGGTACCGATGCCGGTCTTGCGCACGCGGGCAAGGTCGGCCTGCACCGCTTTCAGGCTCGTCAAGGTCTTGGGCGTGAAGCGCTCGTAAGGCTCGCGGCCGAGCAGGCGCTGCACCTCGTCCTTGGCCATCGCGCTCAGGAACAGCTTGCCGCTAGCGGTGCAATGCAGCGGCACGCGCGTGCCGGCCTCGAGATGCAGGCGCAGCGGGTGGTTGGTCTCGACCCGGTCCAGGTACAGCACCTTGTCGCCCTCGAGCAGGGTCAGGTTGCAGCTCTCGCCGATCGCCGCGACCGCCTCCTCGAGCGCGCCATGCCAATGCTGGCGCATCGTGTCGCTGCGCCAGAGGTCGATCGCGAAGGCGGCCAGCCGCGGGCCCATGGTGTAGCGCTTGCTCGCCGGCTCCCGGCTCAGCAGGTCGGCGTCGCGCAGCAGGTTGGCGATGCGGAACACGCTCGGCTTGGGCAGGCCCAGCGCCACGGTCAGCTCTTCCAGCGAGAGCGGACCCGCGGCCCGCGCGACCTGCTCGAGCATCGAGAACGCGCGCAGCGCGATGGACTCCGAAGGCGCGCTCTTGTCGGGCTCGCTCATGGTCGTTTCCTCTCCTTCGTTCGCGGCCCGTCCTGGTCGCGCGGTAGACAGTCCGATTCTCCCTGCGCCGGAGGAGCCGGCCGTCGGCCTCAACTTGCCGGCCTGCCCTGCGTCGTCGCCGCCCGCCTCGCGGCAGACGGGTCGTGGTGCGCCACGGCGCGCTCGGGCGCGCTCGGGCGCTCGGGCGCTCGGCCGCTCGGTCGCTCGGGCGCTTGGGCGCTCGGGCGATCAGGCGATCAGGCGATCAGGCGGATCTCGGTGTCGCCCCAGCGGATGCGGGCCTGGCCGATGTCGCTGCGCGATTCGATGAAGCGCAGCAGCTCCATCAGCGGCGTCGTGCCGTAGCGGCAGGGCGGCAGCCCGGCGGCCAGCGGCTCGATCAGGCTGCGGTCGTAGAAGGCGGCCAGCAGCAGGTCCTCGTCGCCGGCGGCGGCGCCGAGCTCGGCGCGCAGGCGGCCGAGCGCGGGCGCCAGGTCGGCCCCGGCGCGCTGGTCGCTGCGGTCGCGGCCGCGCAGCTCGGCGCGCTCGAGGAACTCGTCCGAGGGCGGCGCGGCCAGCCGGCCGTAATGGCCCTGGGCGTATTTGCGCACCTCGTCGGGGATGGTGCGGTAGCGCTCGCCCTGGACGACGTTGAGCACCGCCTGGGTGACGATGTACTGCGCGAAGGGGCTGACCAGGATCGGGTAGCCGAGGTCGCAGCGCACCCGCGCCGCTTCTTCGAGGATCTCGGGCAGGCGGTGCTCCATGCCCATCGCCGCGAGCTGCGAGCGCAGGTTGGAGATCATGCCGCCCGGCACCTGGTGCTCGTAGAGCGCGGGGTCGTAGGCCGCGACCGCGCCGCGCGGCTTGCCTTCGCGTTCGGCGAGCAGGCCGAAATAGCCGCTGACGTCGGCCAGCGCGCGGCGGTCGATGCCGGTGGCCAGGCCGAGCGCGCGGGCGCGGTCGTCGAGCTCCTCGGCCGAGGGGTGCGAGGCGCCATGGGCCAGCGGCTGCGCGGCGCTGTGGCCGAAGGCGAAGCCGTGGCGCATCGCCACCTCGTGCACCTGCGGCGCCAGCCCCGACTGGCAATGCATGTGCAGCTGCAGCGGCGTCGCGCCGCAGGCCGCCACCAGCGCCGGGAACAGGGTCTCGGCGCGCGCCGGGGTCAGCAGGCCGGTCGGGTCCTTGACGCTGACGAAGTCGACCTGCAGCGCCAGCAGCTCGCGCGCGCGCTCGACGAAATAGGCGTCGGTGTGCACCGGCGACAGGGTGTAGACGATCATCGCGTTGACGCGCATCCCGGCCGCCTGCGCCGAGCGCACCGACGAGACGATGTTGCGCATGTCGTTGAGCGCGTCGTAGACCGTCAGCACCTGCAGGCCGCGGCGCGCCAGCACCTGCGAGTTGAGCGCCACCACGTCGTCGGGAAAGAGTTCGAAGGTGTACAGGCTCTGGCCGCGCGTCAGGCCGTCGCAGGGCGTACGCAGCCGGCTGCACAGCAGGCCGACCCGCTCCCAGGGGTTCTCGCGCAGGTAGCGGACCTGGACGTCGAAGACCGCGCCGCCGAGGATGTTGACGTAGTCGTAGCCGATCTCGTCCAGCCGCGCGAGGATGGGCGTCATCATCGGCGTCGTCATGCGGGTCGACCACAGGCATTGGTGGGCGTCGCGCAAGGTGACGTCGACCAGGCCGTAGCGGCCGGCGGCTTCGGGCTTCATGCGGCGGCCTCCTCGAGCAGGGTCTCGACGAAGCGCGTGTGCACCTCGCCGCGGCGGAATTCGGCGCTGTCGAGCAGCCGCGCCAGGAAGGGCGCGGTCGTGCGCACGCCCTCGATCTGCAGCTCGGCCAGCGCGCGCCGGGCCCGCGCCAGCGCCTCGTCGCGGTCGGCGCCCCAGCACACCAGCTTGGCGATCAGCGAGTCGTAATGCGGCCCGATGACGCTGCCGGCCTGGACATGCGAGTCGACCCGCACCCCGGGCCCGCCCGGGAAATGCACCGCGGTCAGCAGGCCGGGGCTGGGCGCGAAGCCGGCCGCCGGGTCCTCGGCGTTGATCCGGCATTCGATCGCGTGGCCGTGCAGCCGCACGTCGGCCTGGCGCAGCGCCAGGCGCTCGCCGGCGGCGATGCGGATCTGCTGCTTGACGATGTCGATGCCGGTGACGCATTCGGTCACCGGGTGCTCGACCTGCACCCGGGTGTTCATCTCCATGAAGTAGAAGCGCTGCGCCGCCGGCTCGACGATGCACTCGACGGTGCCGGCGCTGCGGTAGCCGACCTGGCGGCACAGCCGCACCGCCGCCTCGCCCATCGCCTCGCGCAGCGCCGCGCCCAGGCCCGGCGAGGGGCTCTCCTCGACCAGCTTCTGGTTGCGCCGCTGCGACGAGCAGTCGCGCTCGCCCAGGTGCAGCACGGTCTCGCCGTCGGACAGGATCTGGATCTCGACGTGGCGGATGCCGCTGAGGTATTTCTCGAGGTAGAGCGTGCCGTCGCCGAAGGCCGCCTGGGCCTCGCGCCGGGCGGCGTCGAACTGCGGCTCGAGCTCGCCGGCGCCGGCGACGACGCGCATGCCGCGGCCGCCGCCGCCGGCCACCGCCTTGAGCAGCACCGGGTAGCCGAGCCCGGCGGCGACTTCGCGCGCCTGGGCGGCCGAGGCCAGCACGCCGGTCGAGCCCGGCGTGACCGGCACGCCGGCGGCCAGCGCGATCGCGCGGGCCGAGGCCTTGTCGCCCATCGCCGCGATCGCCGCCGGCGGCGGGCCGACGAAGATCAGGCCGCGGCGCTCGCACAGCGCGGCGAAGGCGGCGTTCTCCGACAGGAAGCCGTAGCCGGGGTGGACGGCGTCGGCGCGCAGCGCCAGCGCCGCCTCGACGACGCGCTCGCCGGCCAGGTAGCTCTCGCCGGCCCGCGCCGGGCCGATGCACACCGCCTGGTCGGCCAGCCGCACCGGCAGCGAGTCGCGGTCGGCCTCGGAATAGACCTGGCAGACCTCGATGCCGAGCTCGCGGCAGGCGCGCTGGATGCGCAGCGCGATCTCGCCGCGGTTGGCGA